>CAZVQY010000001.1:0-58705 GCA_964629715.1 uncultured Candidatus Saccharibacteria bacterium
ATGGTGGGCGATACGGGGCTCGAACCTGTGACCTCCACAATGTCAATGTGACGCTCTAACCAGCTGAGCTAATCGCCCACAACAAACATATTTTACCATACATCCTTTATACTTGGAATTCCATACTTCTTTCCAAACTGCTTGTACCATACACCCTTTATATAATCCCCTGCATTTGCCAATGAATCGCCATGAACATGTAGTTTCAGATTCTCATCTAAGTATGGAAACAAAACATAACTAGTTCCGTCAGTCTTCATACAATATATTGGAAGAATTCTGTCTTCTGGAGGATAACCTCCTGTAATAAGTAATTCATTTAGAATAATTCTAAGGTGATGATCTCCTTCCACTTCCCCTACTCTAAGTTCTAATCTGTTCTTAGGATTCTTCTTGTTGTATTTCCCTGCAAAGTTCTTTACATATTTATCTAAATCTCTAAGATTGCTTTCTCCCAATAGCATTAAAATTACTCTTGTTATATCCTCCCCATTAAAAACTTGTTCTAAAGATTTCCTTAGTAGCATACTCTCAGTATTCTTCCTTGTTTCAATTGCTTCCTCTCTTCTGATAAATTTCTCTTCCGCAAAATATGCATCTCTAATGCATTTCTCCATATTTTGCAATTGCCCTATTCTAACTGAAAGAATATCTTGTCCCTCAAATTGTCCTAGGTTCACTGGAATTAGTGCAACAACCTTCTCCCCCGATTTTAGGTAAGTTACATCTTGGGATATTGGTGCTCTCTCAGTGACAATACTCATAGAGTCATATATGTCAGCAATATCATTTGGATTATTTATTTGGCTTGAGCTTATTGCAACCTTCTTAGGGAAAGACTTATCTATAACTAATTTATTCAAAAAGTCCTTAAAATCAACAGCATATATTTCCTCAATTTCTAGTACGGAAGGTTCTTCTAAGCGATCAGAAAGAAGCATCTCGGTAGTATGTTTGTATGCTTGAATTAAGTTGTTTGCTCTGTAATCATCTGAAATTGGATCTTCAGATTCTGTGTCATATCTCTCTGGCATAATTATCTTTTTCTAATTATTTTATCTACTAAACCGTAGGCTTTCGCCTCAGTGGCAGTAAAATATTTGTCTCTATCAGCATCCTTAGTAATCTGAGCGACACTCTGTCCTGTTTTCTCAGAGAGCATTCTGTAGAGTTGTTCTCTAATCTTCATAATCTCTTCAGCCTCTATAGCGATATCACTAGCCTGTCCTTTTACTCCCCCAAGTGGTTGGTGAATATGAATCTTGCTATTTGGTAGAGCAAATCTTTTGCCCTTGGCTCCATGAATAAGGATCATAGTCCCCATGGATGCAGCTAATCCTACAGCTGTAGTCGATACATCAGGTTTGATATAGTTCATGGTATCAATAATTGCCATTCCTGCAGTAATATGACCACCTGGAGAATTAATAAACATCTGAATATCAGCATTTGGATCTTCTTTCTCTAAAAACAATAACTGAGCAACTACAGTATTAGCCATGTTCGTTTCGATATCATCACTTACAAAAACTATCCTGTCCTTAAGTAATCTAGAATATATATCATATGCCCTCTCACCACCCTTCTCTTTCTCAATAACTGTAGGTATTAATGTCATATTCCAAATAATAATAAATTACTTTGTTCCTAAAATCTGCTCAATAAACGTCTTAAATGCCAATTCCTTCTCAGTAATTCTCCTAACATACTCTCTCCACTCCTCATTCTCGTAAATAGTTGGATCTGTGTCTTCCGGTGCCCCTTTCTTAATTGTCTCAATCTTCTCTATTAACACCTTCTCATCTACCTTAATTCCCTTCTCTTTAGCATACAACTTAAGGAAAACATCACTCTCAAGGGCATCTTTAGCATCCTTCTGCCATAACTCTTTCATCTTCTCCATGGAAATATTGTTTGCCTCAAGGAATTTCTCCACCTTCTGGTCGTCGTGATCCATATCATGTAGAAAGGAGTGCTCTCTCTCATGGGCCTCATAATCAATTGCTGCCTGTGGTATCTCTATCTTTGAAAGAGCTATAGCCTGTGCAAAAGCATCATCCTCTTGCCTCCTCTGCTCATATAGGCCCTTCTGTTTTTCAAGAAGATCCTTCACATATTTCTTCAAATCTTCCAATGTCTTTATGTTATCAATCTTCATCAATTTTGCTATTTCATTAGCCCAAGCATCATCCATCTTCTTCGCCTTTGTCTTATTTCCTTCGAATACATTCTCGAGAGCATCCCCTAGCTCCTTTTCACTAACCTCATACTTCTCTTTCTTAACCTTAATCTTCTTCATGTCGCCTAGCTTAAACTCAGGCATAATTTGTATCTCAACAACTAAAACTAGTTCCTCATCTTTAGAGAAATCAGGGAAACTTTTGTATGTAGGAGGTGCAATTGGAGAAAGATTCTCTTTCTGTAGTGCAGTGGTAAGGTACATAGGAACCATCTTCTCAAATGTTTGAATCTTAACCGTATTCTTCATCTCTGGTTCAATTAAATCAGTTGGAACTTTTCCTTTTCTAAAACCATCAAGTTTTGTATTACTCAACTCCTGTTCTAAAACAGCTTTGTAGCTCTTATTGAAAGAATCCTTTGGAATTGTAATTGTGAATTCAACAGTATTTTCGCTAATATCTTTTCTAGTGTAAAAATTATCCATTATGTGTAATATTTAAATTATGTCGCTAATTCTATACTTTTTGATACAATTTGTCTAGCTTAGCTATGATAACCAATCTTTTTTCTGAAGTCCATAATGGTGTACAGGTTATTAGGGTTAGACGATAGTCGTCTGTATCTTTAACAACAGAGATATCATTTGCTTCCGCTATCCTTTTTTCTGTGACAATATATGTAAATTCCCCATCATTATGCTTAACTTTAATCTCATCTCCGATATTAATTTTATCTAGATTGAAGAAGGTATCCTTTGCTGGAGGAATATTCATAAAACGATGGCCAATTATGACAAAGTTTCCTTTGTGACCAGGATATGTAGAACTTGGGAAATGCCAAAAGCCCTTGTCCATAGTATATGCGTCCACACCTTGGAAGATCTTCCCATCGATGAGGAGATTATCGATAGTGAGGGATGCCCCTAATTCCTCTAATACCTTCCTGTCCAGAATGATATCTGCACCTTTTACTGATTCCTCAATTGATCCCTCTACGAATTCCTCCTCTTTAAATTTGTCCTTTGTCGGGGAAAGAGTGGTAAGAAGGTTTATGGTTGTATCTTTTGTGAGAGCATATATGTCCAATGAATTCTTTTTTAGTACGATATCATTATACTGTGGATATATTATGAAAAAAGCAATTGGAGTCAGAGCCAATAGTATGAGGAAAAGAGTTGTAAGTATTTTGAGTGTATTTTTCATTTCTTCCCCCTATTCTACTAAATTTATTAAAGTGTTGCATTAAATCCCGAATTATATTATTCTTAGACAGGGAGTATATAAATTATAATATAGGACTTAAAGTGGCTAAAAAGAAAACTAAGTCTGCCCAAATAAAAACTACCCAAAAGAAAACAGCTAAAACTGTTAAAACACAGAGACCTGTTGCTAAAGAAAGCATGGTTTCAAAGGTTGAGATTCAACAGAAGAGTAATAATACTCTTTCCAAAATCATAGGAACTCTCCTAATTGTATTGGGGATTCTTCTTATAGGATATGGTATTTTCTCATATTTTAAGTCAAACAGAGAACCTAAGTTAGATGAGGTTCTTGTTCCTCCAACTACATCTGAGACACAGGCTATGACAAATGGTGAGAATATTATTGTTAAGGGTAGTGCTGATGGTTATGATAAGGTTTTAGTATATGTTGACAATGAAGAAGTCGGTAAGGCGAAAGTGGGGAAAGATGGAATATATGAGTATGAGCATAAGGTGGAAAAGGAGGGGAAGTATATTATCTCTACAGCTGCTATAAGGGGATTCTTAAAGAAATTTATTACTCCAAAATCTAATCCTATTGTTATTACTGTTGATAGGACTGCTCCAGAACTAGAAGAGATTAAATATTCAAATGAGGTTGGTACAGACAATTTTGGTGTTATTGGCAAAGCTGAACCAGGAAGTACAGTTTTAGTCAAAAGAGGCACAGATATATATGAAGCAAAAGTTGATGAGACTGGCCTATTTGCAATCAAGGGTATTTCTTTAGATGAAGGTCCAAATGTTTATTCTATTGAGCTTAAGGATAACGCTGGTAATGTAAGACAGATTGAGAAGAAGATAGAGGTTACATACTCTAAGGAGAGCAGTGTAAATGGAAATGCTGTCGTAGATGAGAATCTTCCAGTTGCTTCAGGTGAATTAGAAGCAGCTCTTTCCGTACTTAGAGATGGCAAGATTATGCTAATGCTGGGTATTATTGCATTTATTGCTTTCTTGGCTTCATCAGGTGTAGTTCTTGCAAAAAGGCATAGAATAGAAGAGTAGTCTGTGTTATATTAATAGATATAGACATTAAGTTTTAAGAGCGAATCTATGCCTAAGATATATTCTGTCGAAAACGAGAACAGCGAGATAGGAGACTCTAAAATAAAGAGGATACAAGTAGATTTATCTCCTCAATTGTTGGGATTGATATTTATAGTTCTTGCTATAATATTCTTTGGCAAACAGTTATTGTCAATAGTATTGTTTTTAATGCTTTCATTTGTATTTATGTGTATGATGAGGCCAATTGTTAATTGGTTTATGAAGAAGAAAGTCCCAAAGGGATGGGCAATTTTCTTTGCTTATGCTAGTTTTACTCTCTTCTCATTAATACTTATTGCAATAATCATAGTTCCATTAATCAATCAGACAGAGAGTCTTGTACGAACACTGCCAAAGTGGATAGAGCAAGTCATTGATTGGTTGAATGGGATAAATATTGGTGGGAAAGTAATCGATACCGCAGCGATTGAAGAAACTACGGCTGCTTGGCTCAAAGAGTTCCCCAATGCAGATAACTTCAAGAGTGTCACTACAATGCTTGGAGGCGTGTTTAATGGTTTTGCAACATTCTTTTCTGCAATTGTTCTCTCTGTATACCTAGTTTCCGAACATGAATCACTTACAGATATTCTATTTATGCGAATAAGATCTATAGGGAAGAAAGATAGAGTAGAACAGTTAATTGCTGATGTGGAACATAAATTGGGGAGTTGGGTATTAGGGCAAGGCACAGTGAGTTTGCTTGCAATGATGTTCGCTGCTGTAGCGCTCTCTATCCTGAGAGTGCCATTCGCAATCCCCCTAGCGGTTCTTGTAGGGATTTTGGATGCTGTCCCAACTATTGGTGCCTCATTAGCTGCAATCATAGTTGGAATTGTTGCACTCATAGCAGTAGGGCCTGTTAATGGAATAATCCTTATGGTATTAATGGTCCTCTATCAACAGGTAGAGAACAACATAATTGTTCCAAAGGTAATGGGCAATGTGGTTGGGTTAAAACCACTTTACATCCTTGTAGGGGCAATCATCATGCTAATCATCGCTGGTCCTATGGGAGCAATCATTTCAGTTCCCCTACTCGTTCTAATCAAGATTGCATATGAATTCTATATAGACTTGCAAAAACTTGAAGCTAAAGGTATTGTGTAAGAAGATAACGAAATAATTTTTGTACTGCCCAGTATGATAGAGAGTGAGAGCAAGAAAACAATCCCTGTATACTTTTTTGATGATTATTCTGCGAAAGAATTAAATGAGAATAAGGTAGGAAGAAAAGGTTTGAGTTTGTTCAGGCTAAAGGATATGGATGTTCCTGTACCAGAGTTTTTTGTTGTTTCTTCTGATGTATTTGTAGATTTCATATTGAAGGCATTTAATGGTGGGAAATCAAGGATTCTTGCAAATGGAAGAAATCCCGAGAATAAAGAGGTTGAAGAACTACTTTTGAAGGAAGAATTTTCTAAAGAGGTACTAGACGATATCCTGTCTGCATATACAAGGCTCTCTGGCTTTAGTGATGCATGGGTTTCGGTAAGGTCATCAGTAGTATTTACCCAGAATAAGGATGTTTCATTTAGTGGAATCTTCTCTACAGAATTGAATGTCAGAAAATATGATGAACTTCTACATTCAATAAAAAGAATATATGCTTCGATGTTCTCAGATGATGTTGTTGCGTATGCGAACAGAATGAATATTGATCTTTCTCAGGCAAAAATCTCTGTGGTTGTACAGAAGATGGTACAATCCGAAGTAGCAGGGGTTGTCTATACAACTGACCCTATCACTCAGGATAGAACAAAAATGAGTATTGAGGCCGTCTACGGTCTTGGAGATGTTATCTCATTGGGTGAGATAGCTCCCGACACATATGTCCTTAATAAAAAAGACCTTTCTACAGCAGAGAAACATATCTCTCCTCAGGAATGGATGAAGGTTAGAACCATGAGAAAAACGGCTAAAGGAGTTATTGGGATTGAGAAAATTAAAATTTCTAGAAACTGGAGTCACAAGCAGAAATTATCAGACAGAGATATTCAAGAAATTGCAAAAATATCCTTGGTTATTGAAGACAAGGGAAATGATGCCCAAAATGTTGAGTGGGTTCTCTCTGGAGGGAAATTTTGGATTCTTCAGAACAAACCTATTAGATATATCTCCCTTTCAGATGTAATTACCTCTGGATCGGAGTATTTTGTTCGAAAAAATATTAGAGAGGTAATCCTAGGTCTTATCGAGAAATACAAGAGTGAAGATCAAATGATTTCATCTGCAATGAGTGAAGCAAAGAAGATTGTTGAGAGAAACAATGATGAAGAAGTAATAAGACTTGAGAAACTCATCTCTGAAGCAAGAAGAGAGCTTGATAGCAAACTCACTGCACCAGAAACCAAGCGGGACGACTTCGTAATTTCTGGGATTGGTGCAAGTTTTGGCACGGCAAAAGGAAGGATAAGAATTGTATCTGGTGGGACAGGGAAGAGATACTCTCGTGATGAAATTCTATTAATTCAGAAATATTCTTCTGAAATGGAGTCTATGATTCTTTCTTCTGGGGGAATAATTATGGAAGCAGGAGGTCTCACAAGTGATACTGCAATCCTTTGTAGGGAATTTGCAATACCAGCAGTTGTAGGTGCTACTGGAGCATCATCACTACTTGTTGAAGGTGATTGGGTAAAAATTGATGGGAATTCTGGGACAATTTATAAAAACGAAAAGGGTAAAGTTGAGGAGTCAGATATTCATCCAATAGTCAATGCATATACCAAAGGAGAACTATCCGGAATGGAAGGAATGATGTCTAGCAAAACAGAAGCTGTAAGTGAGGAGCTCCCACCAAAAGATATAACCCTACCCCCTTCAGCCACAAGGATATTCTCAATGGTTACAGATAGTAGCGAAAATATGTTTAAATTCGTGGGAGATTCTCACGGATTAGTATATATTGATCTAGACAGAATAATCATTGAAGATGGTAGGCACCCTCTCCAATATGTAGAGGACAAGAAATTCCTTGATTATACAAAGAAAATCTGTGAGAAAATTCTAAGCTATGTAAATCTGGCCCAAGGAAATGATGTGATTCTCACAATTGGTTCATGCAGGGTAAAGGATTTCAGATCTCTGGTTGGTGGAAAGAAATATGAGAATGACTCGCTTTCTCTTGAGGCACTCGGTGCATTACACTACATAAATAATCCTGAGCTTCTTACAAGGGTTGCTAGAATTATTAGGAGAATTAGGAATGTGTACAAAAAAAGGAATGTATCCCTTGGAATTCACTCCGTGATGAATGAAGATTACATGGTTGAGATTAAGAAGCAACTTTCTGGCGAGAATTTAAAAAGGACATCCTCTTTCAGTATTTATGCAGTATTGGATAATCCATCTGAAATCATTCTTGCTGATGAAATAGCAAATGCAAAAATTGATGGAATTATATTAAATATGCCAAGAATTGCAATGCAGATGCAAGGCTTCAAAATTGAGGATGTTGATGCACGATATGACCTAGCAAGGCATAGTGTATTTAAGGTATTAGATAATCTCCTTCAGGAAATTAAGGGAAAGTTGAATGAGGTAATAGTTGTTGTCGAAGACTCTAAACCTCTCTTAAGATATTGTGTAAGAGCAGGTGTTTTCGGAGTAGCGGTTTTGCCCGAGGAGATTAGAGAGTCACGAAAAACTGCCGCTGATGAAGAGGCCAAAATTATCCTAGGGAAATAGTGCCTAGTTAACACAGCTTCCTGTGTGATATACTTCCCATATATGGAAAGTACTCCAATGATGAAACAATATCTGGGCTTTAAGAAACAGTATCCAGATAAAATTCTGCTATACAGAATGGGAGATTTCTTCGAAACCTTCGGAGATGACGCTAAGATTGCTTCTAAAGTCTTAAATATTACCCTTACAAAAAGAGATAAAAAAGAGAACGCCATTGCATTAGCAGGATTTCCACATAAAGTTATTGACCAGTATCTTCCTAAGTTTATTGAATCAGGATATTCCGTTGTAATCGTTGACCAGTTGGAAGATCCGAAACTAGCAAAAGGGATTGTTAAGAGGGGGGTTACACGAATCGTTACTCCAGGCACAGTAGATGGTGATCAAGCTAGTACAGTAAAAAATTCATATTTAGCAGCATTCTTTTTCGAGAGAAATCTCACATATTGTGCATTGGTTGATATATCAACAGGCAGATTCCTTACTCTTTCGCCTACCCAATCTAAGGAATATGTACGCAATATCCTTTCTGCATATGAGCCCGTTGAAATTCTTCTTCTTGAAGGCGAGAGATGTGATGATATAAGGGATATTCCAGTTCAATTTATTGATAAGGGTTTGAGGAATCTGAAGTACTCTCAGGAAAAAGTTAGGAGTTTTTACAATATTAAAAGTGTAAATGCATTAGGTGTTGAGGAAGAATCATTTGAATTAGTACCAGTTGCTATGTTGATTGAATATATTGAAGATACACAATTAATGAGTCCTCAACATATCTTAAAACCTCAGAAGCTCTCATTAAGCAATACAATGGTTCTGGATAGAGCTACAATAAGAAATCTTGAATTAATTAATAACTCATACTCAGGAGGTATTGAAAACTCACTTTTCTCGGTATTGAACCAAACATGTACAAGGATGGGAACAAGACTACTTCATTCTTGGATACTAAACCCACTGATTCTTAAGAAGGAGCTTGATATTAGGCTAGATATAGTTGAGAAATTTGTTGAAAAGGAAACGATACTTAGGGATGTTAGGGAGAGATTAGAGGGGATTAATGACATTGAGAGAATAGTTGGAAAGATTGGTCTTAACAGAGTTACACCAAGAGATATTAAGGCACTCCAGGTATCGTTAACTAACTCCCAAGAAATTCTCGTCATACTAAAGAAAGACTTAAAGATTGATTACAAAGAGATAGATTTAGATTTCTTGATAAAATTATCTGAAAAGATTGAAAGGACGATATCAGATGATCCCCCTCTCACTATTACAGATGGGGCAATTATCAAAGCAGGTTTTAGCACGGAGGTTGATGAGCTAAGGTTGCTCTCGGGAGATAGTAAAGAATGGCTAAAGGAGTTCGAGGAAAAGGAGAGGAAGGCAACAGGGATATCCTCCTTGAAAGTTGGATTTAATAATATCTTCGGCTACTATATCGATGTCACAAAGGCTCATCAGGAAAAAGTCCCTGATAGATACATTCGAAAGCAAACACTGGTTAATTCCGAGAGGTATATAACTGAAGAACTGAAACAGAAAGAAGAGGTAATCCTCAATGCTCATGAGAAATTAAGTTTATTGGAGTACAAAATTTTTAATGATTTTAGGGAATCACTTCTTCCGAACCTTCAGAAATTGCAAGAACTTTCTCGAGTAATAGGAATAATTGATGTTCTCTCTAATTTCGCCCATGTCGCAATTGAAAATTCATATTGTAAACCAGAAATATATGAGATTGGAGAGAATGAGGGGCTAATTGAAATTGAAAAAGGGAGACATCCAATTATCGAGCAAATTAGTGAAGATGACTTTATTTCCAATGATACAAGGATGTCATTCAAGGAAGGCTCTATGTCAATCCTTACTGGTCCAAATATGGCAGGCAAATCAACATATATACGACAGGTTGCAATGATTGTATTGATGGCGCAGGTAGGTTCTTTTGTTCCCGCTCAGAGTGTGAGAATTTCACTTGTAGATAGGATATTCACAAGAGTGGGTGCTTCCGATGATTTAGCAATGGGAAGAAGTACCTTTATGGTTGAAATGGATGAAGCGGCTAATATTATTAATAATGCTACAAAATACAGTTTAATCGTCCTAGATGAGGTAGGAAGAGGGACAAGTACTTATGATGGTGTAAGCATCGCGTGGTCATTGGCAGAGTATATTCTTAATGAGGTGAAAGCTAGAACACTCTTTGCTACCCACTATCACGAACTTCTAAAATTATCAGAGAAATACCCCGAAAGTGTGAAGAATTTCAATGTACTTGTTGAAGAAGACTTGGAGAAAGGCATTGTCATTTTCCTTCGTAAGATAGTAGAAGGAGGTACCGATAGGAGTTATGGAATCTATGTTGCAAAAATGGCAGGGTTACCAGAGAAGGTCGTAAAGAGAGCGAATGAGATATTGGAAGGCTTTGAACAAAAGAATATGTTTACGGATAAATCTAGTTTAAGGGAGGTAGCCTTTGCTACCAAGAAGGGAAAAGAAATTGCAAGAGTTACATCTATGCAGTACCCTCTCTTTTCGGCTAAAGAGTCTCAAGTCGAAAAAGAGATACAGGGCATTGATACAGACAATCTAACTCCACTTGAAGCACTAAAGAAGATTGTTGAGTGGAAAAAGAAAATCTAGACAGAGATATAGTAACCCTTGCGGTATCTATTACCAATAATTTTTATGCCTGTTCCTCTTTTAGTCTTTTTATTAATTCGACTTATTGTACTTATTGTTGAGGGATTATCTACCTTACAATAAGGACATTCCTTCCTAAGAATATTCTCCAGTATTTCTAGCTCAGTACTTGTAAGTATAACTCTACAATCATTGTAAATTATTGAGGTAGTATCCTTACATACGGTAATACCTTTGTACGAGTATTTGGAAGTATCTGAATTCGTGTATCCCAAGTACCTTTTTAATAAACAAAATAGCCAGTATTTGAACTCGGGCAAGGTAATAATATGATTTACACCTTGTGCAGAAAGGGACTCAATTTCTTGTTGGGAAACCTTATAGATAATGCAAATCATTTTAGATTGAAATTTTCTATCTTGTGGAATCTCCCTGTTATCCCTTCTGTCCATGATAATAACATCCGCCCTCTTAACATCTTGATAATTCACAGATATTTCTGTGGAGTTAAAGGTTCTTCTTATCTGATTAATCAGCTCTCTATCACGGCTTATGATGAGAAGTTTTTTTGACTCAGTTAGTACCATAAATAAATGATACCTATGGATTGTTACAAAAAGGTTACTTTTTTGAAATTGTTTTAACCAGTATCTGAGCAGATACACTCTCCTGAGTTTTCTCTACCATATTTTTTAATCTGATTTTATCATTTGCTATCTCCTCTTCCCCTATTATTCCAACCCACTTATACTTTTTCTTATCTGCATATTTTAGAGATACTTTCAATTTCTGGATCTGGGGATAGATATTAGTTGCCAAGCCATTTTCTCTTAGTGTATTCCCAAGTTTCATCGTATAATTTATGCAATTATTAGTCATTGGAATCAGCAGAATTGTATTATCTGAAGAAATATTTTTAACCATCTCCCTCTCTTTCATAATCTCAGTAAGTCTTTCCAGACCGAAAGAAGTACCTGTAGCAGGAACTTCCCTACCGAGATATTTAGAAACCGCTTTGTCGTATCTTCCACCACCACTCACAGATCCAACATCTCCGTCAATTATCTCATATTCCCAAACTGGTCCAGTATAAGATGCAAGTCCCCTTGTGAGTGTTGCATCAAACTTTACAAATTTCGCATTCTCTTTGTTGCTAGAGATGATTTCAATAATATTCTTAACATCCTCTACTCCACTTCTACCAGATTCAGAATTTTTAAGCATTACACTTAACTCCTCAATGTCAAGGTTAAGTAATGATAGAAATTTTTTCACTTTTACTTCCCCAATGCCTTTAGAAATCAATTCCTTGGCTACTTTACTCTCCCCGATTTTTTTTATTTTATCTACCGCAATATATACATCTTCAAAGTATTTTTCCTCGATAGATACTACCTCTATTAGACCTTTGATAATTTCTCTACTATTTAGAAGTACAATATATTTCTTAAACCCGAGCTTTTTGAGGAAATCAAGCCCAAATTGAATAATCTCTGCATCTGCAATTGGTGAATTACTACCAATTATATCTATATCCATTTGAGTAAACTCTCTTAATCTTCCTCTCTGGACATTTTCAGCCCGCCATACATTTTGAACCTGGTATCGCTTGAACGGAAAGGATATGTTGTAGTAATTTTGTGCAACCGCTCTGCACATTGGTATCATAAGTTCATATTTAAGCATTACATCCCTTCCACCATTGTCTTTAAATCTATAATATAGTTTCTCCGCTTCACTACCACTCTGCCCTAATATTAGTTCGGAGTATTCTAATGCAGGGGTCTCTAATGGTTCAAAACCATATAATATGGAAGTCTCTCTAAATGTTCTCTTAACAAAATCACGAATTTCCATATCATCTGCGAAGTAGTCGTAGAAGCCTTTTAATGTTTTTGTTTCTATTTTCTTTTCCATAATGTTTAATTATATCATGTATTGAAATTACACTACAAAATGAGTTAAGATATACGGAGATGAAATATAGTGTAGGCTTTTCGAATAAAAAAAGAATACCAAATAGAAACACTTCTAAGGGAAGTCTTCTAGGAAGATCATATAACCCAGGGAAATTTGGTTTTGAGAAGTATAAGAATGTAAAGAAGTATGCTTCCAGAAATTTGGCAGCTACAACGACTAAGCGAGGTTCAAAGAAAAGGCCTAATGATAGGAAGAAGCTAAAAAGGATTGCAGTTGTAGGTTTAGGAATTTGTTTTTTCATAGGATGTGTAGTATTGGTTGGGTTTGGAGTGTATTTAAAGAAGTTGGGAAATTCTCTTCCTTCCCCAAATGAGTTGATTTCTAGGAGTTCTGATCAAAGTACTCAGATATTGGATAGGAAAGGGAATGTTCTCTATACCGTATATGGTGACCAAAATAGAGAATTCGTATCTATAGATAAGATCCCAGAGCACACGAGAAAGGCTCTCCTAGCAGCTGAAGATGCAGAATTCTATCAGCATAAGGGTGTAGATTTAGTAGGCATTGCAAGGGCATTGTATCTGAACTTAAGAGGTCGATCAGTGGTAAGTGGAGCTAGTACATTGACCCAGCAGTTGGTTAAGAAAACTCTCCTGTACGATATCTTAGGAGAAGAGGCAAACAAGAAGACTATATCTAGGAAAGTTAAAGAAGTTCTAATTACAATGCAGGTTGAGCAGACCTTCAGCAAAGATGAAATTTTACAGATGTATATGAATGAAATCCCTCTAGGGGGAGTGAACTATGGATTCCAGGCGGCTTCGCATGCATATTTTGGAAAAGATGTTAGTGAACTTACACTTGCAGAGAGTGCTCTTTTGGCAGGGATTATCCAGAGCCCTGGTTGGTACTCTCCTCTTTTTGGTGGAGATCCAGAGATGGCAAAAGTAAGGCAGAACTATGTTTTCGATCAGTTAGAGGAGAAGAAGAAGTTATTCGGTATTTCTGAGGAAGAAATTGAGAAAGCTAGACAGGAGGAGTTAGTCTACAATCCGACAAGGATTGATATCAAGGCTCCTCATTTCGTATTCTATGTTAAGGCTCAGTTAGAGGAGGAATTTGGAATTGATGCTGTTGAAAAAGGTGGTCTTAAGGTTACAACTTCTATTGACCCTACCCTTCAAGCAATTGCAGAGGAAGAAATTAAAAAGGGTGTAGAAAATGCTGCTAAAAGATACAACGCAAACAATGGTGCAATGATTGTTATTAATCCTAAGAATGGACAGATTCTATCTATGGTTGGTTCTGTAGATTATTGGAAAACTGATGATCCTAGGATTGATGGAAATGTTAATATTACAACAAGTTACAGGCAGATGGGGTCTTCGGTGAAGCCCTTTGTATATTTAAATGCTTTCTCAAGTAGGGGGACAGGACCTTGGACAGTGAGTCCTGACATTAATAGTATTGCTTTTGGCAGTTACAAACCCACAAACTGGGATAATAGGTACGATGGATTGATTACTGCTAGAAAGGCAATAGTGGAATCTAGGAATATTCCTGCTGTATATACGTTACAAATGGGAGGTATTGATAATTATCTTCAGCTTATGCAGAAACTTGGTGTCTCTGGAATGGAAAGCAAGGCTGGTTATGGATTAAGTTTGGCTCTTGGCTCTGCAGAGATGAGAATGACTGAGTTTACCAATGCATTTGCCACTCTAGCAAATGGAGGTATAAAGCATGACTTAGTATCTATCCTTAAGGTTGAGAACTCTAAGGGAGAGGTGCTTAAGGAGTTTAAAGATGATGCGGGGCAGAGAGTTATTGATGAGAAAGAGGCCTATCTTGTCAACTGGATGATTTGTGATTTACAGAATTTTAATGACAAGCCTGATAATAGGTATTATACGGTTAAAGGGAAAAAAGTATGTGGTAAGACAGGAACTACAAATGGTCCTAAGGATCTTCTCACGTTCCTCTATAATCAAAGTATTGTTGTTGGTGTGTGGAATGGTAATAATAACAATATTGAGATGCCAAGAGCCTGGGCGACAACAGTTTCTCTTCCTTTGGCGCACTCCTTCTTGCAAAGGGTAATCGATTCGTATGGTGATTTCAAATTTAATAGGCCTGCAGGTATTATGACAACAAGTGTTTGCAAAGATACTGGTGCAATTCCTGCAGATGGAGTCGATTGCAATAAAGAGGCCTCGATTTATATTTCTGGGAGATCC
This sequence comes from uncultured Candidatus Saccharibacteria bacterium, assembly GCA_964629715.1. Taxonomy (GTDB): domain Bacteria; phylum Patescibacteriota; class Dojkabacteria; order SC72; family SC72; genus UBA5232. The sequence continues at coordinate 14,986 of CAZVQY010000001.1, forward strand.
CCTCAAATTGATAATAGGAAAGCAATAGATATATGTACTGTTGATGGGAAAATTCCTACTAACTTGGATGTTGCAAAACAGTATGGATTAACTTCTACCAAGATTCTTCTAAGCACTAAACTAGAAAATGCTCAACAACAAGAGGCATATAGGAAATATCTAAATGCTTCAAAAGCATATATTTTTGATATGCCAGAGAGTGGAATCTGCTTACCTCCTTTAGGTCCTGATGGTGCTCCATTAGTTGATATAACATCCCCAACTGCAGGAGCTACGTTTTCTGTTGGACAGAATGTAGAAATCAAAGGTACAGTCTTTGCTCAGGGGGCACTTAGTACCTTCACAGTCACCGTTGGTGGAAAGCTAGTCGCTGGAGTAGATGTTTCGTCTGTGAGAGCTGATGGTAGCTATATTGTGAATTATGTTGTTCCAAATGATATGAATGGGAACAAAGAGATTGTTGTAAGTGCCAAGGATAGCGGTAACAGAGTTTCTAGTAGAAGTGTCAATGTGATATTAGGGAATCTTGCTCCAACAACTTATATAAAATTTGTGGATTACGGAAATGGAGATGAAATCGCGAGAGGGGCGGAAGTAATTATTGAGATTGGGGGTACTCAAATCTCAGAAGTGAGAATAGAATTCGATGGCTATACTGGTCTATTAGCACTTCCGAAACCATTGGGTTCTAATAGGTGGAGCCTAAAGGTTCCAAATAGTATGCCCCTTGGGGCAACAGTGATCAGGGCGTATGCTACTGTAGATGGGAAGAAACTTGAAAATTCAATAAACGTGAAGATTAAATAATCTTTGCCTTAAAAAGTTCCTTAAATTCCTTTGATACTCTATCTAAAATTTCCTTTATGTCCTTTTCATTTGCTGTTCTGTCATATCTGCTGGCTATCACTCTAAGTGTTGTTCTCTTTATACCTTTTGTTTTTGGGTCCTTATATATATCAAGGCACTCTACTCTAGCCCAATTATCCTTATTATTAACAATTCTTTTTAATTCATCAATCATCCTATTACAATTGATGTTATCAGCACTCTCAAAACTAAAGTCTATAGAAAATGTCGGATATATAGGTACTTCAGAATATCGTTCCTTATCAATTCCAATTTCCAAAACTCTTGAAAGGTTAATATCCAATACACAGCTGTAATCAAAAAGTTTGTAATCTCTCTTTATGTTCTCTTTAAGTTCTCCTACTACACCTATTGGGGTATCTTCTAAGTAACAGATTGCAGATACATTAGCATCAAACATAGGTAAAATTACTTTAATATCATCTGGTAAATTTTGTTCTAAAGAATTGGAAATAAGTTGGTAATCATAATTATTTTTGCCCAAGATCTTTTCAAAATAACTCTTTCCCCAATAATAAGGCGAGCCGTTCTCCTTCGCATTATCCTTAATTAATACAGATGAAAGGTGCCAATCCTCTTTTGGGAGTGAGTCTTCCCCAAGATATCCTTTTATATGGGGAATATTTATCTCGAAAAGGCCAAATTCAGAATATCCTCTTTCAATGTTATCTTTACACTTAGGGAGTATGCTTTGAAGTAGAGATACCCTCATTAGTGAAAGTTCGGGCGAGAGAGCATTCTTGATAACGAATGCTGAGTTAGGATTAAGATTACATTTCTTGAAGTTAGAGTCACTAGTAAAGCTATATGAGAGAATTTCATTCGCCCCTAAACTACTCAGAATATCTCTTACATCCTTTTTTAATCCAAAAATTCTATTCTTTTCTAGTGACCTTATCTCTTTCTTTGGTAGCTCTATCCTGATGTTGTTGTATCCATATATTCTCACAATATCTTCATAAATATCCTCCTCTATGTTTACATCTCTCCTCCAAGATGGAACTATAACTGTAATATAATTTCCTTCCTTTGATTTTATCTCATACTCTAGTGCTTCCAAAAACTTCTGAATCGCGCTCTTATCAAGGTTAGTGCCAATTCTTTTATTAAGCTTTTCAGAATTGATTGTTATGATTCTCTCCTCATATGGTTCGATATTAATATCAATGATTTCAGATGCAACTACACCACCTGCAATCTCTTTAATTAGTGCTACAGCTTTAAGTAATGAAGGAATACATAATTCTGTATCTAAGGAATGTTTGAACTTTGTTGCTGCATCTGTTGAAAGGCCAAGCTCCATTGATGTTTTCCTGATACTATTCTTGTCAAAATTTGCTGACTCAAGGATGATTCTTTCGGTATTCTCATCAACACTTGTATCTTTACCTCCAATTATTCCAGCTATTGCTATTGGATTTCTACTATCTGCTATTACCATAATCCTATCGTTCAATTCATGTATTTTGTTATCCAAACCTAGAACTTTTTCATTTTCCTTTGCCATTCGGATATTAATTACTACCTTATTGTTTGGTGCAGGATCATAATGTATGACCTTGTCGTAATCAAATGCGTGTAATGGCTGCCCAAGAAGTGTTGATACATAGTTTGTAATATCAACGATGCTGTTTGTGGGTTTTATATCAAGTCTAATGAGAGCAGATTTTAACCAAATGGGAGATTCTCCATTTGTAATGGAGTCCATCGCTACTGCAGTGTATCTATGGCAGAGTGCTTCTGCATCATTTATAACTTCTAGATGTAAGCAATTTCTTTCTGCACTTAGAGATTTTCTTTGATTCTTATACCATTCAGGGCTTTTAAATTTCCCTCCTGTGATGGCTGTGAGCTCTCTCGCCATTCCAACTAAACCGAAGAGATCTCCCCTATTCGTGAGAGCCTTGTTCTCAACATTAATTGCGTAGTCAATTAGGGAGTAGTATTCTGCAAATGGGGTCCCTGGAGTTGCATCGGCTGGAAGTCGCATAACTTTCTCATGATTTGGTCCGATGTTGAGCTCATTCTCAGAACCAAGCATTCCATTTGATTCTATGCCTCTTAACTGGGCATTCTTTATTACAATTGGTTCCTTTTCGTAAAGTGAGATGGGTACGGTACTACCAGGTTTGATGTATACAACTTTATCTCCTATTTCTAATGTTTTATCCCCTGCAACAACCTGTATCCTTTCTCCTTTACCTGTGAAAATAATGTAGATACAAAGTTTATTTGCATTTGGATGTTCTTTCTTCTCAACAATCTCTGCTACGACTATTCCTTCATAATCCTTTCCAATGTCATGTGAATATTCAACGTTGCCAATATGAGTGTTAATGATATCAACTATATCCTTATTCTCTGTGTCAATCTCTCCAACCAATTTTAATAGCTCAGTCGTATACCTCATTAGAATTGTTTTAAGAAGTTAAGGTTTCCATCTCTCAGGAATCTAATGTCACTAATTCCCAGCTTTATCATCGTTAGCCTGTCCACACCAAAACCCCATGCAAAGCCAGAATATCTCTCTGGGTCTATATCAGCTAATTTAAGTACATTTGGATGTATCATTCCACACCCCATTAATTCTATCCATCCAGTGTGGCCACATGTTGAACATCCTGCTTTTTTGCAGAAAGGGCAACTGATTACAAATTCACAATCAGGTTCTGTAAATGGGAAGAATGAAGGTTGTATTTTCACATCAAGTTCTGTTTCTAAATATCTTTCTAAAAATTCCTTTATTGTTGCAACCATATTTCCCAATGAAACGCCTTCATCTATATATATGCCTTCGATCTGATGAAATGTATGTTCATGCCCAGCATCTGTCGCTTCGTTCCTAAAACATCTTCCTGGGAGAATAACTGCAACTGGAGGAGGTCCAAACATCTTTATCGCTCTGTTCTGCATTGTTGAGGTATGTGCTGGTAAAACAAATCCATCTTCAGTCCAGAATGTGTCATACATATCTCTCGCAGGATGTCCTACGGGGAAATTTAGTGATTCAAACATATGGAAGTCATCATCTATTTGTCTACTTTCCAATACATTGAAACCCATACCTTTGAAAATTTCTACCCACTTCTCTATTTCATTTGTTAGTGGATGTTTTGTTCCTTTTGTATTTAACCACTGTTGCCTATTCTCCTTTCTGATATTTATATCAAAAGGCGCAGTAGGATCAATTTTCTCCTTCTTTGAATATCCTTCCCTCTCTGTGGCTTTGCTCTTAAGAATATCACCGAGATATATTTTAAGCTCATTCGCTTCTTTTCCATACTCAGCCCTATTACTCTGTTCAATTCTTGATATATCGGAGAATGCTGTTGTTAGTAGACCGTTTTTCGAGGAGTATTTCTTCTTAAGTTCTTCAGTATTTAATCTCTCTTTATCTTTCTCAAGAGAATCGAATATTTGAGATAGATTTTTGTTTTTGAATTCCATTTAATCAGTATACTACATTTAAAAAAAAGGGACTACTTCTAGTCCCTTAAAAGTCTATTGTCAAAACTCTTAAAGGGATTTTACAATACTTGTAAACACCTTTGGATTATTAACAGCGATATCAGCTAAGACCATTCTATTTAATTCATTCTTGTTCTTTTTTAGTCCAGAGATTAAATCTTTGTACTGAATTCCATTGTTCTTACATGCGGCATTAATCTTTGTAATCCACATCCTTCTCATCTGCCCACCTCTCTTCTGTCTATCGTTATATGCATACTGTCCTGCATGCATATATGCCTCATGAGCAACTCTGTAAAGTTTATTTTTGGTCATCCTGTAACCCTTAGTTCTTGCTAGGATTTTCTTGTGACTTCTTTTCCTTTTTACACCACCTTTAACTCTCATTGTATTTATTACTTAACATTAACAACTTTTTTGAGCATCTTTTTCCCAATACAGTTTGAAACTTCTGCGTTATCCTTCATTCTTCTTTTTTGAGTAGAGGATCGCTTAGTTTTCAAGTGTCCCTGATGACTTTGTTTATACCTAATCTTAGGAGTTTTGTTTCCTCTTGGATTAGAGATGTTAAACCTCTTTTTTGCTGTCTTGTTTGTCTTTTGTCTTGCCATCGGGTTTAAATGTGATAAATATATTACGCCCTTCCTTGACTGGATCAGGTTCGATACTACTATAATCAGAGAAATTAGTCAATATTTCATTGAATTCTTCACTTGCCTGTTCTCTTGATTGTCGACCCTTGATAAACATGGTTAGTTTTACTGGATGACCTTTTTGAAGATATTCCTTAGCTCTGCTTACTCTGTGGGTGATATCAGCTTGCTCTATTACAGGTGTGAATCTAAATTCTTTTGTTTCTTTCACTTTTCCTTTTTTGTTTGATCTACTTTTTTTATTTTGAATATACATATACTTAGAGTAGTCCATTATTTTGCATACAGGAGGTCTAACATTTGGACCAACTTCAACAAGATCTAGCCCAACTTCTTGAGCCATCTTTAGGGCCTCTGTTGTCTTGATTACTCCAATATTCTCCCCCTTGTCTCCTATCAACTGCACCTCATCTACTCTAATCCATTCATTTTTTCTAGGTCCGTATTTCTTTCTTAAATCTTTTTTGTACTCAAAAGACATTATTTATATATTTTTTAAAAATTAGCTATTACACTCTTGGGAAAAAGGCTCTTTAGTCCTCACCTCTTCCTTAAGAGTATCAATGAATTCTTGAACTTTCATCAATCCTTCGCATTTATTTTTTCGAGTTCTTACAGATACTGTCTCTGTTTCAATTTCCTTGTCTCCCATAATTACAATATATGGGATTTTCATCTTCTCGGCATCACGGATTCTTGATTGCATACTCTTTGTTCTGTCATCCAGTTTTACTCTAAGACCGGCATTTCTGATTTCCTCATACACTTTCTGTGCATACTCATGGTGCTTGTCAGAAATTGGGATTACATATACTTGCTCAGGAGTGAACCATAATGGGAAATCACCACCATGAGATTCAATAAGGAACGAAAAGAATCTTTCAAATGAACCGATAAGGGCTCTATGAATAACGAAAGGCTCCTTTTCAGTTCCGTCAGCATCGATATATCTAATATTGAATCTGTCTGGTAGGTTGAAGTCTAGTTGTAGTGTAGAAACTGTGTCTTCCTTCCCAAATACATTTACCGCTTGAACATCTATCTTCGGACCATAGAATGCAGCATCTCCGGGCATCTCCTCAAATTCAACCTGTCTACTAATTAATACTTTTCTTAGTGTCTCTTCGGCTTGTTTCCATCTATCTGGGGCTCCAGCATATTTCTTTGGGTTTTCTTCCCTATCTGAAAGGGATAATCTAAATCTATATCTTGTGAACCCAATATCCTTGTAGAAAATGTCTAAAAGGTCTAATACCTCGTTAATGGAGCTCTCTAATTGTTCTGAGGTGCAAAAAATATGAGCATCATTTTGAGTGAATCCTCTTACTCTCTGAAGTCCATGTAGTTCTCCAGATTTTTCATATCTGTATACAGTACCAAATTCCCCAAGTTTGTATGGGAGGTCTCTATAGCTTTTTTGTGAAAGATTGTAGACCATCATTCCTGATGGGCAGTTCATTGGTTTGAGGTAATATATTTCATCATCAACTTGCATAGGGGGATACATAGATTCCTTGTAGAAATCTAAGTGCCCTGAAGTTTCAAATAGTTCTTTCTTGTTAATATGTGGAGTAAGAATATGTAGGTATCCAGCACCTTCCTCAAGCTCAAGCATATAGTTCTCAATTATTCTTCTCATTACATAACCTCTTGGGAGCCAAACAGGAAGTCCTTGTCCAATTTCTGGAATAAGTGCAAAGAGTTCTAATTGTTTTCCCAGCTTCCTATGATTCCTGTTCTCTAACTCTTCTTGATTCTTGAGAAATGTATTGAGTTCGTTTTCTGTCTCGAATGCGGTACCATAAATTCTTGTAAGCATTTTGTTGTGCTCATCTCCCCTCCAGTATGCACCAGCAGTTTTGGTTAGTTTGATTGCTCCGATATCTATTGTAGATTCCAAATGGGGACCTCTACAAAGATCAGCAAATTCATTTTCTCCTGTGACATAGAAGCTTAGTTCATCTCCTTCAATCTCATTTAAAAGCTCTAGCTTGTAGACCTGGTCTGTTTTTTTGAGATACTCCTCTGCATCTTTCCTTTTCATTAGAACTTGAGTAATAGGAAGGTTCTGTTTGATGATTTTCCTCATCTCCTTCTCAATTTTCTTAAGATCATTCTCCTCAAGTGGCTCTGCTAGATCAAAGTCATAGTAAAAGCCATTCTCTATTGCGGGTCCAATACCGAGTTTCGCATCAGGGTACAGTTTAAGGACTGCTTCGGCAAGTACGTGTGAGGCAGAGTGCCTCATCTTTTCTAAAGCATCTTCTTTTATTTTTTGTTCAGATTCCATAATTGTATATCGATAATTAAATTAATATTAAGTGTAAAAGGGAAAAGCACACATTAAAAAGTGTGTGTTGTGAAAACTATTCTGTTTAGTTTTGATTTGTTTATACCAAATGTTTTGTACACGGTATATATTCTATATTTTTAGGATGATTAATGCAATGGGAGGAAATTTTTCATTTTACAATGAAGAAAGAGATTACATTTAATCCAAGATTAATACTCTCCACTAACTTCAGATGCTTTATATCTATCTTTCCCAAATCATATCTCCTAGGATGTTTCAGTATCAAAGCTCCCTTCCATTTAGTCTCTTTTTTCTCTTGTATACCAGGTAACAACTCTGAGGCCATATTAATTATCTCCTCCATTTTATAAGTCTTTTTTGTATTAAAAAGTTTGTAAGGAGGGTCCATGAAAATTATATCGAATGAAGGAGTGTCTACTTCGTTATTCAACCTGAAAAGATAATTCTCTACCTTTTCTTTGAAAATATCGGATTCAACCAAAAAACCTGTATGTGCAACATTCTTTTTCAGAACGATATTAGCGTTCTTCGATGCGTCAACAAATGTCGCAGACCTTGCACCCCTTGAAAGAGCCTCTAATCCGAAAGATCCTGCTCCTGCATACAAATCAAGGATATTCTTATTTACAATATCTTCCCTTAGAATATCAAAAACCCTTACCTTCATTCTGTCTGTCATGGGTCGGGTAGCTTTTGGAACTTCAAGAAGAAAGTTCCTTGCTTTTCCTGCAGTAATTCTTACAGTTGTCGTTATTGTTGGCTCTTTGCTTTGTAACCTTTCCTTAAGAAAGGTCTCTTCCATCTCCAAGAAATCTTCAGGGGTGTCTAATCTCCATTTATTTTTCTCTTTTCTAACTTTTTTGAACGAATCGTGTTTTAAACTCATATTCGATTATAACGTTTTGACATTAAAAAATAAACGGGATAAAGGCTTATCCTTGTTCCCTCGTTACCTCATAGAGGACAGTTGTAGCACAATTTGCTACGTTTAGTGATTCTTTGTTTCCTCTCATGGGGACATAGATCTTCTTATCAGACTTTTTAAGGATGTCTTCCCCAACTCCTGTCTTCTCATGGCCAAAAACAAAAGCAACTCTTTCAGGATAATTTACAGATTGGAAGTTTTCAGCATCTTGAGTAAGTTCGACAGAATATATTGGGATATTTTGTGACCTGATCTCTTCCAGTGCATCTTCTGTGCTATCATAATGCTCAGACTGCACCATTTCTATTGCTCCTAAAGCAGTTTTCTCCAATTTCGGATTATCAATATCACTTGTCATTCCACACAAATATATTTTTTCAACGCTACCTGCCCCATCAGCAGATCTAAATATGCTTCCAACGTTGAAGACCGAGCGTATATTATCGAGTACAAGATGTATTTTCATTATTTAAATAGTCTATCTATAATTTCTTCAATATTATCTTCCTTAACCAGCTTTTTCGCAAATGTTCTTGTTTTCCTAAGTAAATCAACATCATAAATACTTGCAACTTTAAAAATTGGAATTCCAGATTGCTTTGTACCATAGACTTCACCTGGGCCTCTAGTCTGAAGATCATATTGAGCGACATCAAATCCAGACGAATGCTTAGAAAAGTATATGAGTCTCTCTTCAGCGGGAGAATTCTTTTCAACTGATGCAGAAGGTATCACAAAACAAAATGATTCTTTATTACTCCTGCCTACCCTCCCTCTTAATTGATGAAGTTGAGCCAACCCGAATCTTTCTGCATCTTCTACAACCATAATAGTGGCATCTGGGATATCAATTCCTACTTCAATTACAGTAGTAGAAACAAGAACATCAATTCGCTTCCTTCTAAAATCATCTAGTAGCTTACTCTTCTCTTCCTCCTTTAACTTACCATGGAGATACCTCACTCTCAATCCTTCGAATAATTTAGTTAAATTACTATACTCATTAAGGACAGATTTTCTTGTTGATTTTTCTGTCTCCTCAATCAATGGATAGATGAAAAATGCTTGATTTTCACCCTTGCTTTCGAGAATCTTGTTTTTCACCCATTCAAAACACTCCAGCCTTTTTCTTATAGGTGTGTAATATGTTTTCACCTCAATTCTATTCTTTGGCTTTTCTCTAATTTCGGTAACATCTAGTCCTCCAAAAAAGATTTCAGTGAGGCTTCTGGGAATTGGTGTGGCAGTCATTGTTAGATAGTGAGGGGAATATTTACCTGTTTCCCTAAAGTATTCTCTCTGCTCTACCCCAAACCTATGTTGTTCATCGATGATTACAAGATTTAAATCCCTTGGCAATTTCATATCATACAAAATAGCATGGGTTCCAATAATCAGTTTATTATCAGCATCAGATATTTTCTTTTCTGAAGAGATACATAGTTCTATATCAGTATTGAAACTTTTGAATATATTTGTAAATGTATCAAAATGCTGTTTTGCTAGGACAGTTGTAGGGGCTAGAAGGATTGAAGAGAAGCCATTTTTTATACAGTTCAAAGCTGCAACTGCTGCAACTGCTGTTTTACCACTTCCTACATCTCCGTTTAGCAATCTGCTCATAGGTCTCGATTTATTGCAGTCCTCGAGAATTTCTTCAATCGCATTACTCTGATCGTTTGTAAGTTCGTACGGTAGTGATTTTATAAATTTGTTCATCACTTCAGTGTCCAGTGGAATTTTCTCCGCTATCTCATTTCTTTTTTCATATTTCTTTTTCTCTGTAATTATTGATATCCGTAGCATCTCATCAAAAGCCAATCTCTCTCTTGCGATCTCAATCTGTTCTTTGTTTTCTGGAAAGTGAATTTTCTGTATAGCATCATCAATGAAGGGCAACTTCAGGCTGCCTTTTTCGATGTGCTCTCTTAGGGGGTCTTTAAAGATTCGAGGAATTTCATCTTTGTGCTCGGTAATTTTTCTTCTTAACATTGCTGATGTTAAGCCCTTAGTTTCGGGATATATTCCTACGATTTTGCCTACATGAAGTTGATTTTCCTTAGAATATTTGAATTTCTCAAATTTTGGATTATATATATTCTTGCTGTTTTTCCCTCTGCTCTGGGAATACTTTGCATCAAAGAGATACATGTCACCCTTCTGTATTGTTTTTTGAAGATATGGCTGATTGAAAAATGTCAGCCTAAGAGTACCAGTATCATCTTTTACTTTTACAGTGGTTATTTTTTTTCTATAGTACGTTGTATTTACATCTTCAATTTTTGCCAAGAAAGTCCCCTCCCCTCTCCCTTTGAAATCTTCTATTGAAATAATTTGTGATGTGTCTTGATACCGAAAAGGTATATGTGAAAGAAGGTCTCCAACAGATTCAATCCCAAGATTCTCATAATAATGTAAAGATTTAGGACCTATCCCTTTTAGTTCAGATATAGAGGATTCTTTTCTTAGCATCTTAGAGTGATGTCAGAACCAAAATCATCGGGACCATAATGCTAGCAAGGAGAACCACTGCCATAATTATGTTTATGATTCTTTTTGTTTTCTCTCTTGTTCTTTTCTTTAGTTTTGCCATGTCTTATTCTATACTTTTTCTGGAATTATTGTAAGGATTTTTTGTAGACTTTAGCATTTTGTGTTTTGTTCGGATAGATTTTACGGAATCTATAGCTGTTGCCTTCTGGTGTGTCTTATTTTTATCAGTCCTTATTTCTACAATATCGCCACTTTCTATTACTTGGGATAGTTTAGCTGGTTTGTTATTCACCTTCGCCGATTCTGCACTATTCCCAATATCTGTATGCAGCTTAAAAGCAAAGTCTAATACGGTATACCCTTTCTCAAGAGCGATGATTTTTCCGCCAGGAGTAAAGGCAAAAACTTCATCAGGGAAAATATCGGCTTTGATTGGGAAAGAGAGCTTCTTTCGACTTTCATGTTTGCTCTCCTCGATTTGGTTATGGATGTTTTTGACCCAATCATATTCATTTGTTGCCTTAGCATATCTAGATTGGCTAGCTTTATATGCGATGTGTGAGGCACTTCCGAAGGTGTTCTGCTTTAGCATCTCGTGTGTAAGTATTTGGACTTCAATATACATGGGTGAAATCTCTGGAAATTGTATAGGGGTTTGAACTGCCTTATATCCATTTGGCTTAGGGTTAGCTATATAATCATCAAATCTCTCATCGTTAATAATACCTCTGTCCATGATCTTTTCCATGGCAAGATATGCCTCATCTTCTGTATTGGTAATTATTCGAAATGCAATGAGGTCATCTAGTCTGTTAATATTTGGATCAACCCACTCTTTCTCATATTTTTTCAACTTGTTGTATATACTGTATTTATTTTTGATTCTCCCATGTATCTTAGGTTTGTTTCTAAATGATTTAACTGATTCCTCTAGAAGTATTCGATACTTATTTTTTAATTCTTCACTAATATTCAACTGGGTCATCTTTTTAGTGATGCTCTCAAATTCTAAGGGAAGGTAATGTTGGAATGCCTTCTCTTCAAGTTCTTTTTTTGTATCTTCAAAATAAAGATATTCTGCGAGTACCCCATATATCTCAAGTGCCTTGACGAGCTTTCTCTTCTTTTGATCTTCAGGAATTTCATCAAATGACCTGATATCTTCCAGTGTGTCGAAAATTTTTAGAATAATAGGTCTGATATCTTTGCTAATATTTAAAATATATTTAACGATAATTTCTGAGTCGGAATCGATACTGTCTGTACCCCTCTTGATATTCTTGACTCCATTAAGAATATCTACAACATCCTTTGAAAATTGCCTTTCGATATGACTCATTGTTTCTTCATTGAAATCTAACTCATGAAAAAGTGTTGCAATTGCTGTGTTTACATCTATCCCTTTTTCTAAAACGGAGGTTGCTGTCCTAAGAGTATGATTGAACATAGGTTCTCCATTAAATCTGGTTTTGTGATTGTAGAATTCTTCTGCATATTCGGCGGCAGACTTTAGATACGGAATTAATTCGTTCGAAACAAGGGAGTACATCCTATTTTTTAATACACCCACAGGTGTGTTTTCAGTCATTATTCTTGAATTATTATCTTTCTAATATGTTTTCCTGCTTTTAATGTTAGAGGCGATAATTCTGAGATATTTATCACTTCATTGAATGATATCTTCCTCTTTTCATTGATCTTTACGGCACCTTGCTCTACTAGTCTTCTAGCATCACTCTTACTTGATGCAAAGCCAACTTTTACAAGGAGCTCATTGAGAGGCAGTTTACTCTCAATTATTTTAGTAAAGGGAATTTCACTTTCAATATTCTTTTTTTGAAAAACAGACTCAAAAACCTTTTGAGCATTCTCTGCTTGCTCGGGTGACTTAAGTTCTGCTGTAATTTTAAGTGCTAGCTCTTTCTTTAGGCCCATTGGATTTTCACCAGAGCCTAATCTCTTTTTGTATTCTTCAAGCTCTTGAAGTGTTGAAGATGTAAGAATCTCGAAACCAATTAATATCTTTTCATCATCGAAGGCCATGACTTTCCCATATATATCCTCTGCACTATTATCTAGACTAATTGCATTCCCTATAGATTTACCCATTTTCTGGCCATCTGATGTTGTAAGGAGTTTGCCAGTTATGATAATCTTCTCTTTCTTGTGATGGTTGGCAACCATATCTCTTCCTACAAGCATATTGAAGAGCTGATCGTTACCTCCAACCTCAATATCCACATTCATCGCTACAGAGTCGTATCCTTGTACTAAAGGGTAGAGAAATTCATTCAGATGGATAGGACTGTCATTTTTCAATCTTTCTTGGAAGAGGCTTCTTTTGAGAAGCTGTTGGACAGTAACTTCAGATGCGAGATTTATTACATCAGCAAAGTTAAGTTTCTCATTCCATTCGCTGTTGTAGAGTACTTCGACAGGGTTCTCCTTGTTGAAGATATCTACAATATGAGATGCCTGTTCTACATATACCTTCATGTTCTTTTCGACTTCTTCTTTTGAAAGCATTACTCTTGTTTGTGCCTTGTCAGGATCTCCTATTCTTGCAGTGAAATCACCTATGAGAAAAATAACCCTGTGACCCAGTTTCCTGAAATCCTCAAGCTTCCTCATACCAACAGTATGGCCGATATGCAAACTTGGGGAGCTTGGATCAAATCCTTGGTAGATAGTGAGTCGCTCACCAGAGAGGAGTTTCTCTTTCAAAGCATCCTTTGAGGGTAGTATCTGCTCAACCCCCTTATTTAGGATTCTTTCTATTATATCTATGTCTCTCTTTATTTCCATATCGTAATTATATATGTAATATCATAAACTTTCCACTTGTAAGATCTATAATTTCTGATCATAATTCAGATACATGGTATAATGTTATACGATATGGTGAATAACCTTCATTCCTACAGACTTTCATGTTTGTCTGGTACTACAGATTTTGTTATGCAGGAATTAATGTCTAAGTTTCCTGATGTAGCTATAACAGAGAGAAATCCTAGCGAGATATCTCTTCTCTCTACTCAAATAGATATCGAGATATTCCGTTCCCTTCATTCCCCTACTCATATATCAAATGAAGATGGAAAAATACTAAATCTCTCAAGGCCAACATGGAGAAAAGGTTTTGTTCCAGCGGGAATAAATCCCTCACTTGCATATATTATGTGTATGATTGCAGAACTTTCATCTGAGAATATCCTCTATGACCCATTCTGTGGATCATCAATAATCCCAATTACAGCATTAAAATATTATCAAATAAAGAGAGTAATCTGTTCAGATATTAGTAGTAGGGCAATATCTCAGTCTGAGATAAACTTCAGGAGTGCAGGTATTGAACCAATAAAATACAAGATGTTTAGAAGTGATATCTCAAGGCTTAAGATAAACAAAAGAAACATTGATAGAATTCTTAGCAATCTGCCTTTTGGTATACGAGAAGGTAATCATCAGGGAAATATCCAGGCATATTTAGATTTAGAGAAGGTTGCTCAGAGGCTATTGAGAAAGAAAGGATTGTTGGTTCTGTTAACCCAAGAAAAGCAGTTGATTTATGAGACATTTGATAAAAGTAACTGGAACATTAAGAGTGTTGCTAGCGTAAATGAAGGTGGATTGAATCCTGATATATTTTTGATTAAAAGAAGTACTACTTCTTAATGTATTTTCTATTAATTAGTTTGTCTGGCATACATTGTTGTCCTGATTTCTTTGATTCTAAGTCATGGTCGTAGATATATCCCTTCCCATACCCAATCTCTTTCATCAGTTTTGAAGGGGCATTACGAATATTCATTGGAACTGGTAGATTCCCATATTTTTCGATATCTTGTTTAACCAATCCTTCAGCAATATATGCGGAATTATCCTTCGGTGCATTCGAAAGGTATATTGACAATTGCATAAGGAAGATCTCACATTCGGGCATACCAATCTTTTGGCATGCTTCATATACAGAATTTGCAAGAATCACAGCATTAGGATCCGCATTTCCAACATCCTCACTTGCAAATCTTAACATTCTTCTTGCTACATACAATGGATCTTCTCCTCCTGCTAACATTCTTCCTGTCCAATAGCAAGCTGCATCTGCATTTGAGGAGCGCATCGATTTGTGAATTGCAGAGATGATATTGAAGTGCTCTTCTCCTGCTTTGTCATAATATATCGGTTTCTGGATTGTATTGACAAGGATATCTGTAGTTATTTCTTTCTTCTCGGTAGCATTCGCACTAGCTAAAGTGGAGCTCATTTCTAGGATATTTAGTGCTGAACGAATATCTCCATTGGCCAGATTTGCCATCTGTTCAAGTACTCTCTTTGTAATCTTTATGCTCGAATATTCTTCCTCTGAAATTCTCTTTAAGAGTTTGAAAATATCTTCCTCTGTCTGTTGTTTAAAAACGAAGACTTTTGTTCTTGATAGAAGGGCGGAGATTACTGTAAATGATGGATTCTCTGTAGTGGCACCAATTAATGTAATTACACCTTTTTCAACATAAGGGAGGAGTGTATCCTGTTGAGCTTTGTTCCATCTGTGTATTTCGTCAAGGAAGAGGATTGTCTTCTTGCCGTATTGCTGATTTCCCATTGCAATCTTAATTATTTTCCTTAGGGTATCTTTTCCACTTGTAACTGCTTGGATTTTGTGAAAGTCATAGTAGAGGTTGAGTGAGAGTATATATGCCAGGGTTGTTTTTCCTGTTCCAGGTGGCCCCCAAAAAATCATTGATGGTATGTTCCCTGTTTCAAGGAATTTTCTAATAGGTCCATCCTTCCCTACAAGGTGTTCCTGTCCAACAAATTCTTCTAAAGTTTTTGGTCTGTATTTTGAAGCTAAGGGCTCATTGCTCATATCTAATTATACCATCTTAGAAGTGAAGATCATTCCTGTTGAATAATTCTACTTACTCTGTTTCCCTCCACCGCCCTTTTCATATACATAAAGTAACTCTCCGTTAGCCAGTTTTGTCTTTTTCTTTGGTTCAAGCCCTTCAATACTATACTTGTAACTATAGATACTCCCACCACTATCTAAGAATTTCCCAAACTTTCTTTTCAAAATATTCATACTTCTAATATCAAGAAAGCAAAATATTTTAGTGAAAGGTTCTAAAGGGGCTTCAAAGATGTTCTCAACATCAAACACAATATCCTTGTTAAGAGGATATTTCAGTATTCTAAGTGTTCTTGCCACGATAATCATAATTGGGGAGAGATCCAGACCAAAACATTTGCATTTTGCATTTTCATAAGCTTCCAGTACCATCTTTCCATCTCCACATCCTAAGTCAACAAATACATCCTTTTTGGTTAAATTCATTAGACTTATTATTTCCTTAATAACTCCTCGTGGTGTTCTAAGCATAGGTACTAAAAGCAGATTGATTAGCACGGTTAGGAGAAAAGCTCCAACTAGCATAACTACAATTAAAATAAAACCTACTGTAATCCCATTTCCCATTTATGTAGAAGAATAATATATAATTAAGATATATGATAGATGGAATTTTATTAATTAACAAGCAGAAGGATATTACATCATACGATGTGATTCGGAAATTGAAGAAGATTCTTTTAAAGGGACAGAAGATTGGACATGGTGGCACTCTAGATCCTTTTGCGACAGGATTGCTCATAATCCTTCTTGGAAGAGGAACGAAGCTAATGAATACAATTCATACTTTGCGGAAGGAATATGTTGTGAAGGCAGAATTTGGATATGCAACTGACACTCAAGATGTTACTGGAAAGAAGATTAATATATGCAAAGACCTAAATCAAATACCCAGAGAGGAGATTGAAGAAAAAATAAAGCAATTCTTTTTGGGAGAAATAATGCAGACACCTCCCATTTTTTCAGCAAAAAAAATTAATGGAAGAAAGGCATATGATTTGGCAAGGCAGGGCAAAGGAGTGAAGATTGAGCCTAAGAATATGACTGTTTATTCATTTGATATAATTGGTTACAATTGGCCATACGTAGCCTTCTCTATATCTTGCTCAACAGGAACTTATGTAAGGACACTAATTAATGATCTTGGCAGAGAGCTTGGTACATTTGCTACAGCAATTGAGCTTGTAAGAACAAGGATTGGGGATTTTGACATTATGGATGCTATTAGTTCTAATGAGATAACTCCTGCAATTTGCGATGCTTTTCCAGAGAAGGTGATTAATTTAAATGAATTAAATTTATGAAGAAGGGAATTCTTTATATTGTTGCTACTCCAATTGGGAATTTAGAGGATATAACATTTCGTGCTGTTGAAGTTCTAAAGAATGTTGTCTTTATACTTGCAGAGGATACAAGACAGAGCAAGAAGTTACTAGATAGGTATGGAATTAAGACACAATTAATATCTTATAGGGATCAAAACCACGATAGAATGATTGGAAAAATATTTGAGAAATTAGATATGGGCTTTGACTTAGCCCTTGTCTCTGATGCTGGGACTCCACTCATTTCTGATCCAGGGTATAAGTTGGTTAGAGATTTACTAAAATCCGATTATCAAGTTGTCTCAGTCCCTGGACCATCTGCTTTGATTTCAGCACTTTCTGTAAGTGGGTTGCCTACTGATAAGTTTGTATTCCTCGGTTTCCTTCCAAAGAGTGATTCAAAAAGAGTAAATCTCATTGAGCGATACAAGGATTTGGATAATACTATAGTGATTTACGAATCTCCTCAGAGACTTATTAGATTACTTACCCTTTTCTCTGAAGTATTTGGTGATATTTTGGTATATCTTGCAAAAGATATCTCGAAAATAAGAGAAGAGTGTTTTAAGGGAAAGATTTCAGAGGTGCTATCGGCTCTAAAGGAAAGGAAATTTGATGAAAATCCTCATGGTGAGTTTGTCTGCATCTTTAGCAAAGAAAATTAAGCCTTAATGAAAAGATTCTCAAAGCTCTCATCTGTAATCCTTTCCATCTTCACCATTGAGACTCCCTTAACATCACAGGCAACTTCCATAATCTCTCTGATATCCAAAGGCTGTGAATATTTTTCTCTCAACTTCTTATTTGTTCTTACAGATTGAGGAGGAAGAAAAGGTCCATCTGTCTCAAAAAGAATTCTCTCGAGTGGTGATTCTTTAAGGATTTCTCTCACATTGGAACCACTTTTGTATGTGATAATGGCATTAAAACCTATATGAAAACCCAATTCTAAAATGTTGTCTAATTGATCTAATCTCCCTGTATAGCTATGGAAAGAGCCTCTAAGGAGTCCCTTGCCCTCCTCTGCAACAATCCTAATTGTATCATTCATACACTCGTCACTTCCGTTAATATCTCTTGCATGTATGCTTAGAGGCAAAGAATTCTCAAGAGCTAAACGTATTTCCTCTTTAAACATTATTTTCTGTACCTCCTTAAGTTGTTCTTTCATGTCCTGGGAGTAAATATTATTTATGGAAAATTGATAATAGTCCAATCCGCATTCTCCTATTGCAGAAACATTACCTTTATATTTCTCAAATATCTCTTTAAATCTCGCAATTTCTTTCTGCGATTTCTCATAGATATTCTCCTCCAATCCTCTCTCCACAGAGATTTCTCCAAAGTATGTTGGGTGAAGTCCAAGTGCAATCTGAATGACATTGGGATATTTCAAATTAGCCTCCTGCGCAATTTTAAAATTGTCATCAAAATCTAAAATGTCTGTACCTTGGGTGAGTATGTGTTTACCACCATTCTCAACAAAATTTCTTATTACTTCATCTCGATTTGTTTTCAATGGCTCCATTGCCATGTGTATGTGTGAGTCATGCATGATTTCATTCTACCACATATCAAAAACTAGAAATGTGATAGAATAGTATCTGATGGAACAACAAAAGAGAGTGAACTGGGTATTGGTCATAACTGGGGTATTGCTTCCAGTATCAATAGGCATTTTTATATTCCAATTTATTTCCAAAGAGAATAAAGCATCGTGTCATTTTGAAGGACACGAGATTCAATATGGCTCAGCAATCGTTTCATCAACTGGACAGAGCTGTGTATGCCTCGCAGAGGGAAAGATGAAATGTGAAGAGAGTCAAAAGGAAAATACACAGGAATCTTTCTCTACAGAAAATTTGGTTTTCGAATATTGCTATTTAAATACAATATCCGAAAGCACAAATGACCTCTCAAGAGTTCAGCTTACGGATGTCAATCAGAATGGGAAGGAGCTAGCTATTCTCTTCGATAGAGAGGCTTTATGCAATGAGGATTTTGAAGCCCCTAGCCAGGCAGGTTACTATGAGAAATATGATAACAAGCTTGTGCTTTCTACGATAACCAGTAGTGATACGGATAAATTTAATATCCCCTGTCTTGTCTCAAACTCTTTTAAGTTTTCAGATTTTGATTTCACAAATATGGATAATCTTGAGATATATTATCGAAATGAGAAAGGGACAGAATTCAATCTAATGGTATGTATGTATAACGGAATGCTGTATGGTGAAGGAGATATTTTCTCAGGTAAAAAAGGTAAGCCTGTATGCAATTGTAAAGGTGGTGAGGTTGTATGTGATTAATTAAATCACTACCCCTACATAAAGTCCAAGAATTGAAGCAACTAGTGTGAATAACCAAAATCTCATAACAACCTTATATTGTGGCCATCCATTAGCCTGAAAATGATGATGTATTGGAGCAATTTTAAATACTCTCTTCTTGAAAAACCTTAAGCTAATTATCTGGATAAAACTTGATGCCATAATGAGCCAGGTAATTGAGGACATAATGAAATAAGGGAGAATATTGTTTGTTACAAGCCCAATAAAAAACATGGCAAACCCAAGAGGCATTGCACCAGGGCCTCCATTCCAGAATCTTGCGGGAGGGATATTAAAGTAGAGATCTACTATCTGTACTCCCTGTATTATTGCTAGAATTGGGATAAATTCATATTGTTGCTGAACTAAGAGTAGTATTGTCATGAAAAGATTTATTATTGTGAATGTCCCAATCATTAGTCCATCAGCTCCATCTGTTAGCTCAGCAGAATAAATTGCAAACTGTCCGACTACTCCTGAAATAGCTGCGATAACTGGTGTGAAATTTAGGACAATACTATTTAAGGGAGTAATCTCTTTAAGATATCCAATTTTTTGCAGGATCATCATAACACCGATATTTAGAAGAATTGAGAAGAAAAGCTTTCCAACTCTCCACCCAAATGTTTCTTGAAAGGCTCTCATTCTTGCATTATTTTTAAAGCCATTTGTAAAGACAACTACATCTATCAACCCCCATACTCCGAAAAGAATAAATCCAGTAAGAAAAACTTTAACAACTTCAGTAATTGGGATTGTTAGAAGGATTATTATTGGGACGATTATTAGAATTATGAGTCCACCCATATTTGGAGTTCCATTTGTAGTAGTAGTCTTCATTATTTTTATGAAGAGAGAATTGTCCTCATCTCCTATCTTAGTTTTTTTGATACCACTGACTTGGTTAAATTTGTACAACAGAGAAATCATTATTGGGGCGAAAATAGTTGATATCCCAATAGCTAGGAATAATAGCTGTAAACTTTTTGTAAGGACTTCTTGCATATTACGAAAATAATCATATTAACTCTTCATTATCTCAATTTTTCTTCATAATTTCCATATCATCTGCAATTGCCAAGAAGAGATCTTGCCACAGAGGCGCTGCTGTAAGAGATGCAAAATTGGCAATTTGTGGCTCCTCTAATCTTAATATCATCAACATTTTGGGGTCTTCTGCTGGTGCAAAGCCAATTACAGTGTCGTTTGTATAATCAGTTTTATACCCAGCGGTATCTTGCTTTGCAATTTGTGCAGTACCAGTTTTAGCTGCAATAGAATATTTATCGAGCTTTTTAACTAATCCTCCAAACAGACCATCATCGACTGCCTTTTTCATTGCGTCCTTCACGATATTTGCATTCTCTGCAGATATTGGCTGGGAGAGTACTTGTGGCTTTGTTTTTATACTCTCTTTCTCGTCTGTTATCTCTTCAATGATGTATGGCCTCATCCTCACGCCTTTGTTGGCAATCGCACTGAAGGCGGATATTGCTTGTAATGAAGTAGCAGAAATACCTTGCCCATATGAGGATGTTATGACATCGAGTTTTGTCCAGTATTCAAACGGCTTGAGATAACTTGTTGCTTCATCTTGTAAACCAATACCGATAAATTTGCCAATTCCAAAATCCTGAAGAGCTTGATAGTATTTCTCAGGATCTATTTTTAGTGCTGTTTGAGCAGCACATGGATTGTTTGAGGTCCTAAATATTCCTGATAGATCTAATTTTCCTGCTGCTCTTTTGTTCCATGTATATACTTTTGAACTTTTTAAGTCAGAATAGCCAGTAGCTTTGTATAGATCAAGATATCCTGTATTGTCGTTACATTTGTATTCTTTTGTGATATCTCCATTCTCGAGTGCAATTGCAACTGTAATTGGTTTCTGTATTGATCCGTATTCGTATACATCAGCAATCGCCTTGTTTTTTAATACCCATGTCTCTGGAGCCCTCCAATATTCTGAAGGATTGTATGTGGGATAATTTGCCATGACTAAAATTGCACCAGTTTTAGGGTCCATAATAATCACAGAACCACTTTTTGATCGGGTATGTTTTACTCCTTCCTCCAGAATCTTTTCTACTTTTGTCTGTAAATTGGGAATAATTGTCAATTTGAAATCTTTCCCCTCTCTCGGTAGTACTGGTTGATACTCTGATGTCAATATCACATTGCCTGATGAATCCTTTTCTTCATATGAGTATCCCTGTCTGCCATTTATATCTCCGAAATAGTAACCCTGAATACCATACTGTCCAACGGATTCACCTTCTGAGTCTTGCCCAATAAAGCCAAGGACATGTGCTGCTAAAGTATTATTGGGGTATATACGACGTTCTTTTCTTTCAAAATGCAAACCAAAACCTTTTGTATTATCTCCAAAGATTTCGAGATTTTCTAAAGCTTTCTTTTTCTCTGCTGACACCTCTTTCTGTATAGATGCATATACGAAATCATCTGCGAGTTTTGATTCTACATCCTCTTTCGTTATCCCTAAGATCCCAGATACCTCCGTTGCAAATTTATCCTTGTTGTTAAAAAAGAGTTCCCTCTCTTTCTCCTCTTTGCTGAGAGTGGCATAAACATCCCAAACTGGTTCATCTACTGCCAATACAGTATTATCTGCTGCAGTAACTTTTCCTCTTGGAGCTATAGATATCTGAGTTGCCTTATATTGCTCTTGTGAGAGGTCTTTGAATCTTGAAGCATACACAATCTGCCATCGGAATGCCTGTGTGATTACGATAAGGGCAAGAATAGTTATTCCCCCAACAAGATATCTGATTCCATTTGATGTTCTCTCCTCCTTTGTGCTTGATCTGGATTTAAAGCCACTTTTTTTTCGTTTTGAACTACTGTGAATATTTGCTTTGTGTATATGTGAGAGGCTTGCCATAATTACTTGTTTGCAACCACGGAAGATTCTTCCAAGTAGACAACAGTTTTCTTGCTTGATGATGAAAGTGATAGAGACTTGTCTGCTAGTTTTTGTATTACTGTAATAGAATCACTCTTCGCTATCTTTTCTCCCATTCCCCTATTTTCTTCGACAAGGTAGTTCTTTTCACTGTTTAAACTTTGCAACTCTACACCTAAAGGTGCAAGGATTGAGTTGATAAGAAGTTGTGAGAGGATAAATGTTAGAAGTGAAAAAATAAAGAGAGCTGTGAATATATTCTGTTTTGCTTTATTAATAATTCTCACCGAGCAGGTATATTTTTAATTAAGGTTCTTAGCTTAGCAGAAGCGGAGCGAGGATTTGAGATTCTCTCTTCATCGGTTGGGGCAATGTATTTTGAAAAAAGCAAATTCCCCTCCCCGCTTCTCGATTTTTCTAAATTAAAGTTTTTAACGATGCGATCTTCTAGTGAATGGAAAGTGATTACGGATAGCCTCCCATTCTTGTTTAAGAGCTCAAAAGACTTCTCTAGGGCTGATTGTAAGCTTCCTAGTTCATCATTTACCACGATTCGCAGGGCCTGAAAGACCCTGCGAGAAGGGTTCTTGTTAGTAGATTTATCTGCAGCCGGTACTGCCTTATAGATAAGTCTTGTAAGATCTCCAACTGTATTAATATTAGAAATGTTTTTCTTGATACTCCTGGCTATTTTTTGAGAATAGCGTTCTTCTCCATATTTGTGGAATATCTTGGCAAGTTCTCTCTCTGAAAGGACTGTAAGGAGGTCTTTTGCAGTTACTCCTAGTGTCTCATCCATTCTCATATCTAGAGTTTCGTTACTCTCAAGGTAGCTAAAACCTCTATTATGTGATTCCTCTAATTGTCTCGAGGAAAGCCCAATATCGAGTAATATGCCATCTGGACTTCTATTGATTTGAATATCGCTTATCACTTTGTCAATCTTTGAGAAATTTGACTTTGTAATTATCCAGTTCTCACTTTTTGATTCTTTGTAATAATCCTTAACAAAATCAATTGCATATTGATCTTGGTCTATGCTTAGTAGCAATCCTTTAGTAGAAATTCTTTTGAGAATCTCAATGCTGTGTCCTCCATCTCCTAAAGTACCATCAATGTAGAAGCCATCGGGTTTAATTGATAGAGAGTCTATTGATTCATTGAGAAGTACTGGGACATGTATTTTATCCATTTGATTTATCTGACATCTTACTTATCTCTTGAGCAATTTCATCTCCGTGTTTTTGTAAGTACTTAACCCTCTCTTGCCATTTTACGGAATCCCAAATCTCAATCCAGTTCCCAAGTCCAATGAATACAATCTCTTCTCCTAAACCAGCGTGGTTAAATAGAGCTTGGGGGATAACGAATCTTCCTTGATTGTCCATTTCTATCTCCTTTGCACTTCCTACTAAGAATCTACTTGTATCTCTAATATTTTTATTTGTAAAAGAGCCATTCATTACATCTTTTGCAACATTCTCCCACATTTTCTTGTTTACAAGAATTAGGGCTTCTTCGTAACCTCTGGTGAGAATTAAATCTTCACCAATCTCTTCCCTAAACCTTGCAGGAAGTGATACTCTTTTCTTTTCTCCTACTCTACTTCTGTATTCTCCAATTATCATATTTGAACTATATCATGATTCACCACTATTTACCACTTCTTGCCACTAATATAGCCTGTATATGAAATGGGTGTCAAGAGAAAAACATTACAGGCTTGAATATAATACTCTAGGCTCCTAACTTCTGTTGAGGTATCAGAATAATAATTAATACAATTATATTTGAACCTTCTCCCAAACAGTCCGATAGGTATTAATTCTAAAGTCTCCACTCTTGCATTGGGGGATATTAAATTCTATATTAAATATAGATAAACTAATGTACTCGTATATGAAAAAATATTTAAAGGATATAAAAGAAAGATTTCCTGAATTTAAGTTTAGGAATTATGATGAAGAGGCTTCATTTGAAGGATTCTGCTATGACTCCCGAGATGTTAGTACTGGAGATTTATATATCCCAATTGTTGGAGAGAGATTTGATGGTCATGAATTTATCATTCCTGCTCTTGAGAATGGGTGTTCCATCAGCCTTTGTGAAAGTACAAAAATTTTCTTTAGCGATGGGGCAAATAAGCCAATTATTCTTGTTGACTCAATTGAGGAAGGATTGATGAAAATCCTGAACTTCTCTATTGGGTATATCAAGAAGCCTGTTGTAGCGATAACAGGGAGTACAGGGAAAAGTACAACCAGAGCTATGATTACTCATATTGTTCAAGATCATCTAAAGGTGCTTTCGTCTAGTAAGTACAATACTGTGTGGGGTAACGCAAGATTATTAGGACAATATAACGATGAAGATGTAATAGTATTAGAGTGTGGTATGGACAGAATTGGTGAGATTTCGTGGCATGTAAATTCCGTAGATCCAGATATTGGAGTTTTACTTAATGTATGCGATGTTCATGCAGGAAAAGTTGGAGGAATTGGGAGGGTATTTAATGAGAAGAAAGATCTTGCTGACTATATGGAACGAACAGGTAAACCGCTAGTTTTGAATATTGACGACGAAAGATTGAAATATATTGCAGGTAACTATAATAAGGATTCTGAGCTAATTACATATGGAAAGAATCCTGAAGCTACTTTTGTGATTAGTGATATTGTTGTAGACCATGGTGGAACTCATTTCAAATTCACTTATTATGATGCAAATGTTATTTCTGTGGATTTATCTGTGTATGGGAAGGGTTTTGCTTACGATGCGATGGCCTCAATTATTGTTGCAAATGAGTTAGGATTAAGTATAGATACTTGTGTGAAAGCCCTTGCTGATTACGGTAATCAGGAGGCAAGATTTCAAGTTTTGGAATATGGTGATTTAGTAATCGTAAACGATGGATATAATGCAAATCCAATATCTATGAAGATGGCTTTAGAGACTTTTGCGACATTGTATCTTAAGGATTACTATACGATCGCAATACTTGGTGATATGAGAGAATTGGGTGAGGCCTCAGAGAAAAATCACAGGGATATCGCTGGAATAATAACGGGGTATCAATTTAATGAGGTCTATTCAATTGGTGATTTATGGGGAGATTGTAATATTGGTGAGAATGTTGATTCTGCCGATGAGATTGCGGCTTTGTTAAATGCCAAACTCCAAGGATTGAAGGGAAGGAAAGTTGCGGTATTACTCAAAGGAAGTCATATCCATGGATTATATCAGATTCCAGATTTCCTAAAAAAGTTGGGAGCAATTTAATCTTGCCATGAAATATCAGCCCCGAGTTTTCGTAGATTCTCAACAAAGTTCGGATGTGCTCTTTTAATAGGGTCTGCATCTTTTATGATGCTCTCCCCTTCTATTGTTAGGGCTACCATCATTAATGCTACTGTTGCTCTAATAATATTGGGACTGTCTACGGTAGCTGGTTTAAGAGGCTTGTTTCCAAATACAATTATTCTAAATGGATCGCACATTACAATATGTGCTCCAAACTTAATCATTTCTGGAATCCAGAGGTGCCCTCCTTCGTACAGTTTGTTCCAGAACAAAATATCTCCTTCAGACTTCACAGCTAGGGCAATCATCAGGGGCATTAAATCTACTGGAAAATATGGCCATGGAGCTGCTTCAATTTTTTGCAATAAATTTTTTGTATATGGTGCCTTAATTTTTAACTTCCTTGACGATTCTACGATAGCTGTATTCCCTTCGTATTTTATATCAATCCCAAATTTGTTAAATGCTTTAATAATTAAGGGAAAGTGCTCTGGTTCTGCATCTTTGACCCTAACCTCTCCTCCTGTCATTGCTCCAAGGGCGAGAAGTGTTGCAATTTCATGATGATCTGAGGAAATTGTAAAGTCTGTTCCGTGCAACTCTTTTACTCCAGTTATCTTAAGAGTCGAAGATCCTATCCCCTTAATATTCGCTCCCATGGAAACAAGGAATTCACATAAATCTTGAACATGAGGTTCAGAAGCTGCATTTACCATTGTGGATTCTCCTTCTGCTTTAGCTGCAGCCATTGCAAAATTCTCTGTTGTTGTTACGCTCATATAATCCTGCCAGAGGAAACCTCCTTTTAACCCTTTACTCACATCAATCTGTAACACATCTCCATCCTTTATTGTTGCACCAAGTCCTTGAAGAACTTCAATATGCGGATCAAGTTCTCGAATTCCAAGTGCGCATCCACCAATCTCCTTTTTTACCTCTATTTTACTCATCCTTGTAACTGATGGTCCTAACAATAATACTGCTCCTCTCATTCCCATTGGAAAACCATCCTCCCCAAGCTCATTCTTAAATTTAGAGTTGTTAATCCTTAATATCTTTTTCTCTTTATCCCATTTAATTTCTGACCCTAGGGAGGTCATTAATTCAATTAGCTTGTTAACATCGGTTAAATCTGGGAAGTTTCTAATTGTAACATCTTCGTTTGTAAGCAATGAGGCACAAAGAACCGGAAGTGCAGAATTCTTATTTCCTGCTGGAGTAATTTCTCCACTTAAAACATTTCCTCCACGAACAATTAAATTTGACATATTATTAATCGCTAAAATTAATATTATTTACAATTTTCTCTGCGGCATTTGGAATAAATATTTTCATCCTCTTCTTCTCATTGATAAATCTCTGCTCTTGAGCAAAAAGATTTGCTGTCATTACTAATTTCTCAGGAGTAAGTTCCCCTTCCCTTATTATTCTAGCAAGACCTACATCTCTCAATACTTCGGCATTTCTCATCTGCTCATTGTGAGTAACCCATGGGATCGGTATTAGTATTGAAGGTATGCTCATTAAACCCATTTCATATACTGTATTTGCACCTGCCCTACCTATAAAGAAATTTACATTATTAAATACACATCCAATCTCATTATCCTGAACATATTTTGTAATAAATATTCTCTCTTGCAATTCCGGTTCTAGTTTTTCCTTTGCCAAATTCAATATATTGAAATCATTAGTAATTTTGCTTGCTCCAGTTTGTACAATTAATTGAAAATCTTGTAAAAGGTTTATCATTGAATTCTTAATAACTCCATTAATCACTTGAGAACCTAAACTTCCTCCTGAGATATAGATGATGGGATATTCCTCCTGTTGCTCTATCATCCTTTTTAAATGTTCGACTAGTTCCCCTTTCCCCGAATTTTGGAATATCTCCTTTCGTACGGGATTCCCTGTTAAAATAGTTTTTTCTTTTGGGAAATACTCCTCAGAAAGTGGATATGCGATAAGGATTCTTTCTGCATATTTGCCTACGATTCTGTTAGCAAGTCCAACTGCAGCTGTTTGTTCGTGTAGATATATCTTTGCTTTGAAAAAGAACTTTCCAACTAAGCAAACTGGTACTGTTACATAACCCCCAGTTGAAATTATGATATTTGGTTTGTACTTTTTTAGGATATTGTATGAATCAATAAATCCCAACAATGTCCGAAATAATAAAAATATCCGCCTAAAACTAAATCTCCTCTGTAATTTCCCACCACGAATATATTTTTGGTTTATTTTCTCCTCCCTCATAACTCTCATATCAAGTGAAGAGCCAGGCTTCTCGCCATCCATTCCCAAATCACTTCCAATGTATAGGAGATTGTCACTAGTAATCCTATATCGTAGCATTATCTCATCAATAATTGCTTTTGCAGAAGATATATGACCTCCTGAACCACCCCCAGTAATTACAACTTTCTTTCTTAATTCAGTTCTATTATTTTCTGTTTTCATTGGTAGAATATTTACTTATATTTAATAGTATACCAATTCCTATTAGTGTAACGATAGTACTCGAGCCCCCATAGCTAAGAAGGGGTGCAGGAATTCCAGTAAGTGGTATGAGCCCAACATTTGCCGCCATGTTTAGAAGTGCTTGAATTGTGAGCCAGGTTGATATCCCAGTTGCAAGTAATCTCCCTGCCTTATCGGGAGCATTAAAAGCAACCCTCATACCTCTGAAAAAGAAAAGGACCCATGCAATTACAAGGATAAATCCCCCAAGAAATCCTAATTCTTCTAAAATTACTGCATAAATTGAATCTGTAAATGCTGTATTCTCAACTAAATATCCGAATCTTTGTCTTGATTGTCCGAACCCTTTTCCAAAGAATCCCCCTGAACCTATTCCAATTAATATTTGATACATTTGGTAATCGCTCCCTCTTGGATCTGCAACCTCTCCATTAAGAAGTAGATGCAAGTATGTCTTAATCCTTTGAATTCTATAAGGCTCAAGAATTGCTGCAATAAGACCTATTGGGATGAAAAGCAATAAAGTAAATAGTGAATATTTTGTATGTTGTTTGTTATCTTTTGCCACAAAAAACATTGCAAAAGCCGTAATTACAATTACTGCTGTTGTACCCAAATCTGGCTCTAAGACTACTAATACTGCAATTACTCCAATAACAGTTAAAAAACTAAAGAGTGTTTTAATAAAATTTCCCTTCAAGACGACATTTGTTTCATCCTTGAAATAGGAGACTTTTGACATCCAGCTTGAGAGATAGAGAATTACAGCTAGCTTGGCGAACTCTGCAGGTTGTATTGGAGGAAGGCCTCCGAATGAGAACCATCTTTTGGCACCATTTATATCTTCTCCCACGAATAATACCAACGCTAATAATATAATTACAACGATTAATATAGGTAATGATAGTTTGAGGAATTTTCTGTAGTCCCAGAAATATATTGTTGTGGCAGCTATTCCTCCAAACATCAGCCAAACTAGTTGAGATTTTAAGAAGTAGAAGGAGTCACCAAAAGACTCACTTGCTTTATATACACTTGCATCAAAAATCATGAAAGCACCAAATATTGCGATTAAAAGTGTAAATGTAAGTATTGCCCTATCTGGAAAATATTTTGTTCGGCTCTTACTCTTTTTTGGTTTTTTGAGCATTCTAGACATATGCTAGCTATTAATATACTATATATAATCATTAATATGAAGAATCTATTATTTGTTATTGGAGGTCCAGGTAGTAGTGGTGCATCCACAATTGCTAAAATGTTAGCGCAACATTTCAATCTTGAGAGAGTATATTCAGGAGGGATATTTAGGGATATTGTGGCATCTCAGGGGTATAGAACACTAGATGATTTCTATATTCAGAATAAAAATTGCAAGGAGAAGTTTTTTGAGATTGATAGGAAAGTAGATTCTTTCATGCTTGAGCGGGCAAAAAGAGGAGATGCTGTTTTGGATTCTAAAGCCTTTGCAGCATTGGCAACAATAAATAAAATAAAATGTACTGCAAAGATTTGGTTAGATGCGGATATTGATACTCGGATAAAAAGATTTTTGGAAAAGCAGGAGAGGATGAATTTGTTGAACGGAGTATCCAAGTATATTAAAACATTTTTTGATTTAACTAGGAGGAGAAGGAATGATGGGAGGCGATATAATGAGTTGTATGGTATAGACTATGGAAGACAGGATTTGTATAATGATATTGTGATAGATACGAGTGATCTAAATGTTAAAGAGACATTTGATTTAATTTTATCTAAACTAAATGATGGAGGGTATATCTAAGAATAACCAAAATATTCAAACTCCACCTACCCCACCCAATGCTCCTATTCAATTCACGAAAAGGAGTCCAAACCCGATAGCTGAAGACTTGGACAGTATGTGGTTAAGGTGGAAATGTTTAGTTTGTGGGTATCTCTACGAGGGGGCTACACCCCTTAAGATTTGTCCAAGATGTGGTAATAGCAATCCAGATAAATTTGATGATGTCGAGTAATTATGAATAGAAAAAAGAAAATAGCTATTGGGCTTATTTCTTTGTTGTTTATGCTTTTAATATTAGTTGGTATGTATTTTTTCTCAGGAAGGGATAATAAGAAAGACGCAGATGTTGTGCCTACTGAAGCGGTCAGATTTGCAAAAGAATATGAAGAGGTTCAAGAGGAAAACGTTTTTGTATATAGGGATATTCAGGAAATTCAAAAGATTTTTGAGAATGGTACAGGTATTGTATATTTAGGTTTTCCAGAGTGCCCATGGTGTCAAAGATATGTAAGATACCTTAATGAAGTTGCAAAGGAAAAAGGGGTTGAGAAGATTTATTATTTTAATGTTAAGAAAGACAGAGCGGATAATACTGAAGACTATCAGCATCTTGTTACAAAACTTGGGAAGAATCTTTCCTCTGATGATGAGGGGAACCCTAGGATTTATGTACCAGATGTTTCTTTTATAGTTAGTGGGGAAGTTGTTGGGCATGACAATGAGACCTCAATGTCAAGTGGTTCTGTTGATGAATATTGGACGGAAGAAAAAGTTGCGAAACTAAAGGGTCGTTTAAGAGTGTTTATTGATAATCTGGATTTGGCTAACTGTTCTACTTGTAAGTAGGACTATGCAGGAAGAGGGAATCGAACCCTCACTCTATTTCTAGAACGGGATTTTAAGTCCCGCGCGTCTGCCTATTCCGCCATTCCTGCAATAGAGGTTTATTCTATCAAAAAAGACTTGGTAATATAAGGTGACGACGGGACTCGAACCCGTGGTAGTGGTTTTGCAGACCACGGCCTTAACCAGCTTGGCTACGTCACCCTAGAGATTCAGGATATCCTTGACTGTAATGATTTCTAATATACTATCTGAGTCTTTATTTTTAATAGAGCTACCGCTAATTATAGCGATTTTATCTAATAAATCCAACTCCCCATTACCGTAAACCTTTTCGACGGCTAGAATGACATTGGTATCTCTATCATCAGATAGTTCCTTTATGTGGAAGGTCTTTATTCCACGATATATGACATTCGATCTGATATTCTCAATAGAACTACTTACCACATATATTGGGACATTAGGTCTATGTCTACTAACACTGCCAACCATACCTGCAGAGTCTGACATTATGATAATTGCCTTAAGTCCAATATCCTCGGTGAGTTTACATACAGTATATCCCATAATGTCGCCATCCTTCCCTATCGAAGTGTCTCCATCTATAGGAGAAAGTCTCATGATGCTTTCTGCTTTCATTGCAATACGATTCATTGTATAAACAGCCTCTACAGGGTTTTTGCCAGTAGATGTTTCGGCTGAAAGCATAAGGCAATCTGCTCCATCCATAACTGCATTTGCTACATCGCTAACTTCTGCTCTTGTTGGTCTATTGTTTCCAGTCATTGATTCAAGCATCTGTGTGGCAACGATCACTGGTTTTCCTGACTTCCTACATTGGAATATTAACTGTTTTTGAATCAGTGGGACATCTTCCAATTCCATTTCTACTCCCATATCCCCTCTTGCAATCATTACTGCATCTGCCTCTTTAAGTATTTCCTCAAAGTTCAGCACCCCTTGTTCATTTTCTATCTTAGCGATAATCTTGGTGTTGTTTTTTCCAATCAATTTCCTTATAGATATAATATCATCCTTATTTCTGACAAAAGATGCACTAACGAAATCAAAATCATTGTTCGCAGCAAATATGACATCCTTTTTATCTTTCTCCGTTAACGCTGGGAATTTAAGATTTACGGAGGGGATGCTTACAGTCTTATTCGGTTTAAGGATTCCCCCATGTATTACATCACATATTACATCGTTACCTTTAATCTGTCTTACCAATAATTGGATATTCCCATCATCAAGAAGTATTTTTGTCCCAATAACAACATCTTCATCAAGGGTAGGATATGTGACTTTAATAACATGAGGATTTGGGTTGTCAGCAGAAGATAGAACAAGTGTATCCCTCACTTCAATCGCTTTATTCAGACCTCTTACTCTTATCTTTGAACCTTGCGTATCAAGTATTGTAGCTATTCTTGGAGAAATTCTTCTAAGTTGAGCTGACACCCTACTTAGTTCTTCTTCGTCTGCGAATGAAGCATTAATCCTTGCAAGTCGCATCCCTCCTTCATACATTCTCTCAAGAATACTATCCTCCCATGTGGATGGGCCAATCGTAGCAATGATTTTTGTTCTTGCAACATTCTTCATATGGGCAGTCTTTGTTAAGTATACAGCATTGTAATAATTTATGTAATCTAGTATCCTAAAAATATGTAAATTACTGTATTATAATAATGAAAGAAGGAACAAAATTAGCTCTAGTTGGAATGCTCTCAATGTTCTTTGTTGTAAGCATCTTTAATGAAGCATTTCACCTGCCTGTATCATTCTTATATTTATTATTGTCATTACTTGCTGGGGGATTAGCTTTGCTTATTTCTTGCCCCTTGCTAAATTTCCTAACGATAAAGTGCAATTTCATTACTTTTCTTTTGATGGGTACTTTGCTTCTTACAGGTGTGATTTATCTGTTGAACCTAGTAATGGTTGATTTTAATGTGAATGAGTTTGTATTTAGTGGAATAGCGTTTGGGAATATTAAGATTAGCGAATTTGAAGTAATCCCAATTATATCAATCTCCATTGCCTCCCTTTTAACTTCATTTATAACTGCGATATATAAGGAGTTGGATAGGAAGTAAAAATTCTTAATTTAGTGTATAATCCATCCATGGATACAACAAAAATATTATCAATTGTTCAAATAGTAGTATGTGTATTACTAGTAATAAGTATACTTCTTCAAAACCGAGCTGAAGGTCTAGGGCAGATGTTTGGTGGAGGTGGTGAAATTTTTAGAACTAAGAGAGGTTTGGAAAAATTCCTTTACTACTTTACAGTAGCTTTAATTGCTTTGTTAGTCATTTCCTCGATGGTAATCTTGAAGCTTTCCTCAAAGTAGATAATCTACTGATATTTTATGAAAAAGAAGAAACAAGAGAAAGTTCTAGATAACCCGATGAAAAGTGCTCTTGATGATTTGAATGTAAGAGTCTCTGTAGAATCGACGAAAAAAAGGTACTCTATTAAAGATGCAATCTGGAATTACCCTAATATATTGTATGTTTTGTACAAGAAGTTTATCCCTCTAAGTTATATTGTTATTTTTGTTTTAATTGCTTTGATTTTTGTATGGTTTATTGGTTCATCATCTCTCCCAAGAATTGGTGGTACGAACAAAAAGAAGGATACTTTTGTTGAGGGATTAGTTGGTTCTGTCAACTCCCTGAATCCCCTTTTTGTGACAAATAACTTTTCTGATAGAGCAATACAGAATCTAGTTTTTCAGAAATTTATTAATATTGATAAAGAAGGAAATCCTACGCCAGGTGTGGCAGAGAGTTGGGTGAGTAGTAGCAACGGTTTGGTTGTTGACTTTAAGATAGGTCATGAATTCAAATGGAGTGATGGTTCGGGGTTGACAATAGATGATGTCATCTTTACTTTCAATACGGCTATTAAATTATCTGAAGAGAGTGACTTTGATTCTGTAGGGGAAGCATTCATAGGTGTTGAGATTGAAAGGGTAGATAATACAACTCTAAGATTTAGACTAAAGGAGAGTAATCCTGTATTTTTCAAAGCGATTTCTATATATATAGTTCCTAAATCAAGATTAGGGGATGTATCGATTGCTAGGATGGCATTTGATCAATTCTCGAAGAATCCTATGGGGAGTGGAAAGTACTTTGTTAGGAAAATAGATGAACATGAGGTATCACTTGAGGATAACCCATATGATTCTTTTACTCCTGAGATAAAAAAAATAGAATTTAACATCTTTCCCACATTGGATGCTCAACAGATGGCTTTTAGAGTTGGAGCGTTGGATGCTGTGGGAGGTTGGGATAGAGAGTTGCTCGAGTATACGAATGAGTATCAGAACTATACAAAATATGACATGGTAATTAGGGATAGAGAGAAACTTATATTTTTTAATACTCGTAAAGATTCTCTGAAGGACAAGAGTATTCGAAAAGCTCTGAATTATCTTTTGGATAAAGAGACTTTTATGAAGGATCTTAGTGCTGGTGGAGAGCTTTTGTATGGGCCACTTCCAGAATCATCTTGGGCATATAGTAGCGATTTTGAGAAATATATCTATAATCCAAAGAAAGCAGAAGAGATTCTTAAAAATCTAGGGTATTCCCTTAATAGTGATAGTGGGTATTTTGAGACGAAGAATAATGAGATTCTTAATTTTACAATTAGCTTTTTTAATACGCCGACAAATATCAGAATTATAGACTTGTTAGTGGAATTCTATAAAAACGAGGGAGTGTTCATAAAACCTGAGCTCGTTGAATACGATCAGATTACTCAAGAGATTATTGCAACAAGGAATTTTGAATTGCTCCTATATGAGGTTGAGACTGCAATAGATCCTGATCAATATAATTTATGGCATTCGCTTAAGATTAATTACCCAGATCTGAATCTCTCTGGGTATAGTTATGAAAGAGTTGATATACTTCTTGAACAAGCGAGGCAGACAACTAACAAAGAAACTAGGAAGCAGAGGTATGCTTTGTTCCAGAAATATCTGAATGCTGACAGTCCTGTAATATATTTGTATAACCCTTCCTTTGAATATATTGTGGATTCAAGCTTAAAAGGCATTGACTTGGAATTGATAAACAATTCATATGAGAGATTCCATAATATTGAGGATTGGTATTGGGAATAATGCCAAGGGGGGGATTTGAACCCCCACCCTATTGCTAGGACTACGTTCTGAACGTAGCGTGTCTGCCATTTCACCACCCTGGCAACATTATTTTTTTGAAGTTAATGATACCGTTACCTTCTTTTCGTTTCCCTTCTCATCGTCAGGGTCTTCATTTTTAAAATTCTTAAGGAAGTCTATCTTTGTTATAATTTTTTCATCCCCTTTTTCTTTTAAACCTTTTACCTCGTTTATTACAATTGGTTCCTGTTCTACTTCCTCCTCAATTGAGTCGTTTTTATTCTCATCAAAGGGGATACCTTTGCTTATCAGTTTGTCTCTTAGTGTTAGCCCATTTGCTTCAGGGTCTTTAGGCTTCTCAAGAGACTTTGAGACTACACTTACTTCCTTATTCTCTTTTCTTTTATGTGAGATATTCCCAAGGAGCAGGCCTAAAAGAGATCCAAGAACAAACAATGAAGCGAAAGTGACAACTAAATCTGGATTCTCTTTCGCAATCTCCTCTGCTTTGTTAATTTCAATACTATTGAAAGCAAAATGGATTTTTTGTTTAGTATCATCAACAAATACATCCTTGTCACCATTGGATATGTCAAGTGTCATTGCTTGTGCGAGATTACTTGCATAACCATACTTTCGGACTAGTGCGGTAAAAGAATAAAGTCCTGTTGGGATATTGTCTGTTATTTCTATCTCCCATTTTCCATCTTGATCTGCATCTGTAGTTTTAGTAATCATTTTTTGATCAGTACTCAATAGCAAAACCACTTCCGAACCAGACAGTGCAGAACCTCCGAAAATTATTTTAGATGCCTCTACTGAAGGTGTATTTAAAATTGGGGCTCTAGGTATTACAATAATTTCTTTCTCTATTGTTTGAGTAGCTGCATACTTATCAACGAATTTGAATTTTAACTGATGGTCACCAATACTTAATGCAGGGAATGTGTAAGGACTTTTGATTGTAAGATATCCTTTTTTGTCAATCTCCAGTTGGACACCTTCTTTGTTTGTTGAGGGATCTGAGAATGTTATTATCAAACTCGGATTGTCAGTTATCTTTGGTAATTCCAAATCCAGTTGTTGTATGGGAGAGGAAATGTTTTCCTCGGCCTTCAGATCATTTGCTTCTTCTTGGGCAAAGGAGGTAAAGGGAAAGAAAAATAGTGATAAAAGTATAAATGTGAATATGTTTTTCTTAAGTATATTCATTCTAGGCAGGTTCAACAAAATTAAATTAAATTCTATCAATAAATAGTATACCATCTAAATGATCTATTTCGTGTTGTATCGTAATTGCGTTCAAATCGTTGTATTTTTCAATATGCCAGTTGCCCTCCTGATCTTGATATCTTACTCTTACTTTCTTATATCTTAGAACTTTCTCTTCACGGTTAGGTACACTTAAGCAGGACTCCTCTCCCATGCTTTTTAAAAAACCAATGGGTTCAACCTCAGGGTTAATAAATAGTTTCCATTCATCGGTATCATAATCAAGGATGTAAAAAATCCTTTTGTTCAAGCCTACCTGAGGTGATGCTAGTCCTCCTGCAGGTTCTTCACTCTCTTTCGCAGTCTGAAGAAGGTCGGACAAAAATTTCTTAAGACCACTAGAATTAAATTCCTCCTGTCCCACAGGAATACTTGGAGTTCTTAATGAATCTTCATCAATTTTCTTGTCAATTTTGAGTATTCTTAAAGCTTTTGCCATTGGGAAAGTATATCATATTTAGATGTGAAGATTTTGTAATATGAGTTGAGATAAAATGATTGAATGAAAGTAATCAAGGAAAGTGATTTTGAGGAATCTCTAGACAAATATACTTTTAAAGTTGTAAGGGATATGTCATTATGCTCGTTATTTCTCTCGATTTTGAGTATGTTCCTGTTTGTTTTGGACATCGACGATTACTATTATTTTTTCAGTTTAGGTTTTTATTTTCTTGCTTTGATTCTATTTTTTATCATTGAGCGTAAGTGGAATCATAGACGGTTATTACTTCGGGTATCTGCACTCTCAAGCCCTATTTGGCTTTTACTGTTATTATTGTTGGACGATTTTGTCCTATCTGTTAAACCTTTGTTATATCCCTACCTTCTTTTTCTCCTACTTGAGGTTATACAAATGGGAATATTACTCAAAGAATATATAAATCAAATTTTTCGGAAACAGGAGGAGTACCTGCTTGTAGCAAGTTTTGAAAATCGCAATAAGCTCTTAGGAAAGGTCTCAAGATCTCTAATACATGATATTGCAACACCCGTGAGCATACTATCTGGCACGTCGCAGCTACTCGAAAGGAGGTTTATTGATGAAAGTGAATATGAAGATCTAATAGGGAATCTTAGGATAGCTGTTAACCAGATTGAAGCGATAATTGATAGCACAGATTTCTTGATGAAGAAAGAATCTTCATATGAGTATTTCCTATTTAACGAATGTATTGACGAAGTTGTATCGTTAATGAAGAGTAGAATTAATAGTGCTGAGATAATTGTAGAATTGAACTACAAAACCAAGGAAATGATTTATGGTGATAAGAATATTTTTTTAAGAATCTTTCTGAATATTTTTCTTAATGCGATTGAGGAATTAGAAAAAAGAACAAGAGAAGTTCGAAAGATATCAATAAAGACATCTCAAACACCAAAATATCTTTGTGTGAGTGTATGTGATAATGGAGATGGATTAGACCTAGGTGTACTGATAATTTTAAATAGCGAAGACTTTATAATATCTGAAAAAAACAATGATATGGGTACGGGTTTGAAATTTGTTAAGTATTGCATGAAGGAGACTTTTGGAGGATATCTTACGATTAACTATAATGAGATGAAAAAGGAAAATAGTATTAAATTATATTTTCCTAGAATTTAATATCCTGTATCCTCTTCCATTTACGGTCTCGATTATTGCCTCCCTATTTGGATATCCAAATTTCTTTCGTAATCGACATATTAGTGTGTCCACACTATGTTCTGTTTTCTCATTCGTGTCTAGATTTAATCTCCTAAGGATACTTTCTCTGGAGCATAGATTTCCATTAGCTTCAATAAGAAAAGTAAGACATCTAACCTCATTCTTCGTTAATAAAGTGGTAATGTGATTCTTACTTATGGTACCAATATCACAATCAATTTTTATGCCCTTCATTTCGATAACATTTCTTTTGTTCCTTGGAGCAAGATTCCTTATTTGAGCTTCTAATAATCGAAATTCCAATGGCTTCTTATGAAAAATAATTGCTCCTTTGTTATATATTGCAATTTCATTATTTATATCCTTTGGGCCTGATATTGCAATAATTGGTAGTTTTGAGTTTATTTCATTTACCCTGTCGATTACTGTAAGACCACTAATATCTGGAAGTCCAATATCTATTATTGCTAAGGAGAGATTTTCTGCTAAAGCGGTTTCTATGGCATCTTTTCCATTATAAGTGCAAATTGTACGATATCCCATCCTTCTGAGAAGAGTGTCCACAACATATACCAAGCCTTTACTATCATCCGCAATTAGTATCTTTCTACTGTGCATGTAATAATATACACCTCTGAATGTTACATAATTGTTACAATTACTCCTCTTCTTCTCCTGAACTATCATCCTTCTTATCGTTTCGGGGAATGAGTATTGAGATTATTCGGAGTGCAAGAAGTGTAATTGGAAAAATAATTACTAATAATAGATAGTAATACATTAGATTAAACGATAATAATTATTTTCTCTCCCATATAATATTTCTCATTGTATTTTTTTATCATTTTCCTCCTTCTTCACTTTTCTTTTGCTGTTTCGAGAGAAAAGGAAAAGAGCAACTAGAAAAATGAGTGAGGAAAGAAGAGCAAGGTAGAAACTAAATGGATCGCCTGCTAGCCCAAATCTATTTGCAATCACGCTAGATTGAGAAAGAATTGAAACAATTACCCAAAAAACCATAATTAGATTTATAAGGGCTAGTTGATTGACTTTCACTTTTTTGTTGAGGAATATTAGTGCAATGAAATTTAGTAATATTGTAACTGATAGAATAATTAATGGACCTCTGAGATTAGTGAAAATTAAAATTGTTTCAGCTGGTTGTGTGCCCATAGGTAGAATCAATTAAATACTCATCCTATTCTATCATCTTTTCAGTTAGCGAGAAACAACACCCGCAGTAATTTTGCTTATAAAAACCGCTGTGCTTTTTATTGGAGTGGGAATCAATTTGTACAATATTTATGTTATATCTCCTTGCTAACTCTTCTAATGTTTCAAGGATAGTATCTCTTTCTTGATAATGACTAGTAAGGAGTGTAGTTGTTATATTCTCTATTTGGTTCTCCTGTGCATATGTTAATGAATATCCTAATCTAATCTCCCAACATCTCTTGCATCGTTGACCTTGTACTATACTTCCCTTCATTATCTCCTTGATATATTCTTTTGGAGAGTAGTCAGGGATAACAAGTTTCGAGGTGAATTTCTTCTCAATTTTGGGGAAAATCCTTTGTACTGCTTTTAGTCTCTCAATATATTCTGCTCTTGGGTGAATATTTGGATTAAAGAATAATATTGTTAATTCAGTTTCTTCGGATATAATATTTTTTTCTTCCAGATTTGCAATCGCATTTAGAAGGCAATCTGCACAGCATGTGTGAATTAATATGTTCTTCATAATTGATTTTATCACAATATACATGGTAATATTCCTAGCGATGGCAGCATACTCAATTCATATCAAGAATTTCTCAAAATCATTTGGGAACTTAAGAGCGGTTGATAATCTGTCCTTTGATGTTAATGAGGGAGAAGTTATGGCTTTTCTTGGAGCTAATGGCTCTGGGAAAACTACTACTATCCGATGTCTTCTAAAAATATATAATCAAGATAATGGAGAGCTTCTGATTAATAATGAGGAATACAGTGAGAAAATTAATAATAAAATTGGATATCTACCTGAGGAGAGAGGTTTATACAAAGATATTACTCCTCTTGAGATATTAGAGTATACAGCTGTTCTTCGTGGATTTACTCATTCGGATGCAAGGTCCAGAGCATTGAAGTATCTTGAGGAGGTAGATTTATTTAGTCATCGTGCAAAAAAGATTGCTCAGTTGAGTTCTGGAATGCAACAGAAAGTTCAGCTTGGAACTGCTTTGATTCATGAACCCGAGATTTTAATTCTAGATGAACCTTTTAAAGGTTTGGATGCAATGAATAGACAGTTGTTTGTTGAGAAATTCATTGATCAAGCACATAATGGAGTTACAATCCTCTACAGTACTCATGTAATTGATGAGGCACAGAAAATGTCAGATAGTATTGTGATGATTAAAGAAGGAAAGAGGGTTGAATATGGTTTGGTTTCAGATGTTAGAAAAAGATATGGCAGTAGCAATATTTTGATTGAATTTAGTGGCAAAGCACCAATGAGAGATACTCCTCTTTATAGATCTACGGTTGCAAATAGAAGTGCGGAGATTTCTCCCAAAGATAAAAAGACAGACCCGAATGATGTGATTATGGATTTGATTAAGCATGGTACTAAAATTGAGAAAATGGAAATTGATTCGCCCAGCCTTAATGATATTTTTATTGAGTTGATGAGCAAGGAAAATGAATAGAATAATTGAAGTTGCTAAATTTGAATATCTTAAGATTGTAAAGAAGGCTTCTTTTTGGGCGTCTACCCTCTTCTTCCCAATCTTTATGGCATTGATAATGTTTGTTTCAGGATGGTCTTCATCTCAGTCAAGTAAGAAAATGGAAGAAGGTCTTACCCTTGAGAAAGTATATATTGTAGATAGTGCTGATGTAATTCCTCAAGAGATGATAGTTGAACCAATGGTTGAAATTGATGATCCTGAGAGTGTGAAAGATGAGTTAATCACTAATCCACAGATAGTCCTAGTTGTTATTCCAAAGGATTTTATCTCTACTCTAAAATATGAAATATATTACAAGGAGGAAGGTGATTTGATGAGAGCTGCAAATGTCCCTGGAATGATGGGTGCTCTTATTGAGAGTGGTGCTGTTGAGCAGATTCAGAATGAGAAGTCGAGAGCTATTCTATCTGGGACAGTATCTTCGAGTACATTCATAATAGACTCTGAGGGGAACAGTACGAAGCAAGGTTTTGATAAATTCGTTGTTCCGATTTTATCAATGGTAGTATTCTTTACTTCTGTATTCATATCTTCATCATACCTACTTCAGAGTGTATCAAATGAGAAAGAGAATAGGATGATTGAGACAATGCTCTCTATTGTTGATAAGAAGTCATTAATGATTGGGAAGATGATTGGTCTGATGGGAGTAGTACTGACGCAACTTCTGATTTGGATAATATTTGTAGTATTACTAGCTATTATTGCTACTAGGTTCATGGATATGAATCTGCCGATTAATTTTGGGAACATTGATTTCAGCACGGTACCCTATACTATTCTAATGACATTTCTTGGATTTATTTTCTTTGGAGCTATTATGATGGGAGTGGGTGCGATTGGAACAGGAGCAGAGGATAGCAGAAATCTTTCTACTGTCTTTATCATGCTTGCTGTTGCACCGATTTATGTAGTTCAATCACTCATTATGGAGCCGAACTCTCTAATATCTAGAGTGTTTACATATTTTCCTTTTAGCTCATATATGGTTTCAGTTCTGAGAAATTCTTTGAGTACATTACCTTCAAATGAATTAATCATAACATTGGTTTTGGGTGTAATATATGTAATTGTTGCAATTCTTGTAGCATATAGATTGTTTGAGATAGGATGCTTAATGTATAACAGGAGGCCTACTTTTAGAGAGATAATTATGTTTTTGCTTTTAGGAAAGAAAAGAGAATAGGACTATCTAACCATTGCCTTTTTATGATATAATATAGTTAGCTATAGAAGCTTTCTGTGATAGACTGCTTAGAGTGTATTCTCCCATTTAGTGGTGTAGCGGATTTTTAATTTTTATTAATTCAAATAATGGGTAAAAAGTTATTTGTAGGTAATCTCAGCTGGAACGTCAGAGACGTAGAGTTGAAAGATGCCTTTGCTCCATTTGGGACTGTTGAAGAAGCAGTTGTTATCATGGACAGGATGAAGAATAGATCCAAAGGTTTTGGATTTGTTACTATGTCCTCCGAGGATGAAGCACAGAAAGCAATTACTGAATTGAATGGTAAGGAAGTTGATGGCAGAGCTATCAATGTTTCTGAAGCCAGAGAAGAGAGAAGAGAAGAGTAATCTTTTTTGATCTGAAAATTGCAGAGGGGGTAGAAATACCTCCTCTTTTTTTTTGTTGTACTTAAGGATTATTTAGGACGGGGCTTAGTTATTCCTCGGCTTGTAGTTTCTCAAGCTGTTGCTTTGCGTAGAAAGTGAGATTCTCCCTCTTTGCCCATACTCGTTCTGTACTTTTTAGAAGTTTTTTTCTCAATCGTATATGTTTGGGAGTTACCTCTATTAACTCATCATCTTTTATGAAAGAAAGTGCATACTCTATACTCAGCTGGATAGGAGTTTTAAGTGCAATCTCTGTTACTTGTGCATGAGACATTCGGACATTTGTTTTATGTCTCTCTTTGCATGGATTTACTTCAAGGTCATCCTCAGTATTATTTACTCCAACAATCATTCCTTCATACACATCTGTTGAACCTCCTATAAAGAGTCTCCCCCTGTCTTGTACAAACATGAGAGCATATGCAAGAGCAGTACCAGTTTCCGACGAGATGATTGTTCCTTTCCTAAACAATTCATCTCCTCTCTCATGTGGGACGTATTCTAGGATTGCACTATTAATTATTGCAGTACCTTTTGTTGCAGTCATTAAATTTCTATGAAGTCCAATGAGATTTCGAGTTAGGATATGATATGTAAATCTACTTTGTCCGTCCTCACTCTCCATATTAATCATTTTTCCCTTTCTTTCACTTGCCTCTTGTGTGATAGCGCTAAGATACTCTTCAGGTGCATCAATAATTAATTCCTCAAGAGGTTCACACTCTACCCCATCGATGTTTTGTAAAATTACTTCTGGTTTGCCTAACTCAAACTCATATCCCTCTCTTCTTAATTGCTCAACCAAGATAGCTAGCTGCAATTCTCCTCTTCCAGATACGTAGTGGGCATTTGCACCTTTACTCTCTATGTTTAGACTAATGT
Organism: uncultured Candidatus Saccharibacteria bacterium; assembly: GCA_964629715.1. Classification (GTDB taxonomy): domain Bacteria; phylum Patescibacteriota; class Dojkabacteria; order SC72; family SC72; genus UBA5232. The sequence goes on from CAZVQY010000001.1 coordinate 57,883, forward strand.
TTAACTTTCTTTCTTGATCTAACCTCTGTTGTAATTGTTTTGCGGTCACAAACTTTCCTTCTCTTCCTACAAACGGAGATGTATTTGCTGAGAACTTTACCCTTACTGTTGGTGGAGTTATCTTTATATCAGGGAGTGCTTCGGGATTCTCTATACTACATAGTGTTGCTCCAATATCAGTTGAATCGATTCCTGTAATTGCAACAATCTCCCCTACCCCAGCTTCCTCAATTGAGGTCCACTCTAGTCCCACTTTGGTAAATAGTTCATTCACTCTCCCTTGTTTCTTTTCAAATTTCTCCTTGCTTGAAACTAGAACAATGGGATTTCCTACTTTTACTTCCCCATTGGAAATTTTTCCAATTAAATATCTCCCTAAGTGCTCGTTATATTCAATACTAGTGATTTGCATCTGGAAAGGTTTGTTTAAATCTCCCTTTGGGGCAGGAAGATTTGTAATTATTTCATCAAGGATTGGAGTTAAATCTCCATCTGTTGTATCAGGGACTGTTAAATCACCAGTTGGGATATCTTTAAATACTTTCCCTTCTCTTGAAATGCCGTAATATATTGGGAATTCTAGTTGTTCCTCTTTTGTTGCCAAGGAGAGGAAAAGATCATTTATTTTTGATGTTGTTTTCTCAATATTCGCTAATTTTTTATCTATTTTGTTAATAATGACAACAGGTTTTAGTCCTAGTTCTAGTGCTTTCTTGAGGACGAATTTTGTTTGAGGCATTGTACCTTCTTTTGCATCTACGAGAAGAAGACAGCTATCTGCCATGTTCAATGTTCTCTCTACCTCTCCACCAAAATCTGAGTG
>CAZVQY010000002.1:0-20136 GCA_964629715.1 uncultured Candidatus Saccharibacteria bacterium
GCATGGCTGGAAGGTGTTGTTGCAACATCAGAATCAATTGGCAAAGCGCTTGAATATATAGGTTTGAAAATATATCTCCCAGAAGTTGGAGATATATTTGACTCATCTATACACGAGGCACTCGCGACTGTAGAGGGGAATGACCCAGGAAAGATTTCAGAGGTAATCCAACCTGGCTATACACTCGATGATACAGTTATCCGTGATGCCAAGGTGATAGTGACTAAATAGAAATTAAATTTTTAATATTAATTATATGTCAAAAATAATAGGTATAGACTTAGGAACCACAAACTCCGTGATGGCTTTTATGGAAGGTGGCAAACCTACAATTATCTCTAATGCACAAGGAAGTAGATTAACTCCTTCTGTTGTTGCTGAGGATGATAAAGGAGAAACTCTTGTTGGTGCTCCTGCAAAGAATCAGGCTGTAGTTAACCCTGAGGGGACCATATATTCAGTTAAAAGATTAATTGGAAGATCTTGGGACGATAAAGAAGTCCAAAGAGACACAAAGCTACTTCCTTTTGAAATGAGAAAAGCATCTAACGGTGGGGTTGAGGTTAAAATGGGAGATAAGTGGTACACACCACAGGAGATCTCTGCAAAAGTTCTAGCAAAAATGAAAAAAGATGCAGAAGAATTCTTGGGTGAGAGTGTGAAAGAGGCTGTAATTACAGTGCCTGCATATTTTGATGATTCTCAGAGACAAGCTACAAAGGATGCAGGGAAGATTGCTGGTTTCGAGGTAAAGAGAATTGTTAATGAGCCAACAGCAGCTGCACTGGCATACGGTTTGGATGATAAGAAAGATCAGAAGATTGCCGTATTTGACTTAGGTGGTGGGACATTTGATATCTCGATTTTAGAGATGGGTGATGGTGTCTTCGAAGTCCTATCCACTAATGGTGATACACATTTAGGAGGTGATGACTTTGATCAAAAGATTATCGACTATTTTGCAGATGAGTTTGAGAAGAAGGAAGGAATGGATTTAAGGAATGACAAAACAGCATTGCAGAGATTGAAAGAGGGAGCAGAGAAAGCGAAGGTAGATCTTTCCATATCAGAACAGACAGAGGTTAACATTCCATATATCACTGCTACGGATAAAGGTCCAAAACATTTGAAAGAAACATTAACGAGATCTCAATTAGAGAAATTGGTTGCTGGTTTGATTGAGCAGACTGAGAAACCATGCGAAAAGGCACTTAAGGATGCAGGTTTGGATAAGAAGGAAATCGATGAAGTGTTGTTAGTAGGTGGTATGACAAGAATGCCAGCTGTAGTTAAGAAGGTTAAAGATATCTTTGGAAAAGAGCCAAATAAAGGTGTAAACCCTGATGAGGTCGTTGCTTCGGGAGCAGCAATTCAAGGCGGGGTGCTAGGTGGAGATATTAAAGATATTACCCTCCTAGATGTCACACCTCTATCTTTAGGTCTTGAGACATTAGGTAATGTTATGACAAGGCTTATTGAAAGGAATACTACTATTCCAGTAGAAAAGAAGCAGATTTTCTCGACTGCAGCGGATAACCAGCCAGGTGTAGAGATACATATCCTTCAAGGAGAGAGAGAGATGGCTCCAGACAACAAAACCTTAGGGCGATTTATGTTGGATGGTATTGCTCCAGCACCTAGGGGTGTTCCTCAAATTGAGGTTACATTCTCCATTGATGCTAATGGTATTCTTAATGTTAAGGCTGTTGATTTGGCAACAAAGAAAGAGCAGAAGATTACAATTACAGCATCTACAGGGCTAAGTGAGAGTGAGATAGATGAGATGGTGAAGGATGCTGAGAAGAATGCAGAGGAAGACAAGAAAAAGAAGGAAAGAGCAGAGAAAAGAAATAATGCGGATACTCTTTGTTTTAGTGCTGAGAAGTTTGTTGATGATAATAAGGATAAGATTGAGGAAGATAAACAGAAGGAAATTAAGGAGAAGGCCGATAAACTTAAAGAACTTATCACAAAGGATGACTTTGATTTAGATGAGGTTGATAAACTATCTGAAGAATTGTCGAAGGTAATGCAGGATGTAGGAACAAAGATGTATGAGGAAGCATCCAAGTCCCAAAAGAAGGAGGATGAGAAGAAAGAGGAAAAGGATGACAAAGAAAAATCAGAAGATGTAAAAGAGGGTGAAGTTGTAGAATAATATGAGTAGCATCTAGATTTTAGGGGAGGTTTTGGCCTCCCCTTTTTTGTTAAAATATGGTCTTCCCCGAAACAAACATACTCCTCTAACCTTTATATTCTTATCAAACGATTTAATAATCTCAGAAATCTGTTCAATTGTACTACCAGTAGTAATGACATCATCAACAATCAGTATTTCGTCAATATCTTTTAATATCTCATAATTGCTTATATAAAACCCTATCTTGTTCTCAATCCTTTCACTTCTATCTAACAATGATTGATGAATATCCTCCCCATCTCTTCTACATATTACCTCTTTTGAAAAATTAATGTTTAGAATATTTGATATACATCGTGTAATGTTCTCTGTCTGGTTAAATCCTCTTTCCATCAATCTCCTGTGTGATACTGGTACGGGTATACATAAGGCGTTTATATTGTTTGTAATAGTAGGGATTTCCTTAAGCCGATATTTCATCAACTCCTCAATGGTCTTCTCTATTTCGGTTGCCAATCCATACTTATATTTTTTCAATAGAGTTGAACTCAAGTTGTTGTATTCCCATAAAACAACTAGAGAATCCAATGAGTTCTGATTCCTACATTCCTTATGTGTGCGATATCCCATGGATATTTTTCTACAGACATAACATTCTGGGAGAGTCTTCCTAAACAGGAGTTGGCATTTCTCACACAGATATTCCCCTTTCTTAGAACATATCGTACAGGATTTTGGGAATATTAAGTCAAGCAAATTTGGCATATGTATACTTTATTGTATGGTTATGAAAAAATGATGAATTGATAAAAAATTTGGTATGCATTATGATATTGCACACATAAAATTCAACAAGATAATTGTTCAATGCTAGGAATAGGGAAGAAAAAGAATAGTGTATATGTCATAATGGCCCTTCTTGCAATCACTAAGATTCTAGGTTTTATTAAACTAAGGGTAATTGCACAACTCTTTGGTGCTTCTCACGAATTAGATATCTTTTGGGCCGCCTTTACTGTTCCAGATACTTTGTTTATGGTTGCGGTTGCGGGTTCTCTCAACGCAGCAATCATCCCATTGCTTGCAGATATTTTTCACAAGGAAGGAGAAGAGAAGCTTCACAAGTTCTTTAGTAACTTATTAATAGTTGTAGGTTTTTTTATCGTTCTTACAGCAATAATTATTCTTATCTTCACACCACAGATTGCAGGTCTCTTAGTAGGTTCGGACAGAATGCAGGATTTCTTGAATTTCTCATCAAGATTAACAGATCAAGATTTTGGGCTTTTTGTAAGCTTAATAAGGATTCTTCTCCTATCACCAATATTACTTGGAATAAGTAGTATTGTGACAGGTTATCTCCAAGTAAGGAGACAGTTCTTCATCACTTCTTTGGCCCCACTTTTCTATGATATTGCAATAATAATTGGCTCGATTGTATCAGTAAAAATCTTTGATGCTGGTGTCGTTGGGGTAGCTATTGCTGCTGTTCTTGGTTCTCTCTGTCATTTACTTGTCCAGATACCATCTTTACTTAGATTTATAGGAAGGAAGGTGAATCCTTCGGTTACTAATTTTATTAATGCCTTTAAGGATGTGAAGGTATTTCAGGCATCGAAACTCGCATTTCCGAGAACAATTGCAATTCTGGGAGAACAGGTTAATGTTATTGTGAACACATTTATTAGTTTTACTCTTGCAGCAGGTGCTTTGAGTGCGTATAAATTTGCTTTAAGCTTACACTTCTTTCCAGTTAATATCGTTGGAAGTGCTGTAGCACAGGTTACGCTTCCTGATTTGTCTGAGAATTATGACAACAAAAAGGAGTTTAAGAGACTCTTTAATCGTTCTATTCAGCAAGCAATGTATTTGGTTCTTCCAATAGTAGCAATACTGCTTGTTTTAAGACTCCCAATTGTCCGTTTAGTTTATGGAGTTGGAGAATTTGACTGGAGAGCTACAATTCTGACTTCGTGGTGTCTTGGGTTATTATCCGTTTCAATTATTGGTCAGACATTGTCACAGATTATTCTAAGGGCATACTATGCACTTAAGGACACATGGCTACCTCTGATTCCTGTTGCTATTGGCATTATAATAAACATTGCTCTTGCATACTTTCTTACGAATTTCTTTAGCCATTATTATGATTGGAGACCAATTGTAATAGAGATGGGAAAACAGATTACTACAGCAAATGGGAGTGGTGTGGCTGAAGTGTTTAAGTCTTTCATCCATGACTTTGCAAGATGGTCGACTTCGAGAGGTACTTCTGATATGGCGGTCGGTGGTCTTTCATTAAGCATGAGTATTGCATCATTCGTTGAGGTTATATTGCTTTTTGTATTTTTGAATAAGAAGATGAAAGTCTCTACATTTAAAAATACTGTAAAACCATTTCTCGTAAAGATAGTAAATGCACTTCTGATGGTTTTGGGCATGTATCTGATGTTTAAATTGTTTGATTTTAAACTAGATACTAGCAGGACATGGTCAATTATAGTTCTTACAATTGTCGTCTCTCTCTATGGACTCCTTTCTTATTGGTTGGGATCAAAAGTGTTTGGAATAAGGGAGGTTGAGTTTTATGAAGAGAAAATTAAAGCAGTGTGGAGAAAAATATTAGATAGAATCTAAATGAAGGTAAGAAGAATCATATTAATAATATTCGCAATTATTTCCTTGTCATTTGTTGTATATATCGTATCTCGATATTTCTCCTGGGAAAAGGATTTTTTTAGTAACAACGAAAATATTACTTGTACATTTGATGAGGAATATAATGAGCAAAATTTGAATATTTTGGACAGGATAGAGAATTTTGTTTTCTCCGAGAATAGATTAGAGTTTATGACTTTCTCAAGAAAGGAGATGCTTTATATCCTGAGAAATACTCTCCAAGGAAATGAGAATGTTGAAGTGCAAGATATCTGTCTGCTTTCACAAAAGGGTATGTGGAGATTATACTTTCATTTTAAAATGGGTTCAGCTCAGTTCCCATGGATAGGGGTAGATATTATAAAAGATAATCGAGAAACGGTTGAGGTTTATTCCAGAAGCATGTTTTTGGGAGATATGAAGATTCCAGAAGTGATTACAAAGGAAGTTCTGCATAATTTCAATAAGGGTATTAGTGATGCGATTCTTGTAGTTATTGAGAACAATTTTTTAGGGAAAAGTATAAAAAATATTGATTTGTTAGATGAAAGTATTGTGATTAAGGGAGTTTATTAACTAATAAAAAGGGTTTCTCAATTTCGTCTTTGACATTATTTAGAGATATATGCTACAATTAGCAGTCGTTAATTTGAGTTGCTAGATTTATGGCAAAAGAAATAAAAATAACTCCGCTTGGAGATAGAGTGTTAGTGACCCCAGATGTAGTCGAAGAAAGAACTTCTGCAGGATTAATATTGCCTCCTTCATCTACCGATGAGCAGAAACCTGAAACAGGTAAGGTTGTAAAGTTAGGAGAGGGAAAGGTCAAGGGTAAAGATGTAACCTTTAATGTTAAAGTCGGAGATAGGGTTTATTTCAAAAAATATTCTCCAGATGAGCTTGAAATTGATGGTGAGAAGTATTTCCTTTTAGGGAATGATGACATTTTAGCTGTTATAAAGTAGTTTCTTGAATTTAAATTATTAGTATTACATATATGTCGAAAGAAATAATATATAACGAAGATGCAAGGAAGGCCCTTAAAGAGGGTGTTGATATAATTGCCAATGCGGTTAAAGTTACTCTTGGTCCTAAGGGAAGGAATGTAGCTTTAGCGAAGGCTTTTGGTAGCCAAACAGTAACAAAGGATGGAGTTACAGTAGCAAAAGAGATCGAAGTAAAGGATCCTTTTAAGAATGTCGGAGTTGAGATGATAAAGGAGGCTTCAAACAGAGTCAACGATTTGGCTGGTGATGGGACAACAACAGTCACCGTTCTAGCACAGGCAATTGCGAGGGTGGGGTTTAAGAATGTTACCGCAGGAGCAAACCCAATTTCTCTTAAAAGAGGTCTGGATAAAGGTGCAGAGTTAGTATCGGAAGAGCTTTTGAAAAAGGCGAAGAATATCACCACTAAGGAGGAGATTGCACAGGTTGCAACTATCACAACGAATAATGATAAGGAGTTGGGAGATATGATTGGGGGTGTTTTTGAGAAGGTTGGTAAGGATGGTGTTATAACTGTCGAGGAAGCTAAAGGTTTCAAGGATGAGGTTGAATATACAGAGGGGATGGAATTTGATAATGGGTATGTTAGTGCATATTTTATAAATGATGCTGAGACACAGGAAACATTGATGGACAACCCGTATATCTTTATTACGGACAAGAAACTCTCTAATCTTCAGGATATTCAAGCAATTGCAGAGAAGGTTCTTAGTGCGGCTGATAGGCCATTGGTTATAATCGCTGATGATATAGAGAATCAAGCTTTAGCAACACTAGTTGTGAATAAGTTGAGAGGTTCATTGGATGTTGTCGCCGTGAAAGCTCCTGGATTTGGTGATAGGAAGAAAGAAATGCTAAAAGACCTTTCTGTCGTTACGGGTGCTGACTTTATCTCTGAAGAGTTGGGGAAGACTTTAGATAAGGTGGAATTGGCAGATTTGGGTTCCGCTAAGAAGGTTATTGTATCTAAGGAGAAGACAATTATCGTTGAAGGAAAGGGAGACAAAAAATATATTGATGAGAGAGTCAAGGAGATTAAGGCACAGATAGAGAATACTACATCTGATTATGACAAGGAGAAGTTTCAGGAGAGGCTTGCTAAATTAGATGGAGGTGTCGCAGTTATTAAGGTTGGAGCTGCTTCTGAAGTTGAGGCCAAGGAGAAGAAGATGAGGATTGAGGATGCAATTCATGCTACAAGAGCCGCTATTGAGGAGGGTGTTGTAGTCGGTGGTGGTCTTGCACTACATAATGCAAAGAAGGTGTTAGACAAAATCAAGCTCGATGATGCTGATGAGCAGCTAGGAGTTGAGATTTTGAAGGATGTGTTAAGCGAACCACTTAAACAGATTGCAGAGAACGCTGGTGCTGATGGGGCTGTCGTGGCAGACAAGTGTAGTGGGAATACGGGATATAATGCCAAGAGTGGTAAGTATGTTGATATGATTGAGGAAGGTATCATGGATCCTGTTAAAGTTACGAGGTTAGTGCTCTCGAGTGCTGTTTCTGTCGCCTCCATGTTGGTTACAACAGAAGCGGTTGTTGCAGAGATTAAGGAAGATACAGGACATAGCCATGTAGATGATATGGGTGGAATGAATGGAATGATGTAATCCTGTGGGAATATGAAGGGGTAGGGTTCTAAACAAACCTTACCTCTTTTGCTATTATCTTCCCTATGATATTAGGTAATTTCCCTTTTAGCTCTCTTCCTACCAACTTGTCATTTTCTCTTATTAAAACCAAGTCCCCTTTTTTTGTATCAGCATTAGGAGCTACGAAAATACATCCATTCTTGGAAAAGTCCTCTTTTATCTCAACGATATTTGTATTTATTGCAAATACTTCTCTATCCATTCTAATCATCCAATCTGGAGCAGGATAGTAAATGTAAGAGTTTCCGAAAGTGAAGTTCGAAGGGATTGTGTCAAAAAATGGGATTTTATTATTTGTGTAATTATCAGGAACGGAACTATCTTTGAGCAGATCTCTAGGGTCAATATCCAAGGCATTGGCCAGATTGTCCAACTGATTAAGGGCTGAACTTTCTCCTCTCTCATATCTTGAAATCATCTCCCAAGTTTTCCCAATCATATCCCCAAGTTTTCTTTGGGTGTAGTTCTTTCTTTCCCTATAAATTTTTATATTCTCTCCAATATAATTATTATTCATATATATAGATTTTAGTTACATGTTATGTATGTTTGAATAGAAAGGCATTGCATAAACACGCAATGGGGTTTCTTGTTTGTGAAGATTTTGTGAATAATTAGATTTAATATGTTACTATGAACCAACAAAAACTAGAAAAAGAAATAAAAGAATTCACAGAATACTTTTTCCAAATATATAAGAGGGGCAATATGTCAGAGAAAGATTTGGTGAAGATCAAAAGAGAGATGAACCTACTTAAATCTCTTGTAGACAATATCTAACCAATGATCTTTTAACCACCTATCTGCTGCCTTCTGCTCATCTAGCAGGTCTCTTTTCGCCAATTCTTTGTTAATGACATTTCCTTGATGTGGATGATCGAACTTTTTTTCCAAGGGAGATTGAAAACCATGTGTATAATGGCATAGCTCGTGAGCTATTGTCGCCCTTACTACGAACTCTGGAATAATATCATGTTGAAAATATTTAGTAATTGTAATTACTGTTATACTTTTAATATCTTGCTCATCAAGTTCTTCCTCTTTCTTCTTCATTAATCCTTTGATTTTTGTGTTGCTCTGTGCCAACTTAATACTCCCTAACTGTCTTTTTGAATATTTCCCATACTTAATGACTACAAGATTTTTTCTTGGGACATCACAAAAATGATTATCCCAGAGTTCGTAAAGCATCTCTTCTAAATATTTATCATCTCTCATTCAATTATTCTAATCCCCATGATATTATATTGTAATGATTCTACAAGATTTGAAGGGAAAATTCTCTACTTTAAAAAAGGTTTTATGGTTCATTTATGGGAACTATACAATAGTTGCCGTTTTTAGAGATTTCCTTTTCTTGATATCCACAGCAGCAGAGATTTATAGTATTACAGTATTCGGTAAGTTTATCGATGTTACAACCTCAGTCCTCCTTGAATGGGAGTCATTTGATCTTAGGCAGTATATATCTTCTGATTCATTCAAATATTTGGCTTTAATCCTCTTGCTTTGGATTGTTACTCAAACATGTACTCAGATTAGAGAGTACTTATATACAGTGATATATGAGAAGACATGGAGTACAACGCAGTCAAATATGATAGGGAAAGTAGCAAAGTCTAATCTTCAAGATGTAGAGAAGAAGGAATTTCAGGACATGATTGCATTTATTCCAGCATTCTCAATTGCGAGATTGATTAGTGTCTATGATAACTTCTCCATTGTACTAAGTAATCTAGTGAGGTTAGTAAGTGCTATGGTGATAGTATTCCAATATATTGGACCTTCAGCATTAATCCTCCTCTTTTTTGTTCTACCAGAAACTCTCTTTGTACATCTTCGGAGGAAGGATATTAGGGGATATCTTGATGAATCTATAGGAAAATTGAGATATCTCGGCTATATACAGAATTTAGCACTAACGATTTCAAATTTCTTAGAGTTGCGCGTAAATAATATCTATACATATCTGAAGAGAAGATATGAAGGTGAATATGGAGAGTATCTAGATGGATATTTCGAGAAACAAGCCTCTTTCTATAGTAACAGGATAGGCTTTAGCATTATTGGCCAGATTATGAAATTCGGCTACATTATTTTTGCCTTTTCAGTTGCAATAGTTCGACGACTAACATTTGGTACATTTAAAGCCATCTATGATTACATTGATATCTCATATGGAAGTGCCTCAAGTATTGTTGATTCACTTTCATTAATCTCAGTGAATTTGGGGTATATAGATAAATATTTTGACTTAATTGAATATGAGGGATTCGGAGACCAATTTCACGGTGAGAAGAAACTACCGAAGGGTACTCCAGTCCTTGAATTCCATAAATTGAGTTTCGCATATCCTGATGATGCGCAAACTGCTGTACTTAAAGATATCAGTATTGTAGTGAATCCAGGCGAGAAAGTTGCTATTTTTGGAGGAGATGGGTCTGGGAAAAGTACTATCGTGAAAATATTAACAGGTTTATATGGAGTTTATGATGGAGAGTATCTTCTTGGTGGTGTTTCTACCAAAGATCTGGATAGAGGTGAGTTGAAAGATAAGATAGCTGTTGTTTTGCAAGATTTTATTAACTATAACTTTAGTTTTAAAGAGAATGTTGTTATTTCTGGGCAAAGGAAAAATGTTGATGCATTGTTGTATGAGAAGGTGTTAAATGTTGCAGAGGGAAGGAAAATTAAAAAGGAGTTAGGTATTGAAGATTCAAATATCTTGGGTAAGACATTCCCTTCTGGGAGAGAGCTATCTCCAGGTTATTGGCAAAGGTTGGCAATTGCGAGAATGCTATATAGAAATAAGGATATTTTCATAATGGATGAGCCATTCACATATATTGATGACCCCTCCGCCGAGGAGATCCTACCGAAAATCTTTAATTATATTGGGAAAGAGAAATCATTAATCTATATTACACGAAGTACGAGGCTTTTGAATAAATTTGACAGAATTTACTATCTTTCTAAAGGGAAAGTGGTAGAATCAGGAAGTTGGGATGAATTAATGAAGAGCAAAGGGAAATTGCAAGCGGAGTATGCAAAACAGATAAAAAGTCATAAGAAGGAAGATAATGTTTTAGAAAGGATATAATGATTATTCTAGATGGGAAAAAAGCTTCAGAGAATATTTTGTATCAGATATCTCTTGCGATTCAGGAATTAAAAGGTGAAGGGAAGAGAGTTCCTCGGTTAGATATGATAATAGTAGGTGATGATTATGGGAGTATTAAGTATGTAGGGATGAAAGAAAGAACTGCCAAAGAGGTCGGGATGATAGGGGAAGTACATCATTTGAGTGAGGATATTGAGACAGGAGATCTACTCCAACTTACGAATAAGTTGAATATGGATCAGAATGTTGATGGTTACATGATTCAGTTCCCATTGCCATCTCATATAGATAAAAATGCTGTTTTGCAATCAATTAACCCCAACAAGGATGTTGATGGTCTTACACCAACAAATCTAGGCAAACTGTTCCAAAAGGATAAAACAGGTATCCCTCCTGCAACACCAGTTGGAATAGTAAAGCTTCTAGAGGAGTATAATATCAAATTCCTAGGAAAGAGAATCGTTATCCTAGGTGCGAGTAGTATCATCGGCAGACCACTTGCAGCAATGTTGTTAGAGAAAGATGCAACTGTGACAATATGTAATTCTCACACATTAAATGTTCAGGATATTTCTAGAACAGCTGATATCTTGATATCTGCAACTGGTAAACCACTTTTAATCAAGGGCGATTTTCTTAAACCGGAGTCTGTTGTTGTTGATGTTGGATCAAACAAACATCCAGAGACAGGTAAGTTGGTGGGGGATGTAGATTGGGAAAGTGTTCAGGGGATTCCCTCATATATTACCCCTGTGCCCGGTGGTGTGGGGCCAATGACTATAGCCTGTTTAATGCTAAATTTAATGAATTGTTACAAGAATGGGAATAGATGAAGAAATTAATGTTTTAATCTCAAAAGAAAAGCAAAGACAAGTTGATGGGCTGGAACTAATTGCCTCTGAGAACTATGTATCCCAGGACGTATTAAATAGCATGGGTTCAATCCTTACGAATAAATACTCAGAGGGGTATCCTGGAAAACGATATTACAATGGAAATGAGTATGTTGATGGCATCGAGAGTAGGGCGATAGAAAGGGCAAAAGAGCTATTCAAAGTCAATCATGTTAATGTACAGCCATATTCTGGTTCAATTGCAAATCTTGCAGTACATTTTGCTCTGCTGGAGCATGGGGATAACACACTTGGGATGTCTTTAGATGCAGGAGGTCATCTCACTCATGGATTTAAAGTGTCAATTTCAGGGAAATATTACAACTCCATGAGCTATGGAGTAGATGAGAATGGACTTATCAATTACGACGAGGTACTTAAACTAGCTAGGGAACACAAGCCTAAATTAATCTGGGCAGGCTTCTCTGCATATTCGAGAATAATCGATTGGAAAAAGTTTAAAGAGATTGCTGATGAAGTAGATGCATATCTTGTAGCAGATATTGCTCATGTTGCTGGATTGATTGCATCTGGAATATATCCTTCACCTGTCCCCTTCGCAGATATTATTACCACAACGACTCACAAGACACTTAGAGGTCCTAGGGGTGCTATGATAATGTGCAAAGAGGAATTCGCAGAGAGGATAGATAGAGCAGTTTTTCCAGGATTACAAGGAGGCCCACACAACCATATTACGGCAGGGATAGCCGTTGCACTTTACGAGGCATCTACGGATGAGTTTAAGGAGTATTCAAAGCAAGTTGTACTTAATGCAAAGAAGTTAGCTAACTCCTTGACAGAGTTAGGGTATAAAATAGTATCAGGGGGCACAGATAACCATATGTTCTTAGTTGATATTGCTGGAAGTATTGGGATGTCAGGGAAAGTGGCATCGGATATCTTGGAGAAAGCAGGAATAACAGCAAATAAAAATGCAATTCCAAAAGATATTAGAAAGCCTTGGGATCCATCTGGTATAAGATTGGGGACGCCTGCCCTTACTACGAGAGGTATGAAGGAATACGAAATGGAGAATGTAGCAAAGTATATCCATAGAGCACTCACAGAGTGCAAAAGTGATGAGGATTTCCACGATCTCAAAAACGAAATAAAAGAGTTTACTGCCCTATTTAAAATTCCTGGAATTAATTAAATATGAAGTTAAACTATCGTAAAGATCTAAATATAGCTTCTCTTAAATCGGAGAGTACTTGGAACAAGATTAATGTTCTCACACTTCTTCAGAATAATTGTGGTAATAGGCAACCTTCAGTTAATGCATATCTTGGGGCTAGGTATAGCCGTTCGGCAGATTCTGTTATGGATATAGCGTCAGAAATTATATCTAATGGTACAGACGCCGCCGAGAGATTGGAGAAGATTTTTTCAGGATATGGTCACAAATCTGTGGGTGATATGGCAGACCTATTTGTTTGTATTGAAAATATCCCCATGTTTAGTGCTATGCGAATATATTATATGAATTCTGTTATCTCTGGTCAGGAAAGATCTACCAGATATCAAAATTTTGCAGATCCTCAATTTGTGAAAATCCCAGCAGAGGTTTGTAGTGATAATAATGTGAGGAAGGATTATGAGAAAATTATCCTCAAGCAAATGCAGGACTACAAAGAATTAAATAAAAAAAGCAGAGAAGAACTTAGAAAGTATTTTAAAATTAATGAAGAGAGTAAAGCTGAAGAATCGGCATTAAAGGCTAGGAGCTTTGATATCTCTAGGTATCTTCTCCCAATTGGACTTAATACTAGTTCGGCATTTCTGATGTCTGCAAGGAATTGGGCAGAGTTGATAGGCTATTTAGGAGGTAGCAATAGTGTAGTAGAGGACGAGATAGCAATTCTTCTTCTGAACCTTCTTGGGGAAGGAACACTTGAGACAAGAGGCTATGTGAGGGAAGCAGAAGGTCTAATTAAGCATACAGATCCGAATAGCTCGAGAGTGAACTCGACTAAAGCGGTTCTTGAATATTTAAAGAAATATGTTGGGAGGGAACAAATAAAAGAGATTCCATCTTGTGAGTCAGAATCTGTAAAGGTTAGCTATTCTCCAGATTGTACAGAGACATTAATCTCCCATTATGAGGCACTTATAAATCCACTAGGCTCTATGGAAGAATATGAATTTTCAGATGAGGATCAAGAGGAATTGAGTGATATTATTTTTGAATATCATAACCAGCATAATACAATGGGTAATACTGGTCAGAGTGGCGCAATTAAGATTGAAGGTTTTGCTTCAATTGGTACTCTGAAGGATTTAAACAGACATAGGAGTCTTGAGAGATTTATTCCACTTTTTAATGAATCTGTAGATATGGATCAGGAACTAAATAGGAGAAATGAGGAATGCTTCTACCTCTGTAACTATTTAGAGATACCTCAACTAAAGGCTCTAAGGAAGGAATTTGCTAAAAGGCTTGTAGATACTTATGGGTTGATTAAGGAGTGGAGGGAGGATGCAAAAAAAACAATGGCAATTGATGTTTGCAATGAATATACTAAATACCTTTTGCCACATGCTCATTCCACAAGGTATATTTTTTATGGATCATTTGATGACTTGCAGTATATAATTAATCTAAGAACAAGGAATGGTGGACATATAGCATATAGAGTTCTAACATTTGATTGGCTTAGAAAATTGAGTGTTCAAGATCCAATTTGGAAGTCTCTTTTAAAGAGAATAATTGTTCCAAAAATTGATGATAAGAACCAATTTGTTGATAGGTCATAAATTCTAAATATATTCTAATGATTTTATCTGATAATGGTATTAAAAAAAGTCTGCAGAAGAAAGAAATTTTTCTTGAGCCATTTTCTGAAGAATTTCTTCAACCAGCTTCGTATGATTTGCACCTTGATAGATATTTTTTAGTCTTTAAAAAAGAGAATTCTTCAGTAATTGATGTGAAGGAAAAATCCGAAGATTTAATGAGGGAGATAGATGTTGGGAATGATGGTTTTTTTGTTCTTCATCCAAATGAGCTTGTATTAGCAAATGTAAAAGAGGTTACAGGAGTCGATGGTAGGCATGTAGGGAGATTGGAGGGGAAAAGTTCGTTGGCTAGAATAGGGCTGTTTGTTCATGCAACTGCTGGATTTCTAGATCCAGGTAATAAGTTGAGGTTAACTTTAGAATTAGTGAATGCTTCTCCACTCCCTATTCGGATATATCCTGGAATGAAGATTGCCCAGATTGCATTCGAAGAGTTGGATGAAGAGTGCCAGAGACCATATGGTAGCGAAGGTCTCAACAACAAGTATGTAGGTGATATGAAGGTAAGAAGTAGTCAAATGTGGCGTAACTTCTAGTTATACTTGTGTTGTCTCTCCAGTAGGTGATGGTACTGTTGGTTCTGCTTGTGATGTCTGAATGCTATTTACTTCATTGTTGACTAATGTCTGCAAATCCATATCAATTGAATCCTGGATTAATGGTTGTGGCTCCTCAGATTGTATTACAGGATTTTCTGTCTTCGGCTGTGCAGGAATATCATTTAATGATGAGAATGCATTATCAAAAGTTGGTTGTGGAGTTGTAGTTGTAGTTTGTGTTGGAGCAGTAAACTCATCTGTTTGAGTAGGAACAGTTGCTACTTCAGGTTGGAATGAAGATACCTCTGGTGCTGGGAACTGTTCATAGGTGTTTTGTTGTGGTATTCCAATGGGAGTTTCTGTCGGAGCAATAAATTCATCTGTTTGTGTCGGAATAGTTGCTACTTCAGGTTGGAATGAAGATACCTCTGGTGCTGGGAACTGTTCATAGGTGTTTTGTTGTGGTATTCCAATGGGAGTTTCTGTCGGAGCAATGAATTCATCTGTTTGAGTAGGAATAGGAGTTGTTATAGGTTGAGATACAGTTGTATCTGGTGCTGAGAATGGGTCGTAGTAGGTAGCTTGTTCTGTCGCCTCTACTGGTTGAGATGTAGCATCTATAGATTGTGCATCCATATGGATAGGTGATTGTGTCCCAATATTTGGCAATCCACCATCCAACGTATTTGCAACATACGCTTGCTCAATTTGTTGTGGGGCTTCGGGTTCAACTTGTGCTTCCTGTATCTCTGGTGTTAGCACTGTCTCTTCTGGAGGTGTCATTGTAGTACTCATCCCAGGATTTTCCATCAATAGAATTGCTTCAAGATCTTTCTCATGGTTTCCAGTCAGGGGCGTATTTGTATCTACAAGTTCTTCAATAGTTGCACTTGGTACAGCTTCTTCCATGGGCGCTACCACATTTTCTGTCGCATTGACCATCTCTTGAAGTGTAGGTTTAGTCTCAACTGTAGGTATTGTTTCAGATGTAGTTGGTACTTGAGATACTGGAGGATTTTCTTGAGGATTACTTTTCTCTGTACCTTTAGCTTTAGTTACGAGTAATATAATAATTGAAAGAAGGAAAACTCCAGCAATTCCAAGGAGAATATATGGTGAATACTCTTTCATTGTCTTTTCTCCTGTACTTGAACCTGCACCCTTTGCACCTTGAGCAGAGGGTGTTGTATCATCTTCTTCTGAGAATGTAATTACCCCAATGCTATTTATTTCCTCAATAGCTAGATTCCCCACCATAGAATCTTCCACCACAACAGTAAAGGAATAGTCATCGGTAGGGCAGGTAAAGTTAATCTCTGCAATGGATGAGTTTATTGCATCCTCCTCTTGTGTAGTACATGTAATCTCTACAGTGCTTCCAATTTGCTCAGCTGAGAATGTCCCACATTCAAAATCTCCTTTTTTAGTTTCAGAAATAGTAACATTTTTAGAAAAGAAGATTGTAACTTTGAGAGAGTTTGTCTTTTCTCCTTTAGAGTCAACCTCGACAGAAATTGTTTTATTTTTCCCTTTAGAGGTATCTTTAAGGTTAATATTAGCAGCAAATATGAATGCTGGTGATAATAGGAGTAATAATATTGCAAAGAAAAAAGACGACTTTTTCATTTTTAAGGGCAGTAAATTTATTATCATTTAGATTACCATGCTAAGTTAATGATGTCAAAGCTGTTTGACTTAATTATCACAACTCTATACACTTTATAAATATGGAATATCCTATGTCTGGAAATGTTAACAATATGAGTACTTTAGATGAAGGCTTAAATGAGATTGTCCTCCTTCAGGAGAAACTCATCAATTCTTCAACCCCTGAAGCACTAAAAGAAGATACGATGCATTCTATTGAGAGACTTAAGAGGATGATAAAGCTTGGTGGGTATAGCAGTGAGTTCGAGAATGTAAACAAGTATATAGATTGGATTACTAGGATTCCTTGGAGTGTGGTGTCCAGGGATAATCTCGATATTAGGAATGCAAAAGAAATCATGGATTCATCTCACCATGGGATGGAAAGTGTGAAGAGTCTGATACTTGATTATCTTGCAGCAATGCAGTTAAGTATGGAGAACGCTAGAAAGGAAATCCCTCAAGAGATTATGCCAACCCAAATTTCAAGCTTTGTACAATCCCCAAGTCCAAGAATTGCTAAGAGCAATGCCGATGCTTCTTCATTAAAAGCACCTGTCTTCCTTTTTCTTGGTTTGCAAGGTGTAGGAAAAACATCAATTGCAAAGTCCATTGCAGATGCTATGGATAGAAAATTTGCTAGGGTATCGCTTGGAGCAATAGGTGATGTTAGGACATTGAGAGGTACTCCTAGGTATTCTCCAGATGGGGAGCCGGGACAAATAGTAAAGGCATTGATAAGGTGTGGGACAATGAATCCAGTCATCTTACTTGATGAAATCGAGAAATCTAGTGGAAGTACAGGCTTATTAAGTGACGTTATGGCAACATTGCTAGAAATTTTAGATCCAGAACAGAATACTTCATTTGTAGATCACTACATTGATTATCCCATTGACCTATCTAAGGTAATGTTTATATGTACGGCAAATAATCTGGGGGGGCTTTCTGCCGCATTGATAGATAGGGTAGAAGTAATTAGATTTACAAGTTACTCTGATACAGAGAAGGAAGTGATAGCGAAACAATATATTCTTCCTAGGATTCTAGAGGAACTTCATCTCACTCCTGAGCAGTTACAAATAAATGATGATGTTTGGCTATCTGTTATCCGTCCAGTCGGTTTTGATGCGGGGATTCGACAGTTAGAAAGGAACATAGCAGCGATGATTAGAAGTGCTGCAAGAAAGATAGTTGATGGAGTACCTCTTCCAGTTGTTATAAGTAAAGACAATCTAAGGGAGTTTCTGAATGTTGACCAAGGACCTCTCAGTTAAACACCCTTAAAAGGGTTTTTCAATTGAAGTGATGTGACTGCCCGAGAAATTTGAGGATTCTTAATAGATTTAGCGATATTTGTCCTGTAATTACTCTTTTTCTCAGCTATTTCCAATTGCTCGAAATCAGAGATCTTTTGATTGCTCTTTATTAATTCAGTATCAATAGCCTTCGTTACCAGATACAAATCTTCTCTGAGTGCTGTCTCTTCTTCAATTTTCTTTTTCTTAGGTATTAGGAACATTTCGGTTAATATCTTCAGGATAGCTTTCAATAATACCCTGAGGTGTTAAATGCTTATTTCCCCTTTGAAGATCCTTCCTTGAATTTACAACTTGTCCTGTTACTGTTCTTTTATTTATTTCATCAATGAAGCTAGATTGATCTTTGAATTTGTCTGGATTCGTCATCATTTCCTGTTCTCTGATTCTTTTTTCAAGTTCCTGTTGGTATCTCTCTCTCTCTGTATCAAGGTTTCTCCCTTCGAATTCTTTTCTCTCGACAGCACCTTTGAGGATTTCGTCTTGTCTTTGGCTGCTAACTTGATGCACTGGTTGTTGCGTTGTAGGGGGGTCAAAAATCTGTGCCAACTCTTTGATAGTTCTTGTATCTGTCTGCCCTTCTTTCTTTTTCATCATCTCAAGTTCCTTTGGATCGGATGTGATGATTTCATTCTCTGCTTGGCTTGAGAGTACCTGAATCCCAACATGATTAGAGCCTGCAAAGAAGAGTCCTTGTCCTCGGTCACAACTTAGCAGGAAACTTCTCTCTCCATCTGAGAGATTGAATACCTTCTGTAGCATTTCAACTGCTGTGGGACTCTGTTTCATCAAAATCTGCATAGAGGAGTTTGTAATAATGGCTCTTCCCATATCATTGTTTAAGAAATCTGCGACATCCTGTGTGATTGTTGAGAGACCTAAATAATATTTTCTAGCTCGTTTTGCGATTGAGTACATAAATTTGGCAGATTCAGCATCTTGCATCATATACCAAGCTTCATCCACAATCAGAAGTCTTCTTTTCCGCTCTTTACGAATCTTCGTCCAGATGAAATCCAGCATAAGGTACATTGCAAGGGGTTTTAATTCATCCTGAAGGTCTCTAATGCTGAAAACAGTAAAGGGGTTGTTTATTTCAAAGTTAGTGGCTTCGTTGAATACTCCAGCTCCACTACCTATGATATATTTCTCCATTCTTCTTGCGAGCCCATGTGCTTCTGTTTCGCTCATACCTTTTAGGACTTTATATAGATCCTCAAGAAGCGGAGGTTCTTTTGTTTGTGTCATTGGATCAAGCGTTATTCCTTTCTCTCTGTATGTTAGATTAAGAGCTCTATCAAGGATAGATTCTTCAATATTTGTGATACCTCCAAAAAGTACTTTGAAAAAACCAAGAAGTGAGAGCATCTTTATTCTTAACTCATCCTCTTCTCCATCCTGACTTCTAACTCCGGAAAGTTCAAAAGGATTCATCTTGTGGCCTTTGTCTTGAGAGAAGGAAATGTATGAGCCATTTACAGCCTTTGCAAGAGCCTCATACTCTCTCTCTGGATCGATAATGATAATTTCTGCTCCAAGCATTAGGCTTCTTAAAGCTTCAAGCTTTATGAAGTAGCTCTTCCCCGCACCTGATGTAGCAAAAACTACTGAGTTTGCATTCGCTAGCTCGAACCTATCAAATACGACTAAACTCTTGTTATGCATGTTAAGGCCATACATAATTCCATGATCCATTGTGAGTTCTGAAGTGACGAATGGGAATGTTGTTGCAAGGGATGTAGTGTCCATGTTTCTTGTAATATAGAGTTTGTCAGTCCCCAGTGGTTGAGTACTAACAAATGCAGCCTCCTGTTGTAAAGTTGCATTTTTTGCAGTCACGTTCATTGCTGCAAATGTTGATACTACATTCCTAGATATTTTTTCAAGGGAGTCCATATCTTTTGCATAAAGTGTTACGTACATTGTGAAGTGGAAGAATTTCTCAGTACCCTCTGCGATTGAGTCTTGAAGTTGTTGAGCATCAGAAAGTGCAACCTTAAGTGATGGATCTACAACTTTTCTCTCTTCAATCTGAGTATAAAGAGTTGCCTCCATTTCTCCAATTTTTTTCTTAAGCTTTTCAAGAATATCCTTAGAATCAACAGGGTAGTAGAAGGTGCTAATTCTGAGAGAGTGTTCAAAATTAATAATGGGGGATAGCCAGTTAGGACCTACAAATCTAGGGTATCCACTAACAAAAAGTGTCCTGAAGTAATACTGACCCATCTGGAGATTATTAAAATCAACTTCAAGATCAATAGGTGCTATTAAATCTTGAACAGAAAGGTCTGTGTTTGCTCCAATTGAATCTAAGAAGTTCTCTCTTTTTGCAGATGATTCTATCTCTTGTAGCTCTTC
>CAZVQY010000002.1:20236-45404 GCA_964629715.1 uncultured Candidatus Saccharibacteria bacterium
TCCCCAGGTGGTTTCAACTGAGTCTCAAGAGAGGAAATCTTTTCCATTGTTTTACTCTCTATAGTTTTATTTGTTGTCTCCTTTTCCATTATTCTTCTTCGGGATTATATGTAGTATAAAATTCTGATATTAAGTCCTTCGTAGTTAGCTGGTGTCCTGAAAGGCCCATCCTCCCAAGTTGTTTCAATATATGGTCTCTCTTAGGGTGGAGGAAAATCTTTGCCTTCTCTATGAGTTGTTCTGTTTTGATGTTTACACTCTCGATTTCCTGCTCTTTTGTCTTCTTAGATTTTAATATTGTATTATCAGGAATCACTCCCCCAGTATGGTATGGTACAATCACAAAAAAACTTTTGTCTAAAACATTGTTCTGTACTATTAAGTCTTCTACAAAGAGAGTGTAAATATCTAACTGTTTTTTCAACCCCTCTGTCATACCATCATTCCTCTGGGATTTAAGATATGTAATGTAGTTACTAATATCAACCCTCTTTGTTCGAATAAGTATCTGAATTCTAAAGTTCAAAGAATTCAATAAGCCTGCAAATGCATAAATCTTATTATCTTGTTCATATTCTGCTAAAAGGTCAAAGTTTATCGCAGAGGTTTGTATAACCATTGCCACACTGCCATTCTTATTAATGACTAAATCATCTCTAATATCCTTTACAGCCAAGTGATCTTGTGTTGTAGCAGTAGCTCTTGCTCGAGCATTCTTGTCCATATTACAAACTGTTTATTTTAATCGGTAATTTATTGCCCATATCATCCAATATTACCTCTACCTTTGGGAATCTATATTCATTATGTTCAAACTCAAGAACATAATGGTCTGGTTGCCATACTTTATTTGTTAGGAAATATCCATTCTTTCCTGTTTTATTAGCAAAAAGGAGCTTCCCATTCCTATCCTTAAGGTATGATATTACATCTTGAATTGGTTTGTATTGATTATCACACAACCAGATGTTAATATTTCCAGGAACATTCTCCATCCCCTTTGCTGAGAATTGATAGTTTTGGATATTGTCGCTAGTAATAAGGATATTCGTGGGAGCTGAGGGTATGGGTGCAATAGTCTCTTCTGGTTCAGTGTCTATGATATTGTTGTCCCCACCAGAATCTAACTCTCCAAATATATCTTTGTCAGAATCATCCTCCTTCTCTGATATCAAATCTTCACTTGCACCGATAATCTTTTTCTTCTTTACCCTTACATCTCTATGAATGAGAGTACCATCTTCCGTAGGTTTTAGATTTGGTTTCTCTGAACTATCTCCGAGGCTTTTGCTCTTCCAGACTCTTTGTGTTGGCAGGGTTATTGCAGAGATATAGCTTTGTATAAATTTGTCCGCAGGTTGGTCATTAATTGGTACTAGGGCAAGAATTATTCCAGATATTGAAGACACAGCTGCAATCGGTATGCCAACTAGTAGGTCAATGGAACCACCAACCATTAGATATATGATTATCCCTGCTATACCAAGTCCCAACGCTAAATAAGCGAATTCTTTTAGGGTGAACTTAGTAAAGAGTTTAAACTCCACATCTAATACATTTTGAGGTATGGCATGTTGTTTCATCGGCAGTTTCTATTATACCCTACATATTACCAGAATATGAAAGAAATTATTAGTGGTATAGCAATCGAGAAAACAATATAATGTGAATATGGATAATTTTACAAAGCTCTATCGATTTCGTTCTCTCTTTGGAATGGGCATCAGCAAAGATGAAAGTATCAGAATATGGGGGAAAATGTATAGGTCAGATGTAGGAAAAGAGAAGAGGAGCATATTTGTAGATAGAAAGAAAAAAATTGCAAAAGAAAATTTATCTGTACTTTTGTTGGGGAAGTTGGTTAAATTTATCGGAATCTCTGGCTCTGTGGCTAGCGGTTTCGCAAAAAAGGATGACGATATTGATGTTTTTGTAGTGGTAAGGGATGGTACTATGTGGCTTTATAGGGCATTAGTTCAAATTAGGAATATTTCTCAGGGGAGGATCAGGAGAAAGAGAGAGAAATCTGTGAAGGATAAGTTCTGCCTTAATCTAATTGCGGAGGAGAGAGGTTTAACTTTTGATTGCGATATTTTTAACCTCAATGAACTAATGTATTTAATTCCAATATATAATGAAAAATATGTCAATTACATATATTCTCAGAATCAATGGTTAGTGGAGGAATATAGTGTAAAGAAGGATTGTTTGATCACAAATATTAAACCCCAGAAACAAGCTAATATGTTTTTCAGGATATTGAACAAACTTTTATACTGTTTTCAATTAGCATATATGAAAATAGCTAATCATCAACCAGATATTGAAAGGCTTGAGAGAAATTCTAAGAAGGGGAGGATTGAGTTCTTTTCTAAAAAGTTCAAAGAGAAAAAAATAGAGAACTATTTGAAAGAATTCAAATCTATCAGCTGAGCATTTTTTAGAACCTCTTTGGGAAGATGTTTGTAGTCAATGATTGTGATGAATGTTTGTTGCTTGTTCAATATCTCCGATTTAAATATCTCTGCAGTATTTTTTTTGTCCAACTCCGAAGCAATATCATCAAGTAGTAGAAGAGGGTAGTAACCAAGCTCCTTCTTCATAATATTCTGTATCTCGAATATTAATTTCCCAATAGACAATCTTTTTTCTCCTCTGGACCCATACTTTTTAATATTTTTTCCATTAATCAACTCCCAATCATCTCTATGAGGCCCCACATTCGTATATCCAGTAGCAATATCTCTTTTTTTAGAATTCTCTAGAGCATCTTCTAAGGGAATCTTACTATTTGATTTAATATATTCAATCCTCAGATCCTTTGTTTTCATTCTTTTAGATAGAGTCTCTCTCATTTCTTGTATCCTTTCTGCTTCTTTCAGGAATTCCTTTGTCCAGAAGTTAAGTTGAGGGTCATTCCTTGCTATGATTCCTTTTTCATAAAATTGCTTGGATAACTTTTTTAAATATGCATTCCTCTGTTTTAGTACTTTTCTAAACTGTTTAAGAGTCTCTACATATTCGTAATCCAAGGTGGATATTATTTCATCTAAAAACTCTCTTCTTTTGCTTGGGGAGATCATTAAGATTTCAATTTTTTCAGGATTAAAGATAGTAGATGCTGTTTCCTCAAAAAATATTTTTACAGGTACATTCTTTTCATTGATTTTCAATATCCTCCTGCTAGAACTTTTGTAGTATGAGTATGTTTTTTCTTCATCGTCTTCAATTGTGAGTTCAACTCTGCAGTATGAATCTTCACAATTTTGTTCTGTGTGTATATATTCATCTGATACTGCCCAAGGTGATTTCCCATTAGTGAGTATGTATATTGCTTCTAGTAGGGTGCTTTTCCCCATAGCATTATCACCATGAAATATAACGATATCCTTCTCTATATCTATTTCGAACTTTTTAAATTTTCTGAAGTTTGTTAGTTTAATCTTTTTTATCATAATGTGTATTGATTATATCTTATGAGAGATTGGATTAATCTGTGGCTAAGTCTTTAATATCGCCAAGAATGCATCTTGTGGAATATTTACTTGTCCAATCTGTTTTAATCTCTTTTTCCCCTTCTTCTGTTTCTCAAGAAGTTTCTTCTTTCTGGAGTAGTCTCCGCCATATAGTTTTGCAGTAACATCCTTTCTAAACGCCTTCACATCCTCTCTGGCAATGATTTGCGAACCAATAGCTGCTTGAAGTGGAATAGGGAACTGTTGTCTGGGAATAACCGTTTTCATAACTTCTAACAACTTAGTAGACTTCGTCCTAGCATCATCTCGAACCTCAAGGAAGTCTAATACAGATACTTCCTCATGATTGACCAATATAGACACCTTTACGATATCCGCAGGGAAGTAGTCAATGAATTCATATTCCATAGATGCATACCCACTAGAAAGATTTTTCATCTGGTCAAAGAAGTTTGAGATGAGGGATACTAGAGGAATATCATATTCCAGTACAATATATTGATCTGTAAGCTTAATATCGCTCGTATTTGAGGTAAGATATTTAGTATTTACATATTCACCCCTTTTTAATTGGCATAGCCCCATTAAATCACCCAAATATTTCTCAGGGGTCATTATCTCCGCTCTCACCCATGGCTCTCTAATCTCCTTGATACTTGCAGGATCTGGGAGTTCATGGGGTGCCTGTATTACGGTTTCCTCTCCATCTGTTTTAGTAACTTGATATTCAACAGTTGGAGCAGTGATGATAAGATCAATGTCATACTCTCTCTCCAGTCTTTCTTGAACAATGTCCATATGCAAAAGGCCTAAGAATCCACATCTAAATCCAGAGCCAAGCAGATTAGATCTTTGATCTGTGAAGGAGAGTGATGCGTCATTTAGTGAGAGTTTTGTAAGTGCGATTCTCAGATTCTCGTAGTCTTCTGTCTCTGTAGGAAAGAACGTAGCATACATGTTGGCCTTAGGAACCTGATAACCATGGAGTGGGGTGGAGGTTTTTTTGTCAGAGATAGTATCACCTACACTAAATAAGCCAATATCCTTCATCCCTGTTGCAATATATCCGACTTCTCCGGCACTGAGGGCATCTGTTTCTTCTAGATCGGGGTTAAAAATACCAATTTCAGTTGGTTTAAAAGACTGATTTCTCTGGAGCATAAATAATTCCTCAGCCTTCCCTGGGATATATCTAATCTTTCCATCAAAAAGTCTAATAGCAATGACTACACCTCTGTGTTCGTCGTAGAAGGAGTCGAATACGAGAGCTTTAAGTGGTGCATTTAGATCTCCAGTAGGTGGAGGAGATTTCTCGATGATTGTATCAAGGAGCTTTTCTACACCTTCTCCAGTCTTTCCAGAAACTTTTACAATTTCATCTCTTTTGAATCCCAGCAAAGCTTCTATCTCATTTTCTCTTTCTTCAATGTCAATATTGGGAAGGTCAATTTTATTAAGCACAGGAATCAGGGTAAGACCTAGATCTAGAGCCTTTCTTGTGTTGGATATTGTTTGAGCCTGAATACCTTGGCTAGCATCTACCAGTAGAAGTGCAGATTCGCACGCTGCGAGGGAGCGAGAGACTTCGTAAGAGAAATCTACATGTCCTGGAGTATCTATGAGATTTAGTTCGTATCCCTTCCATGCCATTTTACATGCTTGTAGCTTTATTGTAATTCCCTTTTCCTGTTCTAAGTCTAATTTATCAAGCAACCTATTCTTCTTTTTTCTTGCCACTGCATCATTCTTTACAGCTTCTAACATCCTATCTGCAAGAGTAGATTTCCCATGGTCAATGTGGGCTATGATGGAAAAATTTCGTATCTTGTTTAAATTTGATTCTGACATACAAAAGATTATATCGTAAGAAAGGGGCTTTTTGAAGGAGATAAAAGAAAAATAGTGAATCCTTTGAAGGGATAGTATCCCTATTTCAAATAGATGTTAGTAGTGAAGACTTCTTTGAAAAGGATATTGTTGTCGCTATATGTCGAGATATCTACTTTCTTTGTAGAATTTGGTTGAAGTACAATTTCTCTCTCATACATCTCCTTGCTGTTATCTCTTAATACATACCAAGAGTCATCAATTTTCAGGGAAAAATTTGCAAAGCTAGTACTGTCGGTAAATCCTCTCACAATCAATCTTTGCTGAGTATTACTTCTGTTTGAAATCTTAAATGCCCGCTTTGCATATACCTTTCCACCTTCTCTTGGTTGAACTTCGGAAGTATAAGTCCATTCTCCTTCTCTTTCTTTTCTTAAGCTGGTGGAAGAAAAAGTAGCGTTTTCATCATCAATAGTCTGAATCACAACACTGTTTGGGGAACTTGTAGCACCTAAAACATCAGGTTGTTTGATTTCTCTAGTAATGGGTGAAAGGTTGATAACAGTTAGGGTGGGAATCAGAAATAAGGCTAAGAGGGCGACAATGGCCAAAGGTTCAAAAACCTGTGGTAGTAGATTATTCTTAGTATCGCTCATCTGTATAGTCTTTCCTCCTTTGGATATATTTTATCAATTTCTACCTCGAATGTCTTTATTGTTCCCCAAATTGCGAAGATACTGAGTACTCCGGCTGCAATTCCTATCCACTCATAGCATGTTCCTTGTATCGTTTGAGCAATTGTAATCAATGATGCAACAACTAGGAATGCGGACCAGATAAAAATAATTAGAAATGAGGTGTCATCTTTGGTAATCCAATTAGCAATATTAAACTTAGTAATCTTTACAATAGTTCTTGGATTCTCAAATGTTGATTGGTATACAGATGTCTTTACAATGAAGTATAGGGTGGGAACCGCTAATACAAGAATCATAAATAAGTTTGATAGTGAGTTTACAAGAAGGGTTGTTGTAGCATCTGTATAGAGTAGCTGTATGGAGAAAAATCCCTCGATCTGGTTATCAATGAAAAAATCCAACTTGTATATAACATTTGCAATTATGATACCTAACAATTTCCCTGCAATTATTAGAACTGCTGGAGCAATAGATACCTTAAGTGTCCTTCTTAGAAGTTTTGACATTATCTTGGGCGAGTTTGTTTAAATTCTTGGTAAGTCTAGACTTCATTCTGTCCGCCTTACCTTTTTTGATAATTTTTTTCTTCGTAGCTTTATCAATCACCTTGTACGCATTCTTGAGGTTCTTCTTCCCCTCTTGGATGTTACCTTGATTTACTAAAGTATTTTGTTTTTTTGTAGCTCTTTTGATTCTACCTCTAAGTCTATCATTGACAACTTCTCTCCTCTTTGTTGCCCTTAGATCTTTTATTGATGTTTTTAAATTTGGCATCTCTTAACTAAATGTAATTAATATAACTATATTACGGTATTATATATGTTAAACTAAGGTTTGTAAACATTCCTTTTTGTGGTAAACTTCTTGTATGGAGAAGAGTAGGAAAATGAAGATAGTTGTTAGCTCGTTGGTGGTAGTTTTCTTTCTTTCTTTTGGGATTGTATACGCAATATTGAATAATAAGGAAGAGGAAGGGGTGTTAGGGGCAACAAATGATGAGAGTATTTTGGAGGGTGTGGAAAGTACATTCGGTACTCCGTATGTAGTGTCTAGTGCTCCTGTTGAGATGGAGGAGGGTGGGTTGTATGAGTATTATCCCAGAATAGAGGATTCAAATAGTGATATTGCTGATTTGACTCTTGAGTTACTAGAAGGCCCAGATTGGTTGGGTATAAGTAACATGGCGGTAATTGGGAATGTACCGTATGGTATTGATGGAACTTTTGAGTATGTTATTCGAGTAAGTGATGGCATTAATTCGTCTTCGCAGAAGAATTATATTTTAGTAACAAGAACAAGTGAGTAAGAAGATATTGATAATTGTTGGATTTATTGCTTTCGTTTTGGCCTTGTCATCGGTTTTCTTGCTCTTGAGGAAGAACAGCGTTGGGAGTTTTGACTCGCTTTATGAACAGCAGAATGATTGTACTCCATATAATGTTTTTGCAGAGAAGGGAGAGGATGAATTCTCAGTTGTGATAAAATGGAGAACTGTTGGTATGTGTGCAGGGTTTGTGCAATATGGCAGTGATAGGAATAAATTGGATGGAGTTGGTTTTGACTTAGAGGGGAGTTTAAAATCCAGTGAGCATAACGTTCTTCTAGAGAAACTTCTTACAAAATCAAAATATTACTTCCTTATCAACTCTGAAAGAAAAGGGTATGGGAAAAATGGAGTACCGCTGGAATTTATGTTAAGTGAAATGTAGGTTATTTCTTCTTCCCGAATTTCTTGATTGTTCTCTCTTCAAAATACTTCTTAGGTTTGAACATTTTCCATGATGTCATTTCGGCACCTTTGTATACTTCTGAATCTACGAATTTCTTTGCCATCACCTGTCCAAAAGGTCTTGAATATATATACCATCCGATTATGAAGATTAGCATTCCCGCTATGACTCTACTCAATAGAGAATCGAGTATACCTGTGTCTGGAACTTCTTTAGGTGGTTGCTCAATCGTGCTGCATGACTGCTGGATGTTTATTACGATTTCTGCTCTAAGGGACTTAGGATCTAGGGGCACTTGTGCTGGTTCGATTACTACCTCATTTTGATTTGAACCAGTAATAGCATTTGGTCCAACTTCAGCACTAAAGAGTAGGGTTAATGTTTGACCTTCGCTAATTGACCATCCGCTTTCAGTTGTCCATACTAGTTCTACAGTCTGTCCTATGTTTGTACTCTTTAGATAGCTAAGATCATCCACAGGGACACTGTTAATCCTTGAACTTCCAGAGACATAAGTGAAACCAAGGGGTAATTTGTTTTTTATAGATTTTATTGTTTGAGAAGAGGCGGCATTATTTTTAATGTTGATAGTGAAAGCAACAGTATTATTTGGAGATACTCTCTCAAGACAATCTGCGCTTGCGCTACCAGTAATGCTAAATTCTGACTCATGTTCCTCTTCAACTGGTTCCTCTGTTGGATCTTCCACAGGTTCTTCTCCAGTTATTTCTTTAAAGGTAAGAGTTGCTTCAGCCTTTCCTAATGTACTTTCTCCATCTTTTAGCTCTGCTGTAACAATGACAGCTCCAACAAGTTCATCTAATTGTGAGAAACTAACTCCATTCGAGAAGTTGGATGTATTGTAGAGATCTTGTTCTATCATCGATAGCTCACCCTTCGTCCCATTGAAAGCCAAGCCTTTATTCATAGAGAGCTTCGCAAATTCTTCATTATCAAACGAGAAATCAATGCTAAGGGTATCAGATTCTTTAAGGTTGGAAACTTTGAGAATTGCACTAGAAACTTTATTACTTCCTCCATCAACTCGGGTTGAAAACTCGAGCCCACTGACTCTAGTTCCTGCCTGTTGGGAGACTGTAAGAATCCTTTTACATAGGGGGGAATTGACAATGTCTCCTGTCCCGTCATCTGCTGTAGCAACAATATCCAAAGAGGAATCTGCAAAGTTTGAGAACGATTTCTTAATCGTGAGTCCATCGTCCGAAATTGTGTCTGGGTCCTCTAGCTTGGTATTAAGACTGAACTGTGGTTTTGAATACTTCTTGTCAAAAGTTGCCTCAACGGTTATCTCGTCTTCTGGTGATATTTGACCAGTGATAATCTCACCCTCACTATTAGTAATTGTCATTAGCTTGCATCTGCTATCCTGTATATTCTCCAATTTGCAAGCAATAAAGTCCTCTTTCTTTGTGCCCGTTGCTAACTTTGAAATATCCAAGTTGGATGTAGTACATGCAGGGCAGGTTTCATTTTCCTTAATTGTACTTTGGGAGAAACTGAAGCCTTTACTTGGATTCCCACACTCAGAGGCTTCATTGGGATCGATGATGTAGCAGGTACAAGTTTTCACTCCAATTGTTTCTTTCTCAGTAGCAGGTTTAATTTTGTAGAAATATATCGCTGCAAGGATTAGAATGAATCCTAATATTCCTGCAATGATTAAGAGTGTAGTGACAATTTTATTTGATTTTCTTGTAGTGGTAACCCTTTTTACCTCTGTCTCCATCTTGTTTATGAGTATGCCCAAAAATTAGCAGTATCCGCCCTAGTAAAGTCTAGTAAAATAAGTGTTTTGTGTCAATAATTAAAGAATCAAAAAACAGATGAAAGTAGCGTTATTCCTAGTCTTGGCTCTATTAATCCCTTTTTTATTTGGTAATCAAGATTGGATAGCTTTGTATAGAGGTAACGAATCTTTTTCTCTGAATATTCTTTTGAAGATCTAATGAGTGCTGGAAGAGTAAAAGGGGCAATCTTTAGAATAGTAGCAATCTCCCTTGAGGATTTTCCTTCCTCTAGAAGATGCTTTGTTAGAGTAATCAATCTTAGATTCCTTGCAATCATGGGAATTATGTAATTTACATCAACTGATTGTGAAAGAAGCTTCTCTAAAATCTTGGTACTTTTTTTCGTGTCTGCTTCATTGATGGAATCAATCAATGCCCATATATCTCTTTCCAGTGTATTTGTAATTAGTTTCTCAATATCTTCCTTGTGAATTTCTTCCTCGTCGATTAATAATTTTAGCTTCTTCAACTCATTTGTGCACCTTTCTGGGTCATAGTTTGTTCTCTCTGCAATCTCTTTTGTTGCCACAGTATCCATCTTGATGTTCTGTTTCTTTAGTTCCCCTTTTAACCATGTGGAGAATGTTCTTTTATTCAATTCATCATATCCCTCAACATTGTTCTCCTTATTGAAAAATTTGTAGTATTTGGTGTTGGACTTTATTTTCTGATCTTCCCATACAATAATTCTGTCCTTAGATGTTGAATTTTCTAGGATATTTGTAATTATAGGTATAAGGTCATCTTTCTTTTTGTTTCTATAGAGTCGTTTTATAAAAAGTATTCTTTCGGGGACAAAAAGGTTCTGAGAGGTTAGCGTGTCTAGGATAGTTTGTGAGTCTAAAGTGTCAGCATTTACTGTTAATAATTCAATGCCAATCTTCTTGCCCTTGATAGTATCAATATACTCGTGAGAAGCCTCAAGAGAGAGGTAATGAGAAGAACCATGAAATAGTTTATATTTCACTTTCCGAAGTGCTTAATTGAGTAGGTTTCCCAAGGAGGATAATTACTCCATCTCCATTTGAGACTGAGGTAATGAATTCAGGTTTGATTTTATTCTCTGTTCCTAGATATTTCGCAAAACTATTAATTGTTTCTGGGAAAGTATCAACATTTGAATATACATAGTTCCCGTCTTTATCTTTGAAGAGGGTAGGGGCACGAGATATTTTAATATATGGAATTTCTTTTTTCAGCTCTTCTATCTTCTTAGTAACTTCTGTGTAGCCTAGACCAATATCATGAACATATATTGTAGGTTTCTCTGCATATAATTTCGGGTTCATATCAACGGCCTTCACAAATTTTCGAATGTCTTCATACTCTCCAAGCCCTTTCTTTGGTCCGATAGCAAACGCTCCACTTGGCATAGTTTTTACCTCAATGAGTTCCTTTGCTCCAGAGGATGGATCTAGCACGAAGGAATATGTTTTTCTCTCTTCTGTTGTAAAATCTTGAAGGAGATTAATTCCAGCACGAATATCGGTAATAGTGAATTCTGATATCTTGATGTTATTTACTAATGAAGAGATGACCCCCATTACTTTCTGAGGATCTTTGAATGTTTCATCTTGAGAAATTTTGTTTGTAAGGGCAAGGATAACTTTCTGTTGTCTTTTTGCCCTTGCATAGTCGCCGTTCTCAACAAGATTTTGGGAGTATCTTGATCTTGAATACATTAGAGCTGTATCTCCATCCATTAACTGAGGACCTGCGGTAAACTTAACAGTTTTGTGTTTTCTTCCATCTGGATAATTATAGTCAACGAAGCTATTTTCAACATTGATATTAACTCCTCCAACCCTGTCGATAATCTCTACAAATGCCTTGAAGTCTACCAGCGCATAATATTGAGTCTCTAACCCAGTTATATCTTTGATTGTATTTTGTAATGCCTTAAATCCTGTTCCTTTAGCTTTTCCCTCTGCAGAAGGGTACACAGAATTAATTCTTGCAAACCATTTGGTATCAGGATTAATCTCAACATGGAAATCCCTAGGTATAGATATCATGCTAAGATTTTTTGTCTCATAATTATACGAAGCAACAATTAATGTGTCTGTATTTGATATATCACTTCCATTTCTGCTATCCACCCCCACAATGAGAACATTGGTATGTTTTCCCTCGGAATCTTTTTTGAGTTCTGGATCCTTTTCTTTAATTAGTTCCACTGGGTTAATCTTTAGCCCAATTGTGTTAGTTATGGAAATACCTCTCCAAAGAGAATATCCTAATCCTCCAAGAAGAAGTATAAGGAGAGTAATGAGGAGGCCTTTTAGAAACGGTTTTTTCTTCCCATCCTTCCTTTTACCAGGGGCCACTTTGAAAGATGTTGGGTCTTTAGGTTTGATGTTTTTTAATTCTCCTTCATTCAGGTCGATATCCAGAACCATGGGTCAGTATGTATAAAAAATTATCTAAGATATTTGGTTACATTTGCGTTATGCTCATCTAGCGTAGCTCCGTAGTGGGGAACTCCATCCTTGTCGTGAATATAGAAATAGTAAGATGAGGATTCTGGATTTCTAGTTGCATCTATTGCTTGAATTCCTGGATTGCAGATTGGAGTAGGGGGCAATCCATTCTTTTTATATGTGTTATATGGATTATCATTTCCTTTGTCTTGTACAGTTATATCATGTTTCCAATCCTTTACGGGGTAGAGAAGTGTGGCGTCAGCTTGGAGTAACCATCCCTCGCTTAATCTCTTAAGTAATATGCCTGCAATAATTGGTCTGTCTTGTGCAGTATATCCCTCTCTCTCAACTATACTTGCCATCACAATATCATCATATGAGTATTCAGTCTTAACCTTTTTTTTGAAATTATTCACTAAAACTTCAATCACAGATTTTGTAGTACTGTTTGGTGCTAACGCATACTTATCAGGAAAGAGAAATCCTTCAAGATCCTTTACTGGGGGGGTTAATTCAAGGGTTCCAATAAATTCCTCATCCGTTGTTAAGGTAAGGAACTCCTCTGAAGAGAAAGAGGAGGTCTCAATCTTAGATAACTCTGTGCTGATTATCTTTGCAATCTCATCTTTTCTTAATCCTTCGGGGATAGTAACCCAAATATCCTGTTCTTTCCCATCTTGTAAGGTTGTAATTAGTTCTTTTATACTCAAATTCTTAGGGATACTGTAGTTCCCGGCCTGTATCTTCGCAGCATTATCAGTTGTTTTAAGATAGATTTTTGTGAAAGTTACAAAACTTTTTCTTAAGAGACCATCGCTTACTAAGTTTTGAAGAATTGAATCAACAGTTTCTCCTTCTTGGATATTGAAAGAAATTTTCTCTGAATCACTTGTGTTCGCAGTATCCAAAGCTTTTGTGTAGAAGAAGAATGAAATCATCCCTAAAAGGATTGCAATTGTTAAGAGGGCGCTAAAAGTTTTTTTCATTATTCTCAGAATTTGAATTTAAAAATTCTTGTAAAAATACTGTAGCTGCAATTTTATCTATCTTTTTTCGAGAACTTTTTGTGTTTTGTCCTGACGATATTAACATATTTTGTGCTTGAATTGTAGAGAAACTTTCATCGTAGGTCCTAATCTCTAGGTTTGTCCTTTCTTTCAAAGCGACTATGAATTTCTCTATTTTTTTTACAGTTTCACTTTGTGAATCTGTAAATGCTTGTGGAATACCAATTAATAAGCTTTTTGCCTTCTCTTCTCTTGCTAACTCAAGTATCTCCTCGATAATATCTTCCCTTGTTTTATTCTTTGTTAATGATAAAACTTCTAGAGGGGATGCTATGATTCCTCTTGAATCTGATATCGCAAGACCAAAGTGTTTTTCTCCATAGTCAATTGCTAGGATTGGGTATTGTACTGCCATATTTATTCTAATATTGCTTTAATTCTTTTAATCCCTGCACCAACATTTTCTTGTTTTGTTATTCTAAATTTTCCCAAGTCACTAATGTTCTCAACATGTGGCCCATTGCAGATTTCCATGGAGTATGGATTATTTTCTGGTCCTATGTAGTATACATTTACCATGTCAGGGTACCTTTCTGAAAATGCTGCAAAAGGAACAATCTTAAGGGCTTCTTCTTTTGGCATCTCCTTATGTCCGACTTTTAATCCTTTTTCTATCTGCTTATTAACTAAATCTTCAACTTCTTTAACCTGCTCTTCTGTAAGGAAGGTGTCATTAGGGTAATCCATCCTCAGTCTCTCTGGGGTAATATTGCTACCTTTCTGGTATACATGCTCTCCTAGAACCCTTCTTAGGGCAGCGAGGAGAAGATGCGAAGCTGTATGGTATTTAATTGACTTTTCAGAAGTGTCCGCAAGACCTCCCTTGAAGAGTCCTTTCGAGGCAGTTCTAGATTTGTCTTGGTGTTCCTCTTCTGCCCTTTTGAAATCATCAATATTTTCAATAGAAAAGTTTTTTTCTTGTAGTATCTCTTCAGTTAATTCAAGGGGTAGGCCATATGTTTCGTAGAGCTGAAAAGCGTCTCCCCCAGTTATTTCGCCATTCCTATTTAACATTTTTTCTAATACTTTTAATCCAGAATCTAATGTTTTATCAAATTTCCTCTCTTCCTCTTCCATTACACTGAGGATATGTTCTCTCCCTGTTTCGAGTGCACTCCAAATGTCTCTGAATTGCTCGATTGCCACTTCCGCTATTTCTCTGATGAATGGTTTATTAATTCCCAGTTTCTTCCCATGCCTAATTGCCCTCCTGATTAGTCTCCTAAGTATATATCCCTGCTGAGTTCTTGAAGGCTCAATGCCATCCATTATTATCCATGTTGCGGCTTTTATATGATCCACAACTATTCTTTGAGATTTAGTATTTTGAATCAATGACAACTCTTTAATTTTCTCTGTTATTGGTTTGTATATATCTGTTTCGTATACTGAATCTACAGATTGAAGAAGGGCGGTCAATCTTTCTAATCCTCCCCCGAAATCAACATTATGTCTCCCTAGAGGAAGAATGTCATCTCCAACTTTTTTATACTCCATGAAGACATTGTTCCCAATTTCAACATATTGTTCATTTCCCGAATCATAGAAGATCTCTGAATCTGGGCCACAAGGTCCTCCTGATTCTAATCCCCACCAGTTATCCTCTTTTCCTAAGGGTTTGATTTCTTGTCCTTCTTTTGCATCGATTCCATATTTGGAGAATATCTCTTTCCATGCTTCTATTGATTCATTATCTTTAGGGATATTATTTTCACCTTTGAATATCGTCGAATACATTTTATGTATATCCAATCCTAGTTCTTCAATAAAAAATTCTACGGTCATCTTAATAGCATCTTTTTTGAAATAATCATTTAATGACCAGTTTCCTAACATTGTAAATGCTGTGCAGTGGAAATCATCTCCAACTTCGTTAATATCTGCTGTCCTTATGCATCTTTGAATATTTACAAGTCTTTTTCCTTCTGGATGTTCCTGTCCATTCAGAAATGGAACCAAGGGAATCATGCCTGCATTAACAAAAAGTACTGAAGGATCATTTTCTGGAACTAGAGGAGCGCTAGGAATTACTTTATGTTCATATCTTTCAAAAAAATCTAGATATTTTTCAGAGATTTGTTTATATGAAAAATTTTTCATTGTATCGAGATTATACCAATTTCTAGGTGTTAGTACTATCTCCCTCTGCTTGTTGCTTTATCTGCTCTGCAATCTTTGTGAATGCGGATGGATCTGGGGCCTCTGGCTCAGGGATCTGCTCTGCTGGCATTGGAGAGGATTGTACTTCTTGTATTGGTTCTTGAATCTTTACATCGAATGCTGATTTTGGTTCTTCAATAACGGTTACGGGTTCAGAAGAGATGATTGGCTCTAT
Source organism: uncultured Candidatus Saccharibacteria bacterium (assembly GCA_964629715.1). GTDB lineage: Bacteria > Patescibacteriota > Dojkabacteria > SC72 > SC72 > UBA5232. The sequence goes on from CAZVQY010000002.1 coordinate 35,601, forward strand.
TTTAGGTGGTTGGATTTTAGCTTCGACAGAAGGCATAGGCTCTTCAATTTTTGGGACAGGCTCTGTAGCAATATTAGGCTCAGGATTGGTATAAGGAACAACTATTGGCTCTGTCTCAATCAAGGGAATGCTGGAGTATATTTCTTTTTCTTTCGGCTTCTCCTGAGTTGTGACTTCCTCCCCCTTAGATATCTCGTAATCAGGCTTCGTTATCTCTGCTTCTACCATCCTCCTCACACCTGTATCAGTAGCAGGAGGGATGAATTGCTCTTTTGCAAATTCAATGCTTGAAGGAGTATTTCTAGTGATATAGGTTGTTTCTTCTCTCTCTTTCTTCCCTTTTCCCCATATGGCAGCAATAAGAAGTGGGATACAGATTGCTATTACAATCAGCAGAATCCCGATACCAATAATGAGTACGGTTCTCTTGCTTATCTCCATTCCCAATATATTATATGTTCCAGCAGAATCGCTTGTTGTATTGATTGTGAAATCCCAACTCTTCTCAACACCTTTTTCCTTGGTGTCATTAAAAGAGATTTCTCCCTTATGAGTACCATCCACAAGGTCTTCAACGGGTTGATATATTAGTGTATATTCAACTGTAGAAATCTTATTTATCTTCATTTTATCTGTTACATCTTTATCATCAACCTTGAAAACAATGGAGGATTCATTAATCTCTGCATCTTCGCTTGCAACCAAAGTCCCTTTTATTGTAGTTCTAGGATTAGAGACAATATCCTCTGTTGATGGTGACATATTGATAACTTGTGGTTCTCCTAGAATTACAACATCATCACTAGGTGGGATATTGTCAGAAACCCTTGAAATAATGATTTCGGGAGAAACACCCAACCCAGATTTAGGTGGTGTTTGATTATCTGTGGCTCTAACAACAAGTTTATATGTCCCAGACTCTAAATTCTCAGTAGAGAGAGAGGAAGAAAGAACATTATATGGGAGTGTTTCTCCTATCTTCTTCCATGATTTTTCATCTGTAACATTCTTGGTCATAAAGAGTTCGAAAGAGGGGATATGGTTTAAGTCTGAAACCTCCCACGCACTATCAAAAGTTTTGCCAGCATCAATTCTGAAAGATCCCTCTGGTTCAATAATTTTCACTTTTGGGATATCGTTTTCTGCTTGTCCCACACTAATTACCCACGATTGGGATCTAACATGCTTGCTATACCCATCATGAATTATTACATTGGCTAAATAGCTAGCGGGCTTGTCAGTATATCCTCTAAAAGTGAGAGAAAGTTTCCCATTGGAGCCATCCTCAATTACAACAGCCTTTAACCAATCCGCCCTAGGTGTAAAAGAGTATGAATAGTTAATTCTATCTTTGTCAGTATCTAAGGCAGAGAGCTGATATTCATACTGTGTCCCTGTCTTAATATCTTGGGAAGGTTTCGATTGAGTAGGGTTGGTGGTAAATTCAGGGGATCCATTGCTAGCAATTGCTCTTAAACCTTTCACATCATATGGGCTACTAATCTTACATCCTGTACTTCCTCCATCAGTTTTCTCAATCATTGCAAGAATATCAATCTGTCCAGATTTCTGTGGGGTGAGAACGAAATTAGTACCCACTTGGAGTGGCGAGTCTGCAAATTCTTCTGAGTATATATTCCTTCCCGTTGAATCAGACACCTCTAATTTCTTGATGCCAGAATTACTAAATTTTGCATCAACCTGCACTCTTACACTCTGTCCAACTTCTAGTGAATATGGATTAACATTTGGGAAAGTGATTATGCAGGGATTCTTCTCACTCAGTTCTAACATGTCATATGCTTGGTTTCTAATATCAAATGATTTCTGAAATAAACCATATACAACAAGTGGCAAAGAGAGCAGAAGAAAGATGCTTACCATGATGACCGATGTTTGTCTAGATTTTCTATTTCTAATTTTCCTGGGCATTATTTAATATGATACTGTTTATTTATTCGTTTGTGCAAGTTTCTCATTAATTTTCCCTTCAGCACTCTTAAGTGCAACTTCTACCCTTGCGTCATTCTCCACTATTGCCGTTACTGCTTCGTTCAAATACCCCTTTACATTGGACTCATCTCCCATCTGCCAAGATTTCATATATGGAGCCATCTCCGCAATTGCAGAAACATATGGTCTTCCTGCAATTTCTTCGTTTAGCTCAATAAGAGAATATGGCTCTCCAAAAGCTCTCTGCCCATTTGTAACAGAGCTTGAGAATATTTCTAACTGTTGTTCTTTCTCAGCAAGGAACCTTACAAATTTCCATGCCATCTCAGGATTCTTGCAATCTTTGCTGACAGCATCTCCCCAATATGTTGAGAAATAAACCTCCTCTTCGTTTGCTGTTAGCTGGGGAAGAGGGGAAGTGCCAAATTCAATTGAAGCATTAGCATTGATTATGTCAAATGCTCTCCAGCTTGGAGCTATCATCATCGCTAGCTTTCCAGAGTAGAACATTTCAAGATCGCTTCTGAGGGTTGGAGACCAAGTTGCTCCTTCTCCCTTGGCGAAGTTGGTATACATCTCAAATACGCTAATCGCCCTTGAATTGTTTAATGAGACAGTAGTTCTTGTTTCATCGATAATCTCAATATTGTTTTGAAGTAGAAGGAATGAAAGAATCTCTGCCGAGTGTAGTATATTCCTTGATGTTCCCATTGCCAATCCAGATTGATCAATGGCTCCTGAACTACTCTTTTTCGTTAAATCATACGCTAATTCAATAAATGAGTCCCAATCCTTTGGGGGCTCATCGACACCCTCTTTGCTTAGGAGTTGTTTGTTATAGAAAACCATTAAGCCATCAATCTCCCAAGGAATTGCGTATATTTTCCCATCTTTCCCTGTGAAATCAGATATTGCTGTAGGGTAGAAAATCTGAGAGTATTCCTCTGTAGACATTATTGAACTTGGGAGCGATGAGAGATATTTGCTATATTTTGGAACCCATGTATTATGAATTCTTAGAATATCTGGAGAAGGTTCAGAAGATGAAGTTGATTGCTGAAGTCTAGTGTAGGTCTTTGATTCATAATTGGAGAATCTCTGTTGTGAGTATTGAATTTTCACTCCAGGATTCTGATCCTCAAATTCCTTAATGATTGGAGCCAAAACTTCTTCGGGTTCCCAGAGACCCCAATATGCAAGTGTAATATTGCCTCCTGTTTTCCCTGTTGTAGGAGTGTTGTTTGAGCTATCTGGACTCTTATTTTTATTTGAATTTGCAATGAAAAGGATAATTATGAGTATTATTAATATTATTGCGACTCCTCCTAATACCATAACTGGGAGAGGCAATTTCTTCTTCATAGGTTGAGCTGTAGAGGTAGGTGATGATAATTTACTAAATATGTTTGTCATTGTTATATCCTAGTTAAGTTAATTCTTCCTTTCGGCAACTACTATTAATCTCTTTGTACCTATCCCAAGTGGCCAACATGTCATTAGCGTCACATTCTCTTTGTCTTGAATTGGCTGGAGAACAGTAAAGTCAGTAGGGTCAACAATCTTCTTGCTCCTGACTACATACTCTAATGTTCCTCCATCCCGCTGAATGGAGACCCTTTGTCCTACATCAATTCCGTCCAACCTTGAAAAGATCGTTTCTGGATAGTCCTTATGTCTACTAAAGAATGCTTCAACTGCACTGTGTCCATATATAAAGGAGTTTCCTCCATCCCCTGGAAGTGGAGTACCTTTGAAGTGTGCCACTCCAGATTTGAGATATCTGTTATATACATTCTCGTCTGCACTCTCAACGTTTGGAGAAATTTTAATATTTTTTATTCCAATACTATCTATACTGATATACATATCTTTGTTATATGATGAATCAATCTCTATTGGCTTCTGAATAGTTGTCTCTGCGGCATAAGTTGAGATTCCTAATACTCCAAGTTGCCTAGCAAGATTTGCAAAATAACTACTCCCTGGATCATAGTATGCAAACTCGTCCTCAATATATTTTTTGTACGATTCTGGCACTGGTTCAACCTTTACCTCTCCTCTTTTTTGCATAATTGCCCCATCAACATATGACTTAAGGAGTGGAATTACTTGGCTTGCAATGATACTTAGTCCAGCAAAAGCAAGGACAATCGAAATAACAATCCTTGTATTTCTAACCTTCTTAGTATTTTCAGTGTCTACATTCCATTTGTTCTCCATTCTTCTAATATATCAGATTTCATAAGGACATTAAACCATCTTCATTGTCGAGGGGCTAGCAATTAATGCCAATCTTTGCTAAAATTCTTAAGCTATGGAAAAACGAGACTATTACGAAGTTTTAGGAGTTGATAAAAAGGCTTCTGCTCCGGAAATTAAAAAAGCATATAGAAAACTTGTCAAGAAATATCATCCTGATGTAAACAAGGAAAATGATGCAGAAGATAAGTTCAAGGAGGTTCAGGAGGCATATGAGGTACTCTCAGATGAATCAAAGAGGTCTGCATATGACCAGTTTGGTCATGCAGGTACAGCAGGTTTTAATCCAGGGGCTTCTGGGGGATATTCGGATTTCGGTGGTGCACCATTTGATATGGGGGATATCTTTAACACATTTTTTGGTGGGAGTGTGAATGGTGGTGGGTTTGGGTTTGATTTTGGACAAGGGAGGAGAGGTTTTGACAACTCTGGTTCGGATATAAGGTATAGGATAAAGCTGCGCTTTAACGAAGCGATGGAAGGTGGAGAGTTTAAGGTTAAGGTGATGAGGGAGGCCAAGTGTGAGAAGTGCCATGGTAGTGGTAGTAAATCAGGAAAAAAGAAAGAGTGTCCTGTTTGTAAGGGTACTGGACAGAGTCAGCAGGTCAGGAATACCATTTTTGGACAGATGAGTGTTGTTGGAACTTGTCAGAATTGTGGTGGTAGTGGTTCCGTAATAGATGATCCGTGTGAGGAATGTGGAGGTAGCGGAGTGAAGAATGTTGAGGAAGCCGTTAATATAAAAGTGCCAGCTGGTGCATATGATGGTATGGTTTTAAGATTTAGAGGTGGTGGGAATGCAGGAAGAAATGGTGGTACTGCGGGTGATTTGTATGTAGAGATAAATGTTGAAGCCTCTTCAAAATTTGAGAGGAGAGGAAATAACATATATTCAGAAATAGAAATCCCTGTGTATACAGCAGTATTAGGTGATGTCGTTAAAGTTGAGACAATCTTTGAAGATGTTAAATTGAAGATACCAAAGGGGACTCAGCCAGGAGCCATTTTCAAATTGAAAGGAAAGGGAGTACCTCTGTTTAATTCTCCCAAAGATAGAGGGGATCATTATGTCAGGGTTAATATAGAGATACCAACAAGACTGAACAGGCGTGAAAAGGAACTCTGGGAAAATCTAAAAGCTGAATAGTACTTGTTAGTAATCTATATCCCATCGGTTTGCGATTATCTCCCTTGTGTGCTATACTGAAATTGGAAAGTAATACAAAGGAAAGGGTGAGGGTAAAACTCACCTTTTTTTTTAGAAATACTTTTATATAGATAATATTTGTAATATTAATAATATGTCAATGACATCAGAATTTATAACTGCAATAAATCAGATTTCTGCAGAGAGAGGAATAGATAAAGAAGAGATTTTTCAAGCTCTTGAGGAAGCTATCCTTGTTGCATTCAAAAAAGAGAAGTTTGGATTGGAAATGCCTGAAGAAGATAAGCAGCCAAATTGGTCTGTTGAGTTAAATAGGGAAACAGGGGAGTTTAAGCTCATCGCGTCAAAAGAGGTTGTAAAGAAGACTAAGGATGCTGAAAAAGAGATTTCTCTTTCTGAGGCGGAGATGATTTCCCCAAATGTTGAGATAGGAGATGCAGTACAGATAGAGATGCCTTCTGAAGACTTTGGGAGGATTGCAGCTCAGACAGCGAAACAAGTGATTTTGCAGAAGATAAGAGAGTCAGAGAAGCAGGCTGTCATAAGTGAATATAGTGATAAAGTTGGTGATATATTTACTGCTCTTATGCAGAGAATGCAAAGGGGTGAAGTATTGTTTGAAATTGGAAAAGCGACAGCTATAATGCCCCAAGAAGAGCAGATTCCTAATGAATTTTATCGATTGGGAGATAGGTACAAGGTTTTGCTTAAGGATATTGTCGATTCTCAGATGATTGTTTCAAGGTCAGACCCAGATTTCCTAGTTGGCTTGTTTAAGCTTGAAGTCCCGGAGATTGAATCTGGTGTTTTAGAAGTGAAAGCGATTGCACGAGAGGCAGGCTCTAGGAGCAAAATGGCAGTTACCTCACACCAAGAAGGTGTTGATCCAATTGGATCATGTGTTGGTCAGAGAGGCATTAGGATTGCAAATGTAATGAATGAGCTTGGAGAAGAGAAAATTGATATAATTGAATGGGATGAGGATTCAGAGAAATTTATTGCAAATTCACTAAGTCCTGCGAAAATTGATGATGTTAAGATTACTAATGATACTGCAACAGTAACTGTCCCTAATGATCAGCTATCTTTAGCGATTGGTAGGGAAGGGCAGAATGTTAGACTTGCATGGAAATTGACAGGATATAAGATTGATATCGTTCCTTCAGACCCAGATTCTATCGAGAATGAGAAGAATAATAAAGAGGATGTCCAGGACGAAGAAGTAGAGGAAGTCTCAGTACAAGAAGTTATCGAAGAAGTTAAACCTGAGGAAGATGAAAAACCAAAAAAAGAGTAATATTAGTTTAAATATAGAGAAATGGCTAAGAGTACTAAAAGTACAAAACAGAATAGTGCAACAAGGACACCAGTTGTCACAATACTTGGCCATGTCGACCATGGTAAGACTACAATCCTAGATAATATCAGGAAGAGTAATGTCCAAGGTATTGAAGCAGGAGGAATCACACAGAAAGTCTCAGTATTCACCATCAATCTAGATGGAAAGGGGAAAAGAATCACCTTCATCGATACTCCAGGTCATGAGGCTTTTGACTTGATGAGATCCCGAGGTGGAGATATTGCAGATATCGTACTCCTCATTGTAGCTGCGAACGATGGAGTTCAACCACAGACAAAAGAGTCTATTGAAATTATTAAATCCTCAAAAGCTAAGCCAATTGTAGTCATTAACAAGGTTGATCTCCCTGATGTCAATCTAGATAAAATCAAGAGAGATATTGTTAATGCAGGTTTGCAGATTGAGGGCTTGGGTGGTTCAATCCCAGTAATAGAGGTTTCTGGAAAGACGGGAAAAGGTATTCCCGAGCTTTTGGATTTAATTTTTCTTGTTGCAGAGGTTGAAGGTTTAAGAGAGGGAGTAACATTGCCGAAAGGAGTTCTTGGGAAAGCATTTGTCTTAGAATCAATTAAGGATAAATTTAAGGGGAATGTGTCTTCTGTAGTTCTCTCTCAAGGTACGATATGTCAAGGTGGGAGGTTTGGATATAAAGTTGATGATAAGTTGTATTTGGAGAAGGTAAAAGGCATGGTTACCGAAGAAGGAACTTCGATTTGTAGCTTTGAATGTGGCTGTGGGGGCAAGATTATTGGTCTTTCACATCTTCTAGAGCTTGGTACAGCAGGATATATTTTGGAAAAGAATGATAAGAAGCTTTTAGAGGCTATAATTAAGGTTGAGAAACAGGGGTTGGTGGAAGATGAGGAGATGTCGTTGGAGGATTTCTTTTCAAGTAGTGAGCAGGGAGATGAAGAGGGTGGTACCTTGAATGTGATTGTAAAGAGCTCTTCTGAAGGCTCTTTGGAAGCAATAAAGAATATACTAAGTAAGATAGTTGAAGATAATTTTACTGTAAAAATTATCGATTCGGGGGTTGGTAATATCACTCTTCGGGATGTCGAATATGCAAATCTTTCTAAAGCGATTATACTCGGTTTTGAGGTGGGTATTGAGGCTGGAGTCTCTGATTTTGCCAAGAAGAACAAGGTATTGGTTAAGACATATGACATTATTTATAGAATTTTTGAAGAGATTAAAGAAGCACTAGCTGTTATGGCGCTTCCTCAGGAAACAGAGGAAGAGATTGGAGATTCTGTTATTAGAACTATTTTCACTCTCTCGGATGGTAGTACAGTATTGGGGAGCAAAGTGGAGAAGGGAATCATGAAAAAAGATTGCAAGGTATATGTTGTAAGGGATGATGAAATCCTTTGTGAGAGCAAGATAAAGAGCTTAAGGATTAATAAAGATAAGGTTAGTGAAGTTAAAGCTGGGTTTGAATGTGGAATTCAGTTGGCTGACGCTGTAGATGCAAGAGAGGGAGACAAAGTCTTCTGTTACAAGAAAGTATAACTGTCTCTCTTTGCGGGACCTCTTGTTGAGAAATTTCTTATTTCCTTTAGTTCAATCTTCAAATAGGCTTTACCAGTTGGAGTTTCACTGTTAAAAGGATTTTCTGGGAATACATGCGATAAATCCTCAGGTATGAAAAAGTTTGTTTGTAAAGATGTAAAAATAGAAAGTAAGCAGCCCTAGACCTAGTCTCAAGGATGTTGTATTCTTAAATTAGCTTAAAATAAACTGTCCAAGGTATGCAAAAACAATATATTCAGTTAGGCAATCAGATGGTTTTTAATGGCCAATATCTTTTGGCTGTATATAGGATTAGAGGTAAAGAGGGAGTAGCACTTGACGATATAGCAAGTGAGGTCGCAGCAGAATCATCCACTGGTTCAAATGTAAAAGTTGGGACTTCAACAAACTTCTCAGAAAGTATGAATGCTGTCATCTATAGAATTGATGAGAGCCAGAATCTTGTTTGGATAGCATATCCATGGAGAATTTTTGACAGAGGTGGAAATATTCAGAACATTCTTACATTTCTAGTAGGGAATGTTTTGGGGATGTCTTCAGTAAAAGAATGTAAGCTTCTAGATGTATACTTCCCCCCCCAGATGCTTGTCCATTATGATGGTCCGAATTATACGATTGATAATATGCGAGATTATCTTCAAATTGAGAAAAGGCCAATCTTTGGTACAATCATTAAGCCCAAAATAGGTCTTACCTCATCAGAATATGCAGAGCTTTGCTATGACTTTTGGTCTGGTGGCGGTGACTTTGTAAAAAATGACGAACCACAGGCGGACCAGGACTTCGCTCCCTTCGAAAGAATGGTTGAAGATGTAAGGTATGCTATGGATAGGGTCGAGATGGAAATGGGCAAAACAAAAGTTCATTCTTTCAACATCTCATCCGCAGATTTTGATACTATGCTGAAAAGGGCAGATTATATCCAGTCTGTAATGAAACCAGGTAGTTATGCATTCCTTGTTGATGGGATAACAGCGGGTTGGATGGCAGTACAAACAGTTCGAAGGCACTATCCAGATGTATTCCTTCACTTTCACAGAGCAGGCCATGGTGCATTCACAAGAGATGAGTCTCCATTTGGTTTTACAGTTCCAGTTCTAACAAAATTTGCACGATTGGCAGGAGCGTCAGGTATCCATACAGGTACAGCGGCAGTAGGTAAGATGGCAGGCTCCCCGAAAGAGGATATTATGGCAGCAAGACAAGCACTTAATCTATATGCCGAAGGAGATTTCTTTAGACAAGTATGGTCGGAGATTCCAGAAAGGGATTCCGACTTGAAATTAGCAATTGAGCAGGAAGCTAAGGGTCAAGATTACAAAGATTTTGGATATTGGAGGATTATGAAAAAGACATGTCCAATTATCTCTGGAGGGTTAAATCCAGTCTTAATTGGTAAGTTTTTGGATATTATTGGAACTCCTGATTTCATTACTACAATGGGAGGAGGAGTACATTCTCATCCGATGGGGACTAAAGCAGGAGCTGTAGCTGTCGTGCAAGCATATGAGGCATGGAAAGCCCAAATACC
>CAZVQY010000003.1:0-35676 GCA_964629715.1 uncultured Candidatus Saccharibacteria bacterium
TGGTTATATTCCTAGCATTAAGGTTTTCTCCGATTATATATCAACGAAAAATTCATTAATCTATGGAAACATATCTAATTCAAAGAATTTTAAAGATATTAACTTGCTTGCAAATATTCTCAATGACTCAAAGATTGTTTATGCCTATGGGATAAGGAATGAAAATTCATTCTTTGCATGGGATGAAGAAAATTGTGTAATTAAGGATTCATCTAATTTAGGGTATAAGGTATTTCTTTGTGACAACTGGGTAAATTGGATGAAGGGGGAAAACGAAAGCCCCCTGTTTGTATTAATTGACTGTAAAGTAGAAAATCAAATTGGAAAATGTGTATTTCTTGATTATGTAGATGTATATTTTAGAGAAAAGACTATAACAGAATATAGGTGCATATCCACAAATACTCCTAAAATGTGTGACTGGGAACAATATATTAAGCAGATTGAGTATAAATAAATTTATTATTAAAATTAATGAAGACTTTAAAAAAGGTTTTCTTTTCTCTTCTTCTTTTGGTTATCTCTCCTCTTGCATCAATGGCATCGGAGTCAGCTTTTATAAAAGAACAAGATGGTAAGAAATGTATTGACCTCTCTGCTGCCTACGAAGAGATAAAGAATACTAGTCAGGCAATAACAGGGCAAGAACAGAGTCTTGATTCTATAAAAAAAGCTCAGACCTTGGCCACTCTTTCAAATATATATTCCTTTTTTATGGGTGATAATGCATATTGCGTAAAGGATAATGTTGCCGCTTCAAAATCGAGCTCTTTTCGTAGTACAGGCCTAATGGGAATGGTCGAGAAAGGAAATAATGATTTATTAGCAGTATTTCCCTCATTAGGTGTCGGCGAGCATCTTGCTCTGGAATTCATTCCAGGTTATGAGAAGAACAAGACATTTGCATTGGAGGACACTGATCCAGAAAAGGAAAGTGGGAAAAGAAGTAAGGAGTTGGAGGAGTTACTGTTTAAAGACGATACTAGTGATAAGGAACTAGAGGACATTGACGACGATATAAATCAGATAGTCCAAGACGAAGAGAATGCTCCTGCTCTTGATATTCGTGGGTATACGTATCTAAAAGATACTTTGAAATTAGACAAGCTTTGGGGTCAATCAAGAAATTTAGCATATGTATTTTTTGTATTAGCAATGATTGCTATTGGTTTCATGATTATGTTCAGAAATAAGCTTGGAGGGCAAGTAATTGTTTCGATAGGGAATTCAATTCCTCAGTTAATTATCTGCTTGGTATTAGTTACATTTAGTTTTGCCATAGCAGGAATCATGTTAGATTTAGGTCGAACTAGTATGAAAATAGTTGAGAGGGTCTTTATTTCGGCACAAGAGGCTGCAGGAGATCCTTCTCCAGCAGTAATGGATATAAAGGGGATTGGGAGATTAAATGATCAGCTGATGTTCTCTTTTAATCCTTTTGACACAATTTCTAAGGGAGTAAGAAAAGTTCCTTTTATTGGGGGCTTTTTGGCAAATGGAATTGAGGGTATGTCAGGTATATGGGAGAAAAATGGAGGCGTTGGAACGAGTCTACTCTGGATTACAGGGGCATATAAATTGTTTGAATCTTCAAAGGTTGTAGAAGCTATCCGCAATCAGGAAATCGTTGATGCAGATGTGACGGGAGAAGGTGGTATCCTTATTGCGAATGTTGGGGGGAGTGTTGAGATCACTGGTCCAATAGAGGCTGCCGGTGATGCTCTGCTTTCAAAGGGTCAAGTTACATTACTTGGCTTTTTCTTCTTGATTTTACTATTCATAGTTGTATGTCTGTATGCTTCTGTAAAGCTCTTTATTACAGTTCTTACAACATATATTAAAATCTTCATTAATATAGTTTTAGGGCCTTTGCAGATTGCCTCAGGTGCAATTCCTGGAAATTTCTCAGCAGTTGGAAATTGGTTCAAGGCTTTATCTGCAAATATATTAGTTTTCCCAGTAATTATTGGTATCCTTAATGTCTTCAATTACCTAGGAGCAAATATTGATCCTGGGAAATTCAATTTCTTTGGAAACAAAGGAGTATTCTGGCCAAGTCTTCTCCTGTCTATTAGGGGTATCTTCATGTTTGCTGGATATCTGTTCGCAGCAAATGCGCCAGCGTTGGTTAATGGTTTCCTTAAGGTTGGAGAGAACAAAACAATGTCTGCCGTAGGTGATACCGTGAAGAGAACAGCCGGAAAAATTCCTCTAATAGGTGGAATGTTTAATAAATAGTTCCTATGGCAAATCAAGCACAAACAAAAAATCCATACGACCAGGTTTTTGACTTTATCTTCAATGTTCAAAAGAAGAAAGTTAATAAACCTTTTCCTAAACCCAGACCGGATGAGGATGGAGAGTACCTTTCCGCATTAGTTGAGATAGGAACACAGCCTGCAATATATCCTTTAGAAGGAAGTCTTGATCTGATTAATAATTATATTTCTAAAGAAACAGCTATAGACTTCGGTGGAGGTGTGCGTGCAGGATTGGGGTCTGGTGTGTTCTCAGATCCTACAGCATACGCAAAAAAGGAAGTATCAAAGGCGAGGGCGGAGGAGAATTTTGCAAGAGTTGGAGGGTACCTGCATCACGGTATAGACGGTGCCCTAGTTTCACTTTTTGCAAAAAGAAACGGTGTTAGTTCGAAATCAGCTGTGAATATGGGGATTCTCTTCTCCGATGTTGAAAAGCTTAAGGAGGTAAAGAAAACCAAGCAATGGGCCGTTTTTGGTATTGATGATGAGGAAGATTTAGAGAAGGCAGAGGAAAGGGTTCAAAATGATGCCATTAGAATTTTTGTGGATTCTCTTGTAAGAAATGATCCACGACTTTCAAAAGATATGCTCTTAGATACTATTAGGAGTGGGCAGAAGATAGAGAGCAGAGAGGAGAGATTTAGAAATACCGTTGAAAGACTTAAGTATGGGGGTTTGAGCGATGTTAAGGAAAGAACCAAAGTCGCGGAGAAAATATGGGGGAAAGGGAGTGATTTGGGAGTTTATCGAAATGAGAAAGATGCTGTTGCGGAGATTTTGAAAGGTGTAGATTTTAAAGGGGATGGAGAGAGAAGACAATTTGATAAGGGAATTCATAGAATTGTTGACAGAGATCTTCAAAGCGATGAAGATAAGAGAAGGCAAAAGAATGAGATATACAAAACTCTTAAGAATGATTACAAACTTAACGCAAAAGATGCCTCCCTGGCAACTCTAAGGCTCACACAAGAGATTCCTACTAAGAATAGTAGAGTTGATATTGCAGAAAAAGCCCTATACTCATCCCTTGTTGGGGAGGTAATGGGGAGTGCAATTCAGAATGAGGATTATGACACAGTATCAAGAGCTAAAGATGCCATTAAAGGGGTGCTTGAAAACCACTCTGGAGAAACATCTATGGGAATGCGAGTTGCTCGAGCACGAATTTTATATAATTGGGCTAAAGATGCTGAGGGTTTGAGCCAAAAGTTATTTAATGGGGAATGGGAAAGATTTGGTAACTCTGATTTAAATTTCACTCAGATTGTAAAATCTGAGAGTGTTTATGATGATACTGGAAAGAAAATTGGTCAGTTTACTGTTCCTGCAAAGACTACAATAGGTGCCTTGCTAGGTAATTTCTATTACTTCCATCCTAAAAATTTCATCAAAGGGATATTTTTAGATGGGGATCTGTTGCTCAAAATGGCTTCTGAATGGGATCCACAAAAAAAGAAATATGCTATCAATAAGAGGAATTCCGCATACTTCTTCTATCAAGCTCGTCTAGGGAATGTGCTTTCTGCAATTACCAAACCTGTAAATATTCTTAGTCAAAAAATTTTAGGGATAATTAATCCTTTGGCGAGTGGTCTTAAGAAGTTCATAAAAAACTTCCTTGTAAGGATGCTTGGAGCTGCTGGAGTTGGAGGTATGATTGTAAATTTTTTAATGAGAATCTTTGGTGATGAGATTGCAAAAGCAGTCGCTCAAGTAACTATAGTTATAATGATGGGTCTTCTCGGAATTCTTTTTGTGCTTCTTGAATCTACGGGAATATTCTATTCTGAAGACATAACCAAAATATTCTCTGAGAGGAATGTAAAATCTTCTGAGAGTAGTATGATGGAGAGTTCTTTGGAGAACGAAATTTTTACGGATGAAGATTTTCCTTTAAAACCTTAGGGGTGGCGTACCTGGCCGGAATCGAACCGACAACCTACTGCTTAGAAGGCAATTGCTCTATCCGATTGAGCTACAGGTACATCGCAAGGGTATTCTAGCAAAAATTGTAATAGAAGGAAAGTACTTAATCAGCCCTCTTTAATTCAATTAATATCCCTCCCTGCCTTGTTGGGAAGTGTCGAAGAGCTTGTGGAAAATTTTCAGGCTCAAACACTATTTCAGTTTCCTTGTCAGAGAAGATATATTTCTTAAGGAGATTCTTTCCTTCCTCCCATTTCTTTCCCTTCAGTTCGGCAATTATCTCTTCCTTCTCAACTTTTGGCTCTACCGATGCTTTGGCAACAACCTTGACCCTTGTTTTCCCCCCATCGTTTCCGACAACAGTAATCTCCTTGTTTACCTCATCGCTTAATGTCAGAACCAAATCTTTCTCTGTTTCAAAGAGGTTCTTGGCTTGTGCTTCCTGAGTTAACAACTCAGAAAGCTTTTGATCAAAACCTTCCTTCAGGAAATATGTCGCCTTACTGATGACTTTAAGGTCTAGAGATGTTTCTTTAGCTTCCGCCCCAATTGCTACTCCTGTTTTTATACTCTTCTTGTCTACCTCGCTTTTGATTGAGGATTGGATAATTTCCCATGACCCTCCAGATCCATCTTTTAACTCCGTTTCTCCTTCTGAAATAGCAATCTCCTTCAACTCCTCCATTGCCTTGTTTACATCCTGCTGTTGCAGAACGGTATGTTCTTCTTTTGTTCCTCCCGTGAGTTCTTTGGGTGCCATAGCATACACTTCACTTTTGGAATAGTTTTGAACAGAAAAGGAAGTACCTGTGGCAAGGTTATATTCTTTTCCAATTTCATTTGCTGTGATAGAGGCTTCTACAGGAGTGAGTGAGCATTGAAGAGTTAGCGGACTATCAAGTTTAAAATACTTTCCATCATTTGAAATTACAACTGTTCCTGCGGTTAGGGTTATTGGTTCTACGCCAGTACAGCCTTCATCTTTTTTGTATGTAATTACTATCTTCCCAGTTGCTTTCTCTCCCTTGTATGCGATACCTGTAGCTTTGACGGTAGTAGAGCGTTCTTTCTCAACGGTCTCTTCTTTAATTGGGATTTTTAAATCGTCAAAATTAATCTCTTTTATATTAGGATCACCGGTAAAGATTTTTTCTATTGAGACCTCTCGGGATTCCGTATATATCCTAATCCTCACAAGTGGGGCTGTTTTGTAGTATATGAAAGCAATCAACCCTACTAGGATAAAGAAGAAAGGAATTAACAGAAGAAGTATCTTCTTGGTTTTTGGAGAGATATTTCCTTTCGGTTTCTTCTTGTTTACCACTTTTTCCTCCTTCATTCCTTTATCAATCCGCTTCTCGAATTCTGGTAGCTGAGGTACAATTTCAGGAGATAACCCATCTGTCTCAATATCCTCATTAATTCTAATACCGTCCTCTTGTTTCTCCTTAATAATTTGTGGCTCTACATTTTTAGGATTCATCCTGTCATTCCTGTTTTCTTCCTCTTTAATCCAAACCTCTTCTGAAGGTAATGTCGTTGTTTCAATTGTTGTGATATGTGCACTGTTTGCATTCCTTACCCCTGTTGTGTTCTGAATTATCTGGGCAACTAGGAGCCTGTTATTTTCATCGGCGGTCTCGAGCAGAACACTTAGATTTACTGTGCTGATTAATAAGTCAGATTCTTCCGCAAAGGTAAGCAAGACCCTTTCATTTGCCGAATCAATGATTCCGGCAACTATGTCGGTCAACTCATCCTCTTTGTTGATTACAATTTTTGTTATTTTGTTATTTACTTCTTCCATTTAGGTCTTTGCTATGAATATCAAAAATAAATTTCGAAAGAGCAGCAGGAGTTATGTCGAAGACATTCCTTAAATCCTTACTACTATCAGAGATATGGTCTAGTTTTTCTGGTGTAAAGAATTCAATCTTGGGGATTACCGGGAAGGGCAATGTCTTTTTCCAAGGGAATTCCAGCATAACTTCCTTAATTTCTGGAAGAAGTGAACCTCCCCCACAGAGATATATCTGTGTTGGAAAAGAATTTACATCGTCACAGTGCTCTAGGGCGACTTTTAATGTCTTCATCCAGAGCATTGCAACAGGATATATGATTTTCTGAGTATCTCTTGCAAGTTCCCTGTTTAATTCCTTCTTAGAATACTTAACTTTCCTTTGCTCTGCGACCCTGAACTCCAGATTCGCAATCTTTGCGATTTCCTTGGTAAAGGTTCTTCCTCCAAATGCAAACATCTTTGTTTCAACAACATTTCCTTTCTCAACAATCGCGACATCTGTTGTTCCTCCCCCAATGTCAAGGAAGATTGCTGAAAAATCCCTGTTTGAAGAGCCTGTGAAGGCTCTAGCAACGGCGAATGGTTGGGAAACTATTCCTAATACATTTAGCTCCAATTCGGAGGCTACTTTCCTGAGGGCCTCTACATACGTCTTTGGAGCAAATGAGGCATAGTAGTTAAGCCTAACATCTTTCCCCTTATATCCCACCAATGACTCAACAGGCATTCCTCCTATGTCCAAGCCAGTTTTTGTCAGGTGAAGGATTTCAATGTCTTCGGTTGTAAGGCCGATTCTGCTTCCTAAGTCCTCTTTCCCACTAGACTCAATCTTGTTTTCTATCTGTGCCAAAATCTTTCCCTCTTCTTTTGCAGTCACCTCTTGGTCAAAGTTCCCATCTCGTTGATAGTTAACTACAATTGAGACACCTTGGATATATTCTCCTGCAATACCCATCACAATGTGTTTAGGGTATTCTGCTTTTTCGAGTCTGTCTGTTAGGGAGGACATAGTGAGTCTGCAGTTGGCTAGAACCATATCAAGGTTTGTAATTATACCGCTTCTCATCGCGTGTTGTTGTTGCTCGATTCTGGAGACGTTTTTGATATTCACTCCAAATTTGTTCGTACTAAAAAGTACTCCCTTAAGCAGCTCCGTTCCGATATCTAATGCAACAACATTATCTGTTGGCTTTAGTTCCACTCTTGAATTTTTTCCTAAAAAAGGCAGGTTGAGCATATTATGGTTTAGTATATCATATTTAGAAAAATACAAAACAGGCAACCTAAATGATTGCAATAAGGATGATTGGCTCTCTCTCTGTTCGCTTGTAAATAACCTTTGCAAGGTTCTTTTCGAGCATAGTCTGAAGCTTTTCATATTTCTTCTTCTCAGCTTTGTCTACTGACTTCACCCACTCTCTATGAGTGTCAAAAATTGTATTTTGAATCTCTTTGAGCAAGTCTTGTGAATGCTTGAAATAAATAAAGCCTCTTGAGAGGAATCGTGGTTTCCCAATAATATTTTGAGTATTTGCACTTAGATTTAAAATTACGGTAAAAATACCATATTCTGCAAGTTGTTTCCTGTCTTTGAGAACCATATCTCCAATATCCCCCACTCCAAGTCCGTCGATTAGAATTGGCTTAGACTCTACCTTTTTTCCTCTCGTCCAATACCTGCCATTATACTCCCACATCTGCCCATCATCGGTTAGTTGAATATTGTTAGGATTAAATCCCCATCCCTCAAGATTCTGCTTGTTAAAATATCTAAAGGTCAAGGATCCATGTATAGGCATAATATTTCTTGGCTTAATGAACTCGACCATTGCTTTTATATCTTCCTGATTTCCATGTCCGGTTGAGTGTATCTTCTTGTTAACGGTATCTTTTATAAGATCTGCACCAAGAGCAATTAGCCTGTCAGTCATCTTCTCGATATTTGAAATATTCTCTGGGATTTCTGATGAGGACATGATTATCAAATCCCCCTTCTTAATCTTAATGACCTTATGTTCGTTTAATGAAATACGATTTAGTACAGCAAATCTCTCTCCTTGGCTACCTGTGCAAAGTATAAGGAGTTTACTGTCAGGATATTTCTTTATATCCTTTTCCTTGACGAAAATATCATCTTCGGCCTTAATATATCCATGATCCCTTGCAATCTTAATGGCTTGATCTAAACTTCTTCCAGCTAAAAGTACCTTTCTGTTTGTTCTCTTCGCAATCTCAATTAATGAATACAACCTTGTGATAAGGGATGAAAAAGCCGATACAATTACGCGACCGTTATATTTAGAAATAATTTCTTCCAGATTTGCAGAAACCATACTCTCAGAGGGTGCTCTCCCAGGCACTGTTGCATTTGTACTCTCAATTAGGGCCAAATCAACTCTTCCTCTTAGTTCTCTCAACCTCTCATAATCTGACTGGGGTTCATTCGCAGGTTTAAGGTCAAATTTAAAGTCTCCTGATAGAAATATGTTTCCTTTGGGAGATTCGAGAAAAATAGAAAAGGAGTCTGGGATACTGTGATTTATCCCTATAAAGGTTGCTTTGAAATATTTTCCAATCTGTATTTTTGAGCTCCTGTCTACACTGTAAATCTTAACCTTTTTGTCCATCTTGTATTCCTTGAGCTTTTCTTGAATTAGTGCCTTTGCAAAACCTCCCGCGTATATCGGCGGGTAGTCAAGCTCTGGTAGAATCCAACGAAGGGCTCCGGTGTGATCAAGATGACCGTGTGTAATTAAAATAGCTTTTATATTCTTCTTTTGTTTTTTGAGGTATTGAATATTTGGGATTAAGTAGTCAATTCCATACATCTCCTGCCCAGGGAACGAATATCCAGCATCGATCATAATAATCTCATCTTTGTATTGTACGAAGTTGGAGTTTCTTCCAATTTCTGTCGTTCCTGAAAGTGTGCATAGTTTTAACAAATCCCGACCTCTTTCATTTTGATTTTCCATATTGCATGCATTATACCATGTCCCGCAAAAAGATACATTGAGAGGCTCTCTACACACAAGATTGGAGAACGTAACAAACCGTGTTACATGAAACAGCCCTCCTAGAAAGGATATCCAAGATAGGTTTCACGAGGGCCTCCGAATGGACAGAAAGTGCGACATATAACCTGCAAATCTTCATGTCCAATAGTTGTCAAAGAGCCATGTTAAAGTAACTCTAAAAAGAGAAGAAAAAATCTTTTTCTAAATCACCTTTTCCTGATATAATCAGAACAGTTATGCAAGAAGAAATACCTAAAACATTTGATTCAGAACAAAGAGAACCCGAGCTTTATCACCTCTGGGAGGAATCTGGACTTTCAAATCCAGACATGATGGGGAAATATCTCGAAGGGAAGAAGATTGGAGTTAAATCTCCCTTTACTATCACTCTTCCCCCTCCAAACGCAAACGGTCTCCCTCATCTTGGGCACATGTGTGGATACGCTTTTCATGATGTAGTTGGGAGATATCAAAGAATGACTGGCCATCCAGTACTACTGCTTCCAGGCAAAGATCATGCAGGCATTCAAACTGAAACTGTCTTCACAAAACTTCTTGAAAAGCAAGGGAAAAACAAGCAAGAGATTGGGCGCAAAGAATTCTATAATCAGTGCTACCAGTTCTGTTTGGAGAATATGAAAAATGCTAGGGAATATGAGAAAAGAATAGGTCTCTCTGCTGACTACTCTAGAGAATTTTTCACACTTGATCCGAGATTAACTAGGATAATATATGACACTTTCTACAAAATGTACGAAGAGGGCATGGTGTACAGGGACAAGAGGATTGTAAATCAATGCCCAAAGTGTAAAACTGCGTTGGCTGATATTGACACCGAGCACGAGGAAAGAAGAGGGATTTTCGCATACATAGTGTACCCTTTTGTTGAGGGGACTGATAGAAACAGAGCAAAAGAGAAATTCGGTGTAGAGGGGATTACTGTTGCAACTACAAGGCCGGAGACAATGCTCGGGGATACAGCCGTAGCAGTAAACCCAAATGATGAAAGATACCAGGAATTTGTAGGGAAGAAGGTTCGCCTACCAATAGCTGAAAGGGAAATCCCCATTATTGCAGATGAGCAAACGGATAGGGAGTTGGGAACAGGGGCCGTCAAAGTCACTCCAGCACATTCTCCAGTTGATTTTGAGATCGGTAAAAGGCACAACTTAGATGTAGTAAACGTTATTGACGAAGATGGAAAGATGACTGGTTCCGTCCCTGATAGATTTATGGGAATGGAGACAGTTGAATGTTCAAAGGTGTTATGCAAAGAACTTGACGAGATTGGACTATTGGTAAGAATTGAGAATATCAAGCATGAAGTAGCAATCTGTGAAAGATGTAAGACACCAATTGAGCCAATTATTTCAAATCAGTGGTACCTTAACGTGGACTCACTTGCAAAGGGGGCTCTAAACGAATTGAAGAAAGGAAATATTAAAATTATTCCCTTGGGCCAACAAAAAGCTCTAGAGCATTTCTATCAAAATATTCAATCTTGGTGTATTTCAAGACAGCTTTGGTGGGGTCAAAGAATTCCGGTTTGGTATAGTGGAGGAAAAAAGTTACATGATTGGTTGATGGAAAATGAAGGAAAGGAAGCTGGTGATTTTGAAAAGGAGTTTGGAGTGAAAGTAAACGGAGATGGGAGAATATCACTTGGAGAGAGTGAGCCAGAAAGTAATAGTGGAGAAATATGGGAACAGGAAAGTGATGTGTTTGATACATGGTTTAGCTCTGGCCAGTGGCCATACTCGACATTGGGGGGTCCTGATGGTCAAGATTTTAAGAAATACTATCCAACTCAGATGATGATCCATGGGAGGGATATCCTTTTTTGGTGGACTGCAAGAATGTTAATGTTTGGTCTCTATCGAACGAATCAGGTACCATACAGCACGGCACTATTAACGGGAATGATCCTGGCAGCTGATGGATCCAAAATGTCTAAATCCAAGGGTAATGGAGTTGAACCAAAAGAGGTTTTTGAAAAATATGGAGCCGATGCTTTAAGAATGTGGTACTACTCAGACTCACTACCAGGTTCAAATTCCCCGATTCGAGAGGAGAAAATTAAAGGAAATAGGAATTTTGTTACCAAAATTTGGAATGCGAGTAGGTTCATTTTAATGAATATTGATAATTCCGAAATAGATGCCATCAGAAAAAACAGGATAGAAGAAAGTAAAAGGGTTAAGATGACAAAGCAGCATGTGGAGAAAGTAAGAAAATATATTGAAAAATACCATTTTAATCTAGGAGCAGAGGAAATCCGTGATTTTTTCTGGCATCAATTGTGTGATATATGGATTGAAGAAATTAAGGCTGAGATTAAGGATCAGGAAATTGGGAATAAGGAGAGAATTGAGAAGCTTTCCGAACTACTGTACATACTAAAGGAGAATCTTAAAATTATGCACCCATTTGTTCCGTTTGTAACGGAAGGTGTGTGGCAAGAACTTGTTAAGCTTGGGCTGGCAGAAGGATTGTTAATGGCTCAGCAGATAGGTTAGATTCTTTTCGAAGTGGTCTGCTACGATATTGTGTATTATCCTTTTGTATTGATGGAAACTCCCAAATCTCTCTTCTGTCATGGTATAATTTCCGAATGGAAACAAAGAAGCAATACATAACTACAACACTGCCGTATGTAAATGCGGATCCTCATATTGGTCACGCTTTGGAATTTGTTCAGGCAGATGCGATTTCTCGATATTATAAAATGAAATTGGGGGATGAAAATGTCTTTTTTAATGTTGGAACTGATGAACACGGTCAAAAAATATGGCAGAAAGCACATGAGGAGAAAATAGGCATAGAAGAATTTATAGATAAATACTCTCAGAGATTTAAGGACTTTTGTAAACTCTTTTTTGTAGAATATGATAATTTCTACAGAACTTCCGATAAGAAGCATTCTATTGGTGCAAGGAAGTTTTGGGAAGAATGCTCAAAGAAAGGAGATATATACAAGAAAAAATATTCAGGAAAATATTGTATTGGTTGTGAGAGATTTATTACTGAGAAGGAGTTGGTTGATGGTAAATGCCCAGATCATGGTACTGTACCAGAGTGGAGAGAGGAGGAGAACTATTTCTTTAGACTCTCAAATTTTAAATCCCAACTACTTGATTGGTTAGAAAGGAATCCTGAAGTACTAAAGCCTAGTTCTAAGCGAGAGGAGTTGAGTAGGATAATAGAGGAAATAGAGGATATTAGTATTTCTAGGGTCAAAGAAAATCTTCCTTGGGGTATTGATGTCCCTGGTGATCCAACTCAGGTAATGTATGTATGGTTCGATGCTTTAACAAATTATGTGATTGCAGTTGGATATGGAGAAGATGATGAGAAATTTCGCCATTGGTGGCCTGGAGTTCAGGTGTTTGGTCCAGACAACCTTAGATTTCAGGGTGTGATTTGGCAGGGTATGCTTGCTTGTGCAGGTTTGGAGCATACTAGGGCCCTCCTAGAGCATGGTATGGTCCTTGGTCCTGATGGGAGGAAGATGTCAAAGTCATTAGGGAATGTTATCTCTCCATTTGAACAACAGGAGAAATATGGAGCAGAAATTGTGAGATTCTATCTCTTAACAGGTATCTCCACTTTTGCAGATTCCGCATACAAAGAAGATGATTTGGTAAATATGTACAATGCAAGATTAGCCAACAACTTTGGGAATTTGCTTAATAGGGTAATTCACCTTGCAAACTCTAAGGGTGTAAAAATTAACGATGAAAAAAATGTAGAAGAGGAGTATAGGACAAAAGTAGACACTTATAGAAAAGAAATTGAAAGTTTGTATGAGAATTATGAGATTTCTCTTGCTGGCGAAAAAATTGATGAGCTTGCAGATTGGGGTAACAAGTATATTACCGAGAGAGAACCTTGGAGCAAAAATCTTGGACATAAAGATGTAGAAACGATACTAAATAATCTTAGCTATCTTCTAAAAACAGTTGTTAGGCTATATACTCCGATAATCCCTCAAAGCTCAATGAGGGCAGAAAAGGCGCTTGATAACGTGGAAAAAATTATTCT
The DNA here is from genome assembly GCA_964629715.1 of uncultured Candidatus Saccharibacteria bacterium. Lineage (GTDB taxonomy): Bacteria > Patescibacteriota > Dojkabacteria > SC72 > SC72 > UBA5232. The sequence goes on from CAZVQY010000003.1 coordinate 13,047, forward strand.
GTTCAACAAAATATAGCCTTGTGTTATACTGAATGATAAAATTGAGGACTGCCCATGGCCAGAAATGAACAACCAAAATCCATTAATCTTTTGCAACCTGTATATACTCCTACGGATACTGTCTCAACGGTGTACTCTTGGCTTGCTACCGTAGGGAAATATCTATTAATCGTGGTTGAACTTGTTGTCCTAGGAGTTTTCTTTTCTAGATTTATATTCGATGAAAAGAATAACGACCTTACAATAGAAATTGCGAGTCAAATTGACTTACTAAGTGATCCAACATGGAAAAAGAATAATATTACCTACACAAGTTACCAGTCTTTACTTACAGATATTGAGGTCGTTAGGATGGGACAGAAGCTAAATTCTGAGATTGTAAGTGAGGTAACGAATAATATCCCCGTATCATTAATCCTTAACTCCTTTTCCCTGAATGGCGATAGGATTTCCTTAAACCTCACTGCTTTGAATCTAGAAGATATTAGAATTTATGAGACCGCATTGAAAGCAAATAATAGATATTCAGATGTGAAATTCAATATAGCAAAAGATGATGAAAAGATTATGCTTTCTGTGTCATTTAATATTGTTCGAGAGATTAAATAGTGGAGTTACAGAAGTCAAATACAATCGATAGAATAAGCGCAATTAGAGAATCAAAGACTAAAACTAAGTCCTACATTACTTTTGGGGTTAGCTTAATGATCTCAATCCTCCTAATTGTATTCGCTATTAGGCCAACAGTCTCGACGATTGTAAAAATTAGAAAGGAGATTAAAGAGAAGGAGAGAGTGACTTCTCAATTAAAAAATAAGATTGATGCTCTTGCTAGCCTTGATAAGGAATATAAAGACAATAAAGAAAAGTTTGAGGCAATGGAATTTCTTTTCCCAGAAAGAAAAACATTTATTTTGTTGTTGTCAAATATGGAACCTATTGTTGTGAGAAATGGATTTGAACTAAAATCTATCAGTTTCAACCCTTATGATGGGGATACATACAATCTTGCTCCTAAAGTGTTATCACCATATTCAATGAGGCTTTCTGTCAAAGGTGATCACTCTGATCTTCTGCCCCTTCTAAGGGATCTAGAAAGTATGGCAAATTATCCAGTACTCGAATCACTATCATTCTCAAATCAAAAGGATGATTTGGGAGAGAGGAGTTATACTATTTTATTAAGAATATACGGTGTAAAGCTTGTCTATTTTTATCAATAAATTATATGGATACAGTTAAAAAATTTCTTTTTGTAATAATACTCTTAGCAGTTATCGTATTGGTATGGGTCGGATCAACTTTTATTCTCCCGAAGAGGGATAATAGTATTTCTGAAACAACAAAGTCATACACCACACAGATTCCCAAAAGTTTTAATCTTGAAGAATTGGATAAAGTGTATGAGCGCACAGAGAAATCCTTCCCCATCTCGCCGAAGGAATTTATAAATCTAGTTGAGAAGGAGGACTAATCTATATAGTCAGCCAATTGCTTCTGAGCAGATTTTTCTTTGAGTTTCTTTAAGGCTTTGGCTTCAATCTGCCTAATTCTTTCTCTTGTGACTCCAAATTCTTTTCCAACTTCTTCTAGGGTTCTGGATACTCCGTCCTCAAGACCAAATCTTAGAGCTAATACCCTTCTCTCTCTGTCCTGCAGGCCATCTAGAATCTCTCTAAGTTGGTTCTTTAAATACTCTCCTGTAGCATATTCATCGGGGGATTGAGACCAATCATCTGCGATGATGTCTTGTAGTTTGCTATCTTTCTCTTCCCCTATTGGAGTAGAAAGGGATGTCGGATTCTGATTTATTTTTCTGATTTCACCGATTCTCTCTACTGGGACTTCCATCTCCTTCGCAATTTCTTCGTCAGTTGCTGGCCTACCAAGTCTTGTTGCTAGTATGCTGCTTATTTTATTGTATTTGTTTATTGTCTCAATCATATGTACGGGAACTCTGATAGTTCTGGCTTGATCTGCAATTGCCCTTGTAATTGCCTGTCTGATCCACCAAGTTGCGTATGTTGAGAACTTAAAGCCTTTTTTGTAATCAAATTTCTCTACAGCTCTCATTAAACCAATATTGCCCTCTTGAATGAGGTCTAGAAGCTCTAGGTTTGATTTGCTGTACTTCTTTGCTATACTGACCACCAATCTAAGGTTTGCAGTAATTAGGAGCTGTGTAGCCTCTTTGTTGCCCTGCTCAATCCTCTTGGCGAGTATAACCTCCTCGTCTCCCGTGAGAAGAGGAATCCTTCCAATTTCAAAAAGATATGATCTGATTGCATCTGTGGAGAGTGTAGATTGAATAGATTTAAGAATTTTAATCTTTGTTTCTAGTGTCATTTCTTCTTGAACCTTTGGTGCAGTATCCTCTTCCGGTTCCAGCACTTCAATTTCGTTCTCTTGGAGCTTCTCGAATATACTGTCTAAAAGATTTACATTCTCCTCTATTGTAGGGAATACATCCAAAAGGTCTTCCTGTGTAAGAAATCCCTGTTCTTTTCCCTTCTTGATGAGATCGTTGATCTCTTTGGTATTATTTTTTATAGCCATTGATTATTATGGTATAATTTATATATGGACAGTACAGACAATATTATATTACAAAGGAAGCAATTTATTATTGAAACGATTGCAAAATTTTGTGACAAATGTGGCACTCCGTACACTGTTGATGATGTTAATATCGTCCAGAACACTGGAATAAGCACAATTATACACTTTTCTTGTCATAATTGTAAGTCTAAGCATATTGCAAATTTTCTTTCTCCTCTAGGAATGACTCAGGGAACTCCAATTAATACGGATTTAGATATTAGCGAGATTGGTAGATTTATGTCAATAGGCGGAATTGATACACAGGAGATTCTTGATGTTTATGAGAAGTTAGAAGACAATGATTCTGTGAGAATATAGCTTTTTAATCCGATGAATCAAATTCGGTATGCTAATTAGGTATATCCCAAACAATTTGATACTCTGTGTCTTTGTTCAAATCAAATCTTGTTGATAATTGATTGCTAATGGTATTTAATCCCTCTGCCTTTCTTAAGCTCCATGAGGATGGGTATGATATATCAAGTTTGTATGCATGCTTCCTTTCTCCTGCCTGTTTATATACATTAAGATCTAAGAACATAGCTGATTCTTGTTCGAGGATTGGAAAATTGCTCCCAACTTTTTCCCTCTCTAGCCTATATGAAATCTCTAACGTGGAAATACCTTTGACGGGGATATTAAACCAACCCCCAATAACTTTATAGCCACTCTCTTTGTATGTGTCATATTTATTCTCTTTCATCCCAACAATCCTAAGGATTTCAGCTTCAGCAGGTATATAGATTCTCTGATAGTTTGTGTAATCCCCTTGGGGATATGTGTTTGAGGATGATGTATTCTCAACAGTGAGAGTATATGCAAAATCAACAGTATTTTGATCTTTCACATTAACAGAGAGTGAGTGGTTTTTGTTTAGATATTGATTTGCTTTGTTTCCTCCCCAGTTCCAGTCAACAACTATTGGTGCGTCATTATATTTGTAATCTAGGCTTCCAGCCCAGTTTCGAGAATTAAAGAAATTCTGAGCTTCTGAATTTCGCATCGAAATTTGAAGATGTTTTTCGTTGAGTGAGCTAGTTAATACCTCTCCCATCTCGATTATTTGATTGATATCCATTGAGAGAAATTTCTTCACTATTTCATTTGCAAGGTTTGCTAGAAATGTTGTTTTCTGTGTTGAGCCAGGAATGAATTCTCTGTGCATCTGATAGACTTTCTCTTGGATGTTATCAGCTGTTATGAGCTCGTCTTCTCCAGGGACTTCAATCCCTCCCCACATAGTTAGAAGTTTTTGAAAGAACGTAATATCAATCGTAATTATTCCATCAATGTCATTTCCTTTCTCAAGATCGTCAATAAATTGTTGTGAAACAGCACGTACCTCTTGTAGGTCAGGAGACCAGTTAACGAGTGAAAAAGTCCAATCCTTTATCCCTAGGGCACTTCCCATCGATGCTGGAGGTTTGTATTTTTTCCCTTGAACTCTGAGAGTTCCGTCTGCATTGTAAATGTCATCTACAAAAAGTTCTCTAATCTGTCCACCTTCAATTCCGACGATTCCATAACTTGTAATCCATCCGCCAGTACTTCTTATCTCAGATTCGTTTTGGAGCAGGATTAGGTATCGTTGTCTCTCATCAACTCCGAGTACATCAGGGATGAATAGTGTTGTTTCCTTATATGTTCTTGTTGCTGTTTGGGCTGTTTGAGCTAATTCCTTTATCTCTATAACACTTCTTCTCAAAAAGGAAGGGAAGGAATTTGTTTCAACTGTTTTTAGCATTTCTGAAGCTAATGAGATTTTGTATTCTGCATCTTCCAGCTTATACTTGTTTTCATCAATCATTGTTAAGTATTCTCTATATTCCCTTGATGTTGAAGCAGTTGTGTCTTGAAGACTTATTGCAGGCTTGAAATCCTTCACATACATAGCCAATGGGTATGTTGCCTCGATGAGTTGTCCAGCACCACTTGCTATATCTCCACCCGCAACAAAGAGTTTTGATACGTTGTTATAGACTCTTTCATTTTTTGTCAATTTGAATAGCCAGAAAAGGTTATCGAAGCTATTGCTTGCTCTGCCAAGACTCTGCCTTACAGTCTCTATATCCCTATTGTTTTTATCTGGCTGGGCGCTAAGGAATGACCCAGAAATATTCTTTGTAGACCTGCTAGCAGCATATATCCCAATTGCTGTACCAATTATTGGGTAGATAAAAAAGTATGTAAGGAGTAGAAGTAGAAGGAAAGCTACAGACCATCTAACAATAATTTTTGGAGTAGGCTTCGCAGCACCCTTTTTGTTTTCCCTCTTCTCTTTCGCTTTCTTGAATGGTTGTTTGAGCTTCTCAAAAAATTCCCCAAGTTCTGTTTTTGTTTCTTTTGTAAGAGTTTTGCTAGGTTCTGCAATGGATTCTTTTGATATATCCCAAGATTTATTTACATTGTCATAATATGTCTGAATCTGATCAATAATACCTTTCTCAAGTGAAATCTGTTGAGTCCAGCCATATTTACTAGCATGTGGAGCCGGAACATAAATATCCTTAATGATAAATTTGTCATCTGGATTGTCAATAAACTTGATGTTCTGGGCATCAGTGTTTAATTCAAGTAGCTTATATGCAACGGAAAGTGTGGTATAGTCATTTTTATTCGTAAGAGTAATGACTTCCCCCTTTGTATTATTTGCAAATGTAAGTTTGAGAATCCCATATGTTGCATCATCTTCGTGAATAAGATTATGAGTATCTAAACCTTCACCTTTAATGGTAATTTGTGCATTAGAAGTTGCATCTTTGAAGAGAGAATCTAACGTATCATCCTTTAGTCTTGTTTGTCCTTTCCCTATGAGTGTCCCAAGTCTAATGATTCTTGCATTAATGTTAGTTTTATCTTTGTATTCAGCAACCATTGTCTCGCAGTATTTTTGAAGTTCGATATCTGAGTATGGAGCAGGAACTGAGATTTTGCTTCCATCTGTTCTCTCTACAAGCTCCTTGTTTAGTTTAAGAGAGGTCACTAAAGAGAATTTTGCATCATTCTTTTTTGTTTCTCCTAGGCATGTTTCCAGATATTTTGTCTCCGAAAGGAATTCCTTGCTTTCGAATTGACCTTGAGCTAGTTTGTCCTCAAGGAGATAGTATAGGTAGTCAAATCTTTTAATATTGCTAAACAAAGAGTTGAAACCTTTAAAATCGAAGAAATCGACGAGCTCCGATTTCTTTAGCTCAGAAATATATTTCCTTGTGGTATTGTCGAATTTGTCTATCAGAACAACATATCCTCCTTGCTCTACAAGTATTTTAGTAATGAGAGAACCAAGCCTGTTCCCACCATGTACTATTACAGTTATCGGTGTCTGACTTTTTACTTTATTAAACCTAAGGTTGTTCATTATTAAATTCCTTCTAAAGTATCGCTTCCTATGGGTATTGGAAATTGATAGATTTTTAAGTTAAGTTGATATCCCTCCCTGACAAACACTGGAATCTGGATTTCTTGGTATCCTCCTGCTTCAACCTTTATCTGATACTCTCCATCATTCAGTTCTAGATTCGTTAGTGTTCCCCTTTTCATGAATTCACCATTTACAGAAACTTTGGAATCTTGTGCATTTGTAGTCACGACTAAGTAGCCTTTCTTCTCTGAGGTTTTTGTCGGTGTGTAGTATAGAATTGTGCCATGGAGAAGGTCCTCTGGGCCAATCTCCATATCAATCCTTGCAGAGGTGTTTTTTGAGAGCTCAATATTAAAGGAATGCTTCTTGTAAAATGAGTTTTCAGGAGCAATCTTCTCTATTTCGAGGAGGTAGTTGCCTTCTGGGAGATCAGCTGCGGTAACTGGTGTTTCGCCTTGATCTTCCCCATTAATCCATACTTTTGCTTTCCCTTTCTGGGTAATAATTTCGATTGTCGTGTTATTATAAAATCTATTTAGGAAGGGAAGTTTGCCAATTAGCTGCTTAGGAGGGAAGAAATATAGCAATACAGAGAGAACAAGAATCGAGGCAACAATCAATACGGCAGTTTTTAGTGCTTTCATAGATTCATTATATTGAGAAGTTTCTGTTTTGTCTATGTTTTAATATGAGTATTTTGATTCTGGGGATTCTTCCTTTTCTTCTTTTTTCTGTCTTTTTGAAGCCTTGATATTTATCAGTACAATTATGCCAATTGAGAGTGAAATGACAAATACCAATGCAAAATATGTAAATGCACCAGTTGTTAATATTGCTAGCGATCCTAAAAGCAAAGTTATTGCCATCTCAACTAATACAATTTGCATTCTATTTAGGCCGAGTCTGATTAATTGATGATGAAAATGGTCTGGTCCGTTAATTTTTAGTAGATCCTTAAAATTCTTTGGTTTGTATGTTATATATCTTTTGATAATGACGTATGCAAAGTCAATAATTGGAAACACTAAAAGTATTATTGTGGTAGAGAGTTTTGCATCTGTGATAATGGAGAGAATACAGATTAAAAAGCCATAGACAGTTTTTCCTGCGGAACCAGACATAATCTTTTGAGGGGGCAAGGCGAATATCAAGAAAACCATAAATCCTCCTGCAATTAGAATACTAATTGTAGCAGAGAATATTGACGAGAATCTTATTCCGATTATAAAAATGAGTAAGAAGATGATTAATGAATTACTTTCAATTATTCCTGGGGAACCAGCTGTCCATTTAAAGGCATTAATACAAATTACAATCCAGAGGATTAAAAAAATATCTCCTGGTAGAACAAGGGATTGTGATAATCCTAGTAGAGAGAAATTCCAGGTGAATGCATCTAAGTTGATGTTGAAGATGGAAAGGTTTGTTAGGTTTATTATTGAAAATGCAATTATAGCACCTGCAAAAAGTTGGTATATGAACTGGGTTTTTGCTGGGAGGTTAAATATATCATCCATTGCAGATCCAACGATTAATATTAATAGTGCTACAAGGATTGGCAGTGTAAAGCTATCGACCCTAAAGAAAAGCAAGATAGCGATAAACGCTGGTATGGTTATGGCTAGACCCCCAAGTGCTGGAGTCGTCCCTTCATGTAAGGCCTTTTGCTGATTCTCGTGTTCTTTTCCTTTTCTCTTCACACCTGGTTTGTATGTAATATCATACTTAAGTGCAATTTGACCAATTATTGGAGCGAGAATTAAGGTGGCTATCAATCCAAGTATCAGAATAGGTAGAAAGCGAATATATTTTTCGAAAGTATCTCCTACAATTGAGAAATCAAAAAGATTTAGTAAATTTACTAATAGCTTTGTTGTAATAGAGGAATCCATCTAAATAGATACTATGTTAATTAATATAATTGTCAAGAATATTACAAAAATCAGGGTGCTAACAAGTAATAATTTGACCAAGTTCTTTTCCCTATTGTAATTCCTTGATATCAAAACCATTGACAACAGAAGAATAGTCCCTGTAATTGCAGGTATCAGATATATGTATTTAGTTTCAATCAACTGCTTTGAAGGAGATGTGTAAAACTGGAGGATGGGTATATATTTTGGTAGTGTGTCAATCCTCTCTATACTCATATTTACCTGGTAATAAGTCAATAAACCTCCTATTACAATTAGAGCCCAGACAAGTTGGTCTTTAAGAAATTTTCTTACCTCCAGATATAGTACTGCAGTATCAAAATTCCTTTTGGCTTTATAGAACTTATTCTTAAACGGCTCCTTGATTTCCAGATCAAGTTGCTTAACTTCTTCTTTCTGTTCTAGTTTTTTATTTCTGCCCATATTTGGATTATATCAAAGCTATGAAATGTTGGTAAAAAGAAAAATATAATCATCAAGCGAAAGGTGCTGAGGCCTTTTATCGAGAAAATTCTCAACTCTTTCGCTTACTCTAAATGAATATTTTGTTAGATTATTTGTTAATTTCTTCCGTGGCTGTTTGAAAGCATTTTCAATGAATTCGTTGAATTCTGTTATATCAAAACTAACAATATCTGATTCTGTTGGAGAGAATTGAGTGAATGCACTCGTTACTTTTGGCCTTGGATTGAATGATTCTGGCTTGATATCAAAGAGTTTCCTCACATCCGCATATATCTTAGTTCGTAGGGAAAGAAGATTATTATTCGGTTCCCTACCAGTATATTTCTCAGCAACCTCTTTTTGAATAATAAAATATGCACTATTTGTAAAATATTCAGATTCAACAATTTTTTTTATGATTCTTTTGCTTACATTGTATGGGAGAGACCCAAAAAACAGAATGGTATCTTTTCTATATTGTGCTAATTCTTTCAAATCCCACTCTAAAAAATCCTTGTTAATGACAACACTTCCCTTTATCTCATATGTAAGATTCTGAGCAAGGATTTCATCTTTCTCTACTAAGATTAGAGACCGAACCTGCTTGCTAAATAATCTTGAGAAAGCACCATGACCTGGACCTATTTCGACTATGACCTCTGGGTTATCCTTCTCTACAATATCTACAATCTGTCTTGTAAGATTGTAGTTAACGAAGAAGTTTTGCCCTAAAGATTTCTTTGGTTTTATCATAATTCTCTGAAATCCCAAACATTATTTTTCTTGTAATACTCCCTATTACATTTTTTACACCTAGCAATATCTTCCCCAAAAATCAGATCTCCTTTACACTCTGGGCAAGCAAGAATCTCTTCTAGATTTGTGTATTTTTCTTCTTTCATTTTTTTCTTTCTTAACTCTGTTTCAACAAAAATGCTTGGAGAGATATTTGTCCAAGAGAGTGTAAGTTGAGAAATTTTCTCGAGAAAAAGAAGAATTTGATCATTAAAAAGTTTTTTTAAAAAGGGGACCCTCAAGAAAGAACAGCCGATTTTCCTTTTTGTAATGAAACTGTTTTTTTCTAATAGCTCATTGATATTGCTCGGATGATAGTTTAGGAAAATTCCCTCAATATTCTCTCCAGTTCCTTCAGTAATACTCTTAGATGGTTGTTTGTATATATCTTTAGAAAAAATCTTGAAATTTCCTCTTAGAAGAGCTCTAACAATCGCCTTCAAATGTATCTTATTCGCAAACTCCTGTATATATGTAGAATCAGGTTTCATGATTCTTTTTAACTCGCGAAGATAGGCTTCTGGGTTCTCAATGTGGTGTAATACCCTAACCATTAACCCACAATCGAAGACGCTATCTTTTATTGGCATTTTATATGCATTTGCAGAAATCAATTGAATATTAGGATATTTGTTTTTCAAAATATCGTAATTATTCATTAAAGTTTTTGCTGAGTAGTCAAGAATTACAGGATTCTTGTATTTATGATAATAAGTTGAGGTTAACCTGCCATAAGAACCCCCAATATCAATGAACCACTCTCCTGATTTTTTCTTGAGCAATTTATTTAATAAATGTTTTTCGGCTAAATCCTCATATCTTCTCTTTGTCCAATATTGAGAATAGTCATAACTAAAAAGATCATAATCTGAAACATCGTTATTCATTCTCTACCCTGTTCCTAAGTTTAGATATTTTTTTTAGTTCCTCTAACGCCTTCTGATATTGATCTTCATTCTCAAGCTCCTCGTTCATAGCAATTGTTGTACTCAGTTCCTTCTGTCTTGTTTTGTAATATTCTATCTTTATATTCTTGGTTGTAAATAGCAAGTCTTTTTCGATATCTTCTTCTTTCTCAGGGAGGTTTAGGGTATCAAAAATCATCTCATCCAAAATCTCTCTTATCTCATCGTCCTCTTCGCTCTCCTTGTACAATTTCTCCTTGTCTTGTGCTGTCTTAATCTTTTTTATTTTCCTATATACATCTCTAACTCTTTCTTCTGCAAGGAATCTTTCATCAATCAGGTAGTCCTTTTTTTTCTCTTCTGCAAGGAGGAGAAGTTGAAGATAGTGGAGGGTTAATGTTGCCTTCTTTTTGTCAAGGCTCTTCTTAGGTTTCTCTTCTCTTGGTTCGTTCTCCCCATTCTTTCTCATTAAACCGTACTCTAATCCAGTAATTTCTTTTAATTTCTTAGCATACAAAGTTTTTGTATCTGTATCTTTTACTGAGTTGAGTAATGGGAATAGGGATTTTTTTACTTTGTTTAAATCCTCAAGCTTATTCAGATTCATTCCCTCAATTGTGTGAGAAAGGATGTATGAGAAAGCCTCCTTCTTTTCTTTAATTAGGGTGTCAAACTTCTCAGGATTTTTTTGCAATAGCTCATCGATATCTTTATACGGGGAAGATACTGCTGCATATGGATTCATATTTAATTCGGAAGCTAAGACAAAACCCCTAATTAGGGCAGCTTGACCTGCAGAATCACTGTCAAAGAAGAAAAGGATATTCTTTGTAATATTAGTAAGAGTTTGAAGCTGATCTTTTGTCAGACTTGTACCAAGAGGAGCTACAATATTTTTCACACCATGCTGATATGCAGAGATTACATCGGTAGAGCCCTCGCATATTATCGCTAAATCCTGCTTTCGCATCTCCTGTCGTGATTCATATTGACCGAAAAGGTTGTATGACTTGTGAAAGAGTGGGGTCTCTGGGGAATTCATATATTTCGGCCCATATTCATTCCCAGCATTTTGCCTTGCTGTGAAGCCAATTACGTCCCCTCTTCTTGATCTGATGGGGAACATTATTCGATCAAAAAACCTATCTTTAATTATCCCATTTTTCTCAATAAATAGGCCTGATTCCAATATTGCTTTTTTGCTAAAAGAACCAGAGTTATGGATTTTTTCTAATAACTTAGGATATTTTGGAGCATAGCCAAGTGCAAATTTCGTTATTGATTCATCAATTATTCCCCTTCCTTTAACATATTCCATTGCATTTGTGTCTCTAAGGAGGGAATTGTAGTAATATTTGGTAGCAATATGGTTAATATCTTTAATCTCTTTAAATTTCGTATTAACCTTCGCTTTCTTAAGTTCTATACCTGCAGCTTTAGCCAATCTTTCCAATGCTTCTAGGAAATCGATATTCTCTATCTCCTGAAGAAAGTTGAAGATATCACCAGACCTTCCACATCCGAAACATTTATATCTCTGAATATCTGGACTTACAATGAAGGATGGCGTTTTTTCCTTATGAAATGGGCATAGGCCAATATAGTTTTTTCCTGTCTGTCTGAGTCTTACATATTTCTCGATTAAGGGGACAATGTCGACTCTCTCTTTTACATCGCTAATTTGATTCGATTCATCCATCGTGTAATTATACCACCTACTTACAATCTAATGCTTCCTCGATTAATGTGCATGTCATTTCGGCAATTCCCTTTGTACTACTTGCTGGCCAATGTAGTTCTTTCCCATTAAAGAGAATCTTAGTATTGCTAAGCCTTCCAGTCTTAATATATATCCTCTCTTTAAACTCAAACTCTTTTTTTGATGTTTCAACCACCTGTGCCAATTGATTCACATCATCGATATCTAGTCTAATCCAAGCTGGCGAATCAAAGACCTCAAGTGTAATGATCTTTTTCAATTCAACAGTTTGTTCGATTTGCTGAGGTTTGGTATATGTAACCTTTCTTGTTTCAACCGTTTCTTGTACATCATTGTTATTTTTCTTTGCTTTGATTGTTATCATGTTGGTTCCTTCGACTAGTTTCTCATCTGCAGAGAATGTTCCATCTTCGGCTATCTCAATTACAACACCATTAATTTCAATCGACACATCCTTCTCAGTTCTTCCTTCAACTCGAATACTCTCTTGTGATACATTAGAGTCTTGTGGAGGTTGAAGAACTTCAAGTTTTGGAGGAGATTGAAATTTATATATCTGGAGCAGTATGTATCCAATGACTGAGAGTGCGAAAAGTATCAACATTACCGTAATGATGAGTTTAGGGGTGATGTTTAACTTTCCCTTTCTAGGTGCTGGCTGTTTAAGAACAGCTTCCTGTTCAACCTTTTTGTTTGGATTTGTTCTTCTGTATAGGGCAAGAACTTTATTAATATCGAGGTTTAAATATTTCGCATATATTTTTATGAATCCTGTTAGAAATACTTCCGATTCGAATGGAGAGAACTCATCTTTTTCAATATATTGCAGAAATCTCTTCTGTATTTTCGTTTCAGAAGAGGCTGTATCAAGGCTAATCTTTAGATTTTCTCTTTTGTTTTTAAAAACTTCCCCTACTGTTACCATAGACCGATTTTACTACTAAATGGTTTTGTTAGGAAGACAAAGGATTGTGATGTAGCTAAGGGGTGATGGTAGCATAACCAACATGTTTTAATACTAATCTATCTCTGCATCATCACCCAATATCGCAGAGGCATCTTTTACGAGTACTTTCCTTGGTTTTGAACCTTCCTCAGGTCCTACGGCCCCAGCCTCATACAATTCATCCATGATTCTTGCCGCCTTGTTATATCCAATCTTCATCTTCCTCTGTAAGAAAGAAGCAGAGGCTTTCTGTGTCAGTATGACGATTTGAAGAGCCTTCTCAAAATCAGGATCTCTCTCTGTAGAGGCACTAAGACTTTCTCCCGTTTTCGCTTTCTCCATTGCATCTACCAGTCCGCTAGAATATTCAATATCCTCCTCGACTTGGGATTTAAGTGCATTGACAATATTCTCTGTATCTTCCGTGGAGGTGAAGGTGCATTGTATTCTGATTGGTTTGGGAGTTGTTTGATCCTTGTATAACATATCGCCATTTCCTAATAATGTTTCTGCCCCAGATTCATCTAATATAACTCTAGAGTCAATGAGTGTAGAAACAGCGAATGCCATTCTTCCTGGGATGTTTGACTTTATCAATCCTGTAATGACATCTACTGTAGGTTTCTGTGTCGCAAGAACAAGGTGAATACCTACAGCTCTCCCCATTTGGGCGATTCTTTGAATCTTTGTTTCAACTTCAATGCCTGAAGTGAGCATAAGATCGGCCATCTCATCAATTACAATCACGATATATGGCATAGCAGTAAAGCCCATCTTCCCATTGTATTCTGCCAACTTTTTTGCATTAATCTGCTTTAACTGAGTATATCTCCTCATCATCTCTCCAATAACCCACTCAAGAGCGTTTGTGACTAAGGACACATCAGTAACAACAGGGGTAAGAAGATGTGGTATGCCGTTGTACAATCCCATCTCTACACCCATCTTTGGGTCTACCATGATAAACTTAACCTCATCAGGGGTTTTTGTCATGAGCAGTCCTGCAAGGATGGAATTGATAGCTACGGACTTTCCTGTTCCAGTTGCCCCAGCTACGAGGAGGTGAGGGATTTTCCCGAGATCCTTTATTACTGTTTTTCCAGTTATATCTTTTCCTAGGATTAAAGGTAGCTCATACTTGTCTACCTCTTGGTTCAATTTCTTCACCATATCTCTCGTATATACGAAGTTAGGCGTAGGGTTAGGTATCTCAACTCCAATGAAAGAAGTTCCAGGAATAGGAGCTTCAATTCTTAGAGAGGCGGTCTGTGATGCTAGTGCAAGAGCCAAGTCATTGCTTAGGTTTTTCACTTTAGATACCTTTGTACCTGTACTAATACTGAGGGAGAATCGAAGAACGGTAGGTCCAACTGAGATAGCTACAACTTTCGATTGGATACCAAAATTCATAAGGGTTCGTTGTATTACAAGTGCTTTTTCTTTGTAAAGTTTCTCATCTTGCCTTTGAACTTCTTTTTCTTGAAGGATATCGATACCAGGGAAAATCCAGTCAGTATATTTAGGTTCTTGTGGTTTCCCACCGCTATTATCTTCTGCTTCATACTTTGCCAACTGTATACGGGTTGGTTGAATATCACTATTGTCATCTCTGTTGATAATCTCGGCTATCCTTCTCTCTGTTTCCTGCTCAGACTGGATAATTGGTTCAGTGTCATCATCTTGGTCTGGTTGATTACTATCATGTATCTTTATATCATCCCCTTTTTCTTTCCTCTTGAAGAGGTCAAAAAGGCTTCCTTTATCGCCTTCTTCTTTTTTAGGTTCTGGAATTGAACCCTCAACAAAATCTCTAATCTGTTCCAGCGTAGTTCCAGTAACAAGAGAGAAGCCGATGATTAGAGTTATCAGTACAATTATCATCTCAATCAATCCTCCCAACACGCCATTGAGGGTTGTGTGTATATACTTTCCAATCTCACCAGAGGATGTCATTAGTGACTCTGGATTATTTAACTGCTCTTTATTTTGCCAAAATGCCAAAAGAATTGAAATGGATAATGCAATCAAGAATATTCCAAATGCCTGTTTCCCATTAACCCCCTTCTTCTTTTTAAGAAGAAGAAACATAGAAAGGTATATTAAAAATATCCCCCATGGCAATGCCCCATATCCAAATATTAGGGCGAGTTGATTAAATATTGGTGCTGTATCAATTAGAAAAGGGGAGATAGTGACAGCTAATCCTGTTACAGAAAGTATTATTCCAAAAAATATCTGAGTCTCACTACTCTTTATTGTAATCTTCTCTTTTTTCTTTTTAGGCATGTCTGAGAATATAATAGGATATTATGGGGAAATTTTCAAAGGGTACATGTTTTCTTGTCCAGGAAGTATCCTTCTATGGTGGAGATTTGGAGAACCTTTGTCTAGGTCTAGGACTCCTGAAAAACATATTTTTCGGGTCAGCGGTTCTAAACATCTTCCCAAATTTCTGTAAAACTCTCAAAATATGACCCTGTACCGTTGACTTTCTATATGTATTATGATAAACTTCCCAAAGTCGCTTGATTTTTGTGCCAAAAAAGTGGTATTGTGTGGTTCTTTTTTGAACTTTTGGGTATCACTTTATTCAAGTAATATGTTATAACATAACTTACAAAATATTCCTATGCTAAAACCAAAAACTAATAAGTCTGGGAGATTAAATCTGGGACTAAACTATTCAGGAGACTTTGAATTCCCAAATTTAATTGAAGCTCAGATTGCTTCCTTCGAGAATTTTAAAAAGGAAGGCTTCAAGAATCTCTTTAGTGAAATAAACCCCGTCAAGGACACAATGGAGAGGATGTGGACTTTAGAATTTAAAGATTTTAGATATGGTGATCCATACAGAACAATAGATGAGGCAATAAGGAAGGGATTGTCATATGAGGTGCCTGTATATGCGAAGGTTCAGTTGATGAATAATAAGACAGGGGAGATAAAGGAACAGGAAATATTCATCGCTGATTTACCAGTTATGACTGATGATGGTGTTTTCATTTTCAATGGAGTTAGAAGAGTCGTCACTCACCAGATTGTTAGAGCTGAGGGAGTGTTGTATGAGGAATCTGATAAATTGCCAACGAGGACAATGTACAAGGTAAGATTAATGCCAGGTAAGGGTCCATGGTATGAGATTGATACAAATAGGCACAATGTGATTTCTATGAGAATTCTTCCAAAGAGACCTAAAGTTTTGATTACTGAACTTCTAAGAGTATTTGGCTGGGAGAGTGATGATGAAATTAGGAAGTTGTTTGCAGATGTCGACACCAACGAGGAGAATAAGTATATTGAGTCTACACTAGCGAGAGATTTCTCAAAGAACAAGGAAGAGGCAGTGATTAGTATTTACAACAAGTTAAGACCTGATGAGTCTGTAACTCTTGAGAGTGCAG
This sequence comes from uncultured Candidatus Saccharibacteria bacterium, assembly GCA_964629715.1. Classification (GTDB taxonomy): domain Bacteria; phylum Patescibacteriota; class Dojkabacteria; order SC72; family SC72; genus UBA5232. Next base: position 29,154 of record CAZVQY010000003.1, read on the forward strand.
AGAGGTATATAAAGAGCAACTTTTTTAATACAAGGAAGTTTGATTTGGGAAGAATTGGTAGATATCAGCTAAATAGGAAGCTAGGTACTACGTATGATATTAATAACCCTGATGAAGTGGTTTTATTCCCTAATGATATTATCTTGATAGTTAAGAGATTAATCCAGATGAATAATGGCGCTGTAGAGCCTGATGATATTGATCACTTGGCAAACAGAAGGATTAGAAGTGTTGGGGAGATTTTGGAAAGACAGATGAATGCTGCAATTAGAAGATTGGAAAAGAATGTAAAGGACAAGATGAGTTTGTACGGTCAGGATGCGAAGGTTACTCCTTCTATGCTTGTAAGTACCAGACCAATTGCCGCATCTATTCAGTCATTTTTTGGTGCAAATGCACTTTCTAGCTTCATGGATCAGGCAAATATCCTGTCTGAATTGGAGAACAAGAGAAAAGTTACAGCTGGTGGTCCTGGCGGTATTGCAAAGGAGAGGGCGACATTCTCAATTAGAGAGGTCCACAACTCCCACTATTCCAAATTTGATCCGGTAACCAGTCCAGAGTCTTCAAATATTGGTGTTGTTGTACAGTTGGCAATGCTTGCTAAGATTAATGAATTCGGATTCTTGGAGGCTCCTTATACGAGGGTCTCAAATAGCGTTAAGAATAATCAGAAAGAATTGCTAAATAGAATACTTGGAGAAGACATAGAGAAGATTGGTAAGGCTGGGCAGTTGATAGATGAAAAATTAGCAAAGAAAATTTCAGAGGAGAAGAGTATTAAGGAGGTAAAGGTAAGACCTTTTATTACTCACGAGGTTGAATATTTAGACGCAATGGATGAGGAGGGGCACTATATCTCTGCAGCTACGATAAGGAGAGACGATTTCGGAAATATTTTAGACACATTGCTTCCTGTAAGACATAAGGGAGAGTTTTTGCTTGAAGATGTAGGTAAGGTTGCATATATAGATGCAATTGCAAGTCAGCAGGCAGGGTTAGGTATGGCATTGATTCCGTTTGTATCTCACAACGATGCAATGAGAGCGTTAGTTGGAGCAAATCAGCAAAGACAGGCTGTACCATTGGTAAAGCAGGAATCTCCATATATTGGTACGGGTATGGAAGAGGTTGTTGCAAGGCAGTCAACATGGGCAATATTTGCTCAAGATGATGGTGAAGTCTTGTATGCAGATGCAAACAAGATGACAGTGAAGTATAAAAAGAATGGTGTAAAAGATTATACTCTCACATCCTTCTATAGGAGCAATGATAATACTCCTTTTACACAGAAACCGGTATTAGAGGGTGGAGATAAATTCAGCAAGGGTGATGTATTAGTAGATGGCCCAAGTATGGTTAATGGTGAATTTGCAATAGGTATAAACCTTAGAGCGGCTCTAATGTTCTATGAAGGATATAATTACGAGGATTCCGTAATCATTTCGGATAGAGTTGTACGAGATGATTTACTCACCTCTGTCCATATTAGAGAATATAGTGTTGATATCAGAGATACTGAACTAGGTCCAGAGATTATCACAGCTGATATTCCACATGTGAATGATAGAGTATTACAGAAATTAGATGCACAGGGAATTGTAAGATCAGGAGTTCCAGTAAAATCAGGAGATATTTTAGTAGGTGTTGTTGCACCACGAGGTGAGAAAGAACTGACAGCAGAGGAGAGATTGCTTAGAGCTATCTTTGGGGAATCTGCAAGTGATGTAAGGGATAATTCCCTAAGAATTCCCCACGGAGAAGAAGGTATTGTAATCAGGAGTTTAGTACTTTCTGCAGATCAGGGTGACAAACTACAGCCTGGTGTATTACATCAGGTAAAAGTGTGGGTTGCAAATACAAAGAAACTAGGGTTTGGCGATAAGATTGCAGGAAGGCACGGAGATAAGAATACAGTTGCAGCAATTAGACCAATTGAAGATATGCCATTTACAGAAGATGGTGAGCCGGTTGATATTGTATTAACTCCAACATTCCTTAAAAGAATGAATATGGGACAGGGTGAAGAGGTTCACTTTGGTAAGTATGCAAAGGAGTTAGGCCAAAGGTTAGCTTTCCCAATATTTGAAGGAGAAAACATGGAATGGTTAGAAGCAGAGATGAAGAAGAATGGCAAAAGTATGGAGCAAAGGGTTGACTTGTATGATGGAAGAACTGGAAAGAAATTCCCCAACAAAGTCACTGTTGGTACCAAGTATGTCTTGAAGCTACATCACATTGCAGATGAGAAAGTACATGCAAGATCCACTGGTCCATACACTGCAGTATCTCAACAGCCATTAGGAGGTAAAGCTCAGATGGGTGGGCAGAGGTTCGGAGAAATGGAAGTCTGGGCATTGGAATCCCACAGTGCACCATATGCACTCCAAGAGATGCTTACGATAAAGTCTGATGATATCAAGGGAAGATCTGACGCATACAAGGCCATTATCCATGGTGACAAGATTGAGAATGTTAATATCCCAGAATCATTCAAAGTCCTTGTGAAGGAATTGAATGCTCTCTGTTTAAACATTGATTTAATTTCATCTAAACCTGAAGAAGAGGAGGCTGCACAAAATGAAGAAAAATAAAAACAAATTTGATGACTTTGATATTCTAAAGATTTCTTTGGCATCTCCAGAGCAGATATTAAACTGGTCATATGGTGAGGTGACAAAGGCAGAGACCATTAACTATAGAACATTCAGGGCTGAACCAGACGGACTTTTCTGTGAAAAAATATTCGGTCCAACCAAGAATTACGAATGCTATTGTGGGAAATACAAGAAGATTAGATATAAGGGCATTGTTTGTGACAAGTGTGGAGTTGAAGTTACAACATCTGACGTGAGGAGAGAAAGAATGGGGCACATTGATTTAGCAATTCCAATTGCACATGTTTGGTTCGCATTTGGTATTCCTAATAAGATGTCTATACTTTTAGATATCTCTCACAAAAAGATTCTTTCAGTTGTGTATTACACTAGGTATATGATTATTAGTATTGATGATGAGAAGAAGAAGGAATCAATTGACAAGGCGATTGCTTTGAAAGATTCTGAAGTCGAGCAGTTACACAAAGATCTCGAAGAGGAATTAAATGAAACTGCAGAGGGCTTCGATTTGGAAATAAAAGAATTAAAGAAGTCCAAAGATAAAGGTCTTGACCTTAAAGTTAATCAGAGTGAACATAAGCGAAAACAGGCTCTTGCAAAAGTAAGAAGAGACTACGCTGAAAAAGAGGAAGAATTAGATAGTTTTTACACAAGGATTAACCAGTTAATTGAGAAGATGACTGTAGGGACTGTTATCTCTGAGGATGAATATTCAGATTTGGTAGATAGGGATTTGGTATTCTTTGATGCGCAGATGGGAGCAGAAGCAATAGAGCAGCTTCTTAAGAATTTAGATTTAGAAGGAGAGTTGAAGATTTTAAGGAAGAGATTAGATAAGGAAAAGGGAGAGAAGAGATTAGCAACAATAAGAAGAATGCAATATCTAGAGGGTTTCTTGAAGAATGGTATGGAACCCAGTTGGATGGTAATTAGAACGCTTCCAGTACTTCCTCCAGAATTACGACCAATTATCCCTTTGTCAGGAGGAAAATTTGCAACTTCTGACCTCAATGATCTCTATAGGAGAATCATTAATAGAAATAACCGATTGAAGAGATTGATCGAGATTGGTGCACCTGATGTCATTTTAAGGAATGAGAAGAGAATGTTGCAGGAAGCGGTGGATGCATTAATTGATAACTCTCACAGACCATCGAAAGCTATGATGAATAGCAAGAGATTGCCATACCAATCATTGACGGATGACTTGAGAGGAAAGAAAGGTATTTTCAGAAAGAATCTTTTAGGTAAAAGAGTCGACTATTCTGGAAGAGCTGTTATTGATGGAGATCCAAGTCTTAAATTCGACCAGTGTGGTATCCCAAAATCAGTGGCATTAGAAATGTTCAAACCATTTGTGATTTTCAAACTTTTGGATAAGGAGTTTGCTCCAAATGTCAGGGTAGCAAAAGAAATGATTGAAGAGGGGGAAGCAGTTATCTGGGACTTGTTAGAAGAAGTAATAAAAAATAAACCAGTGCTATTAAATAGGGCACCTACTTTACATAAATATAGTGTCCAGGCCTTCTATCCAAGGCTTGTTGAGGGTGATGCCATTAGAATTCACCCATTGGTATGTAAGGCATTTAATGCAGACTTCGACGGTGACCAGATGGCCGTTCATGTACTTTTGACTGACGATGCGATTGAAGAGGCGAAGAGAGAGATGATGTCATCTCTGAATGTAGTAAATATCTCAAATGGTCAAGTTCTGGCATCTCCTGCAAAAGATATGTTAATCGGATTCTACATGATGACGAATCTTGTAGAAAGTAAGAAACCAAAATTATTTGCAAATGAGGATTTAGCAATTAAGGCATATGAGAGAGATGATATTGATATTGATGAAGAAATAGTTGTCAGAGTGAAAGGTGAAATTCTTAATACATCTGTAGGGAGAGTGTTCTTTAATGAAATCTTACCTGAGTCCTATCCTTTCATTAACAAGCAGATTGATATTGGAGAAATTAAGAAGATAATTGATGATATCAAAAGTTCTGAGGAGCTCTCAGAAATTGTAGAACTCCTAGATAATATGAAGTTGTTAGGATTTAAATATGCAACAGATTTAGGATTCTCATTCGCAATGGAAGATTGTAAGGTTGATTTTGACTTAGACTCAGAGATTAAAAAGATTGAGGATAAGGATGAACAGTTACAGGAAAACTATCTCCAAGGTCTTATGACAAAGAAAGAGAAGGTTAAGCTCTCTACAAATATGTGGGATGATTTTTCGAACGAAATTGCCGATATGGCATGGGAGAAATTACCAAAGAGCAATTCAATATATCAGATGGTAGAATCAGGTGGAAATGGTGGTAAAATCCAGGCGAGACAGGTTTTGACAATTAAAGGTGTTGTAAGAGACTCAAGAGGGAATCTAGTTGCTATGCCGATTAAGAGCAACTATAGAGATGGATTAAGTGCTTTTGAATATTTTGTTGCAGCAAATGGTGGAAGAAAAGGTATCGCAGATAGATCTCTTAAGACCTCTTCCTCGGGTTATCTTACCAGGAAACTTGTTGATGTTGCCCATGATGTAATTATTCGAGAAGATGATTGTGGGTATGATGGAAAAGGTTTTGCGATAAAGAGAGAGGATGATAGAAGAATTGGTTTTAGGGATAGAATTTTTGGAAGGGTCCTTGCACAGGATGTTACTTCTGGAAAAAATGTAATTGGGAAGAAAAATGAAATCGTAAACCAAGAAATGGCAGAAAAGATAGACAAAGAAGGGATTAGCGAGGTATATGTTAGAACACCTTTGTTGTGTAATGCACCACTTGGTATTTGTAAGAAGTGCTATGGATTGAATCTTGAGAACAATAAGGAGATTGATATGGGAAGAGCAGTGGGCGTAATTGCTGCTCAGTCTATCGGAGAGCCTGGTACACAGATGACTATGCAAACATTCCATAAGGGTGGAGTGCAGAAGATTGATATCACTCAAGGGCTTCCTAGAATTGAAGAGCTTTTTGAAGCAAGAACTCCTAAAGCGGAGGCTTCAATGGCATCAATTGATGGGAGAGTTCACATTGATATTGCAGAGGATGAATCTGCAGTAATTGTCATTACTGGTACAAAGAAGATGTCTAGGCATTACATTGTATCTAAAGCAAAGAAAATTCTTGTAGAAAATGGACAAGAAGTAAAGATGGGGCAGATAATGTATATCGATGCTGATGAGGTAGAAAGACAGGCACCATTTGATGGAAAGGTAGAATTAGATGGAGGAATCCTCACGGTAGATGGACAGATGAAGGCTGAGGAGACAATCTCTGTTTTGCCAGGTATCGAAATATTTGTAAACGATGGGAGTGAAGTAAAAGCGGGTACACAATTGACAGAAGGTTCTCTTGATCCGAAGAAACTGTCTGAGGTTGCAGATGTTATAACAGCGCAGAAATATATCTTAGATGGAGTACAGAAAGTGTTTAATGAGCAGGGTGTTCCTATAGACGATCTTCATGTTGAGATTATACTAAGACAGATGATTAGACTTGGTAAAGTAATTGATTCTGGGGATTCTTCATACCTAATTGGTTCTCTCGTCAACAGATTCATGGGGAATGCTAAGAACGAACTTTTGGTAAAGGAAGGAAAGAACAAGGCCTTGATAGTTCCAAAGTTGTATGGAATAAAGACATCATCTTTAAATACCGAAAGCTTCCTGTCTGCTATGTCATTCCAAGAGCAGGTCAGAGTCCTAACAAATGCTGCTATCTTAGGCAAAGAGGACTACCTAAGAGGTATGAAAGAGAATGTTATAATTGGAAGGACTATTCCAGTAGGAGACGCTGCAGAGGTCAAAAATATGAATGACCTAGAAGAGCTTCAACTTTAATTGATTTTGTTATATAATACGCACTATGCCAACAATAAACCAGTTAGTAAGAAAACCTAGA
>CAZVQY010000004.1:0-4041 GCA_964629715.1 uncultured Candidatus Saccharibacteria bacterium
TTTAATACCTGCTAGTCGATTTGTTTTTCAATCACCTGTATCTTGTTGACTTAAAGTGTGTCCTATAGTATAATAGCTTTATATATCTTTATGGTATATACTGCTCATTAAAAACTTCCAATTAATACTTTGTGATTTATATCCTGTATTAATCTGGATAAATAGCATGTGATGAGAATATATTCTTCCTTATCCTTTTTGGGATGCATATTGTACCTAAGTATATTGGGTATATTATGCATCTCAAATGAGGTGATAAAAAATTAAACAAGAAATATTCGAGGAGGAATATTGTGAAAAAGCTAGTAGTTTTTTTTCTAATTATGTTAAGTATTGTATTAGGAGCATGTAATCCAAACCCAACAAATGTACCGACTATCGAACCAACAGCAACTCCAAGTCCAACGCCATTTGTATGGTCGTGCGAAAATGATCCCGTGAGGGGTGTATCGCTAGACTTAGAGGGAATGTACAAGACAAGTATAGAAAATAGGTATGTTCCCGGGTGTACTCAGGGGTTTTCCATAGGTCTCTCAGGAGAGGCGTACCAAATCAATTTCCTTTTCAAGGACTATCAAGCTATTAGTCTTGACAATTCTTTTATCGCCAATTTAGAGACGACTGTTGAGTGGGAAATATATGCTTATGATTATTTTGTTCCACATCATTCTCAAAAAAAAGGTGATATTATCTCCTTTGTAATGCCAGCTCCAGGGTATTTTCTTCTTGATCGTAACGGCTACCTTTATTTTGGAGTATTCGATGATCCTAATTTTGAAGATTATGTTAGGGTATTTGTGGATGGCGAGGAATGGTTTGCTTCTTCTACTACTGCTAGAATCTTGTTATCCCCAAATGGAGAATACATTGTACCGGAAGGAGCCACAGTAAGAATTGAGTCAATCAAGGATGCAGTTGATTATCAAGGTTTAGAGAATTACGGAACTCTCGGTTGGATTGAAGCAATTGTTTTTGAACGAACGTACCCCGGGGACACAGCAAAGACCAATCACCCAATTCTGAATGAAGAAACCCAAATTGATTTCGGACCGTATGGGATTTATAAACCCTCCTTTAACGAAGAAAGAAACAAGTGGGGCCTTTCCCTTTCAGAAGAATCCATGGTAAAGCCTGGGATTTGGAAGGAAGGATATCTGAGAGACTTCATTTGGCACGGTGGTGCGTATGTGTTTTATATGCCCGCAGATGGGGTTGTATTTTGGAATAGAAGAACTTCTTCAATTTTGTTTGAAGGGGACGAAACAGATTCAGACACTGACAAAATAGATGCACACCTCTATCGAGAGGGTGATTTAGTAGTTGTCTATTTTGAGAGGGCTTCTCTGGATGATTTTTACATTGAGTTTTTGAATTAATGTCTCCCCAACTCTAGCTAGGTTTAGAACTGAAATATATCTTTAATATGATTAAACATATTAAAACAAAAATTTCATTTCACACAACCTCATCACATGCTAGAGTTCTATTTAGATATTTGTTCTAAAATACTATTTTGTATTTTCTGATAAATACCTATCATTGAACTCTTACAATATTAAAGTCTCTGTAATACTCATCACCTGATAACGCTATGATATTTTTTGACAACTCATCATAACTCATCCAACTATCATCAATTGTTCTCTTTTTTGATATTTTTTTAATTAAATTCTCAACATTAGTAAATCTTTTATCATATTCGGACATATTTTGCTTGATAATGTCCGAAATAATTGTAATGTCTTGATATGATAGTCTCATTTCATTACTAATTTAATTTAACAATTAATTTTACAACAGCTAAAAATATACTTCTTCACCTAGAGAAAAATATATGAACCTTGTATAATGGATACTATATAACTAGCAATATATGTAGTAGAATAGGGAATGGCACAGATTCTTGGAAAGATAATATCTCTCTTTATCGGAACAGTAATGTCAGTAAATACGTGGGAGATGGGAATCGCTCAGGAAGAGAGGAACAGTATTACAAGAGCAAGGATTGAAGAAACCATTATTCTAGAAGATATAACTGTTGCGGGCTATAGTCTGAAGAAGACAGCAAACACTAATACAGTCACTTCTAAGGGATGGTGGAAATATCCAAATGAGATTAAATTAACCAAGAGAAATGGGAATGATTTTCTTGTATTGGTAAATAAGGAGTATAGATTAACTGAGAATTATGCTCCTAACGACTTGGTTTCTGCAAGTAAATCAGGGATTAGAAGAGGGAAAAATTATCAAATAAGAAATATTATTGTGAATGATTTGAGGGATTTAGTTAATCAAGCAAAAAATGATGGGATAGACTTAAGCATTAGGTCAGGATATCGTTCATACGCTGATCAACTTTCTACCTACAACTATTGGTTAAGTGTTAATAAGAATAATCCTGATGAAGCAGATAAGATATCTGCAAGGGCTGGGCATAGCCAACACCAATTGGGAACAGTTGTTGATTTTAGTAGTACTGAGATACAAGATGGTATCGGTGGAAGATTTCATACTACTAAGGCCGCTAAATGGCTGAGTGAAAATGCTTGGAGATATGGCTTTGTTATTTCTTACCCTAAAGGCTACGAGAGTACCACAGGGTATAGCTATGAGAGTTGGCATTATAGATATATTGGCATAGCAAATGCACAGGAGATGAAGAGTAGGGGAGAGATTTTAGAGATTTTTCTTAAAGGGAAGAATTGATTCGTTTTTTCACACTTAAGTATGCTAAACTAAATCAAGAATGAAAAAATCTTTTTTAAATACAGCATCAAAAATATACCTAATTATTGGAATTTTCCTCATTTTTACCGGGTTTATTCTCCTTGGTGTGACCTTCTATCCAAATATATGGTATTCAATTGATTCCAATGCAACAGATACTGATGCAACATCTATTCAGAAGGAAGTAGAGATTCTGGAGGAGAAAGAGAAGGGGGATTTGAAGAAAGAAGCGGAGATTGATCTACCCCCATTTAATTCGTCACTTCCTACAACACATACACTGAAGATTAATAATATCGGCATAGATGGAGAGATTCATCAAGATGAGAAAGCAAAGATAGGACTAGATAAGGGGATATGGATTGTACCTGGATATGGAACTCCTGAGAGTAATGAACTTCCTATTATCATTGCTGCTCATAGATTTGGATATGTATATTGGACTTCTGATTTTCGAACTAAGAGTTCCTTCTACAACCTTCCAAAATTGAAAGTAGGCGACAGGGTTCAGTTAATCTGGGGACAAAGAGAGTATCAATATGAGATATATAAAGCAGAGGATGATAAGCAGATTACTGATTATGATGCAGACCTAATCCTCTATACATGTAGAATGTATAACTCTCCAATACGAGTATTCAGATACCTTAGACGAATTAATTAGTATCCCTTGCAATCCCCCAAACTATAGGGTATAATGTCTTCATAGTTAAATTGTTCTTTACAATTTATCATGAAAAATATAAATAAATTTGTACTATTATCTTTCCTTTCTCTTGCAATCTTAAGTGCATTTAATTCTCCAGTTTTTGCTGATGGTGGATATAATCCATACGGTCCTCATATTCCAGAGGATACAGGTATAGCTGATGCGAAGATATTTATTATCGTTGCTATCATTACCTATACAGCTGGTTTAGCATTTATTGCTGCTTCTAAGTTTGTTAAGAATAAAGCAGAGAAATAGACATAAGGTATAGGGGAGGGCAACCTCCCCCTTATGCCCATCCCCATGCCCCATAGTCTTGTATTAGGAGATTGTAAATGATATAATTTAAATAGATTAAAGAGTAGCTCTTTAAGAATATATTCCAATTAAAAGAAACATTCAGAGAGATTATAAATATATCTTTTTAATGTCTCTTTTATTTAATAAAAGGACAAGTTCTTTAAAAATTTGCGGTGATATATTCCTCTGTGTATTAACCGTACATCGTATTAAGTATCTAAGTATATTTTAGATATTTAATGCGGTGTATGGAAACGTACATAAAAAAAATTTTCAATTCCTGAGGAGGAATAAAATGAGAACAA
>CAZVQY010000004.1:4141-9169 GCA_964629715.1 uncultured Candidatus Saccharibacteria bacterium
CACCGCAAAAAGACCACCACCTGTGGTGGCACCTCTCCTCGTAGAGAATCTATCATTAGCATATTATGCTATGATTATTCATTATTACTACGAGGAGGGGGGCTTTACTTTTAAATATATATAGATAACCCAAAGGTTATCTTTTTTTTTATTAAAATGGAACCAAAAGAAGATTTTTACAGAATACAACAAGAAAAAGAAAATAGGGGAGAGGATAATTTTAGGTTCCCAGTTGCTGGAGAAATATCAAAAGATTGGAAGAAAGAAACCATTTCAGCTGGAGAACTAATGGAGAGGGATAACCTACAAGCATATGTATCATGCCCTGGAGATTTTACATATGATCTATATCACCAAATGGGTACATCCCAAGCGGGAGAAATCGCTAAACATTGGGATACGGTAAAGCAATATATATCAGATAATCACAGAAAAAGAATAGATAATATTGGAGAGAATCTTGCGAAGTTAGTTATTTATAATCAAGAACAAGGACAAGACTATCCGCTATTCATAATCGAAAACGACTTATTATTACCATACACGGCTGGGCATATTATAGATGGAAATAATAGATTGATTTCTCTTCTATACTCCCTATCAAAAGGATACATTCAAGAATCATCCTCAATACCAATCTGGCATGCACACTTTAGAACAGGCTTAGGACTACTATACAATACAGCAACATTTCTTTTAGATAAAAAGCCTTTAAAAGAAAGAATCTCCCTGATACAAGAAAGGTCTAGGATTCACTAAGAGTCTTTCTTTTTTAATACAATCCATATAATATGTATATATGAAAAACTTCTATTTAAGAATTCTTGTATTTCTTATACTCCTCTTCGGAATATTCTATTCAGTTTCAAAATACATGGCCTTTATAGAAACAAAAAACTTTCAGATTATTAATGAAAGACAATCGATAATAATACAATTACCCAATTCAAAATATATTGAGATAACCAGTAGAAATGACTCTGTTGCAAACACAAACATAAATGAAAGGCCCTTCCTTACCAATACAGATATAAAGAAAAATTCGAATCTAGAAAGTACAATAGCTAATGCTAATACAAGTATAGAATATATTGAGAATGAACAGATGAATAGAAATATTCAGCTAACACCCCTTAACAATACTGTGATACAGGTCGAGATGACTGCAAATACAAATTATAGATATGAAGAGAACCTTAGATATAGGATGCATATTGACTATTCTGAAAAAACAAATTTCCATTTTGATGAAGAGAAAGTATTCTGGGAAGATAATGGATGTTATGTTGAGATCTTAACAAATTCTGATGATACAAACCTTGACGATTTTGGGAATGACCAAAGTATTGTCTTAAGTCAAAGTTATAGCCTTCAGAATATATTTAGATTTAATATCGGTATTATGTGTGATAATGAATAGATATGTTTGACAGTATAGCAATAATAACAAACATTGGGGTGATTATTTACTTAATCGTAACTCTATTTAAAGGAGGACCTAGCGTCTTCAATTCCGACTATGTTTTTATCGGTTACCTGATTGTATGTATTCTTACACTACCCATGTTAATTTCAAAAGTTGTATTCAAGTCACGCATAGTTGGATTACTAAGTGCTCTGTGTTACTTAATCTATCCGCTACAAATTCTTATAACTATCCTGATAACAAAGATTACTGGACTATCCATGGGTGAGATATTACCTGCAGTACCAATTTTCAATATGATTTTATGGAATATATTATTTACATTCTTGATACTTAATGATGAAAAGAGAGGTGATTACTCCGAGGTTATATTAAGAAATATATTATCTGCAATAATTCCAGGAATAATAGTTACTGTCCTAATTACCCTTTTTATTCGTCAAAAAGATTCTGTAGTGGCATTAGATTACTTACAACACATCACAGTACCAAACAAGATGTTCCTTAGCAACATCACATGTTTGCTTCCAGGACAATGTTCCAATCTTTTCCTCCAGAATGGATACACCACTTTTTACCATACGATTCTAGGAAATATTGCTGTATTTTTGCAGAATGACCCAGTTAGGACTATTTATCTGCTAGATATGCTATTTCCTGTTATAGCAAGTATCCCCATATATTATCTATTCAAAAAATATACAAGAAGTACTCTCTGGTCACAACTTGGAGTATTTCTATCATTGAGCGTCTTTATTACTGGAGGATATGATTTTGTCTTTTTTATACCACAAACTTTTGCATTTTTCCTTTTCCTAATGATATTGAAGGACAGGAATTTGAGTATTCCTGGATTAATGATTTCTTCTATTCTTCTTATATCTTCACACTTCATAATAGGGACAATGTTAGCTGGCTTTTTATGGTTCAAATATTTGATTATTGACAATCTTAGAAAGAAGAAAGAAATACAAATATACTATCTTATTTCTGGTTTAACCTTATTATTCTTCGTCCTTGCTAATATAGCAGGATTTAGTATAGAAAAATTCATTCAAGGGGATTCTACAAAAGTTATTGGGAGCCTAACTAACCAATATTATCCTAACAATCTGGAAACATTTTGGGATATACTAGGACCTGTTTGGCTTCTCTTACTATTGGTATATCTAGCAAATACGGTAGAGGGGGAAGATAGCAAATCCTCACTAATTAGCATCTCTTTTATAACTCTTTGCAGTATAGGATATTTCCTTGCTCCCACATATGCAAACAAATTTACTTTAGGCATAGGGGTATATGCTGTAATTCTAATTATCCCATTTATTCTAAAAATTAGATTTAACTATTTGTTCAAAATCCTCCTACTAACAATGCTACCGTTTGTATTTTTTACCAATTTCTATATCCAATATAAAGAATATCTCACTTTCTATACTCAATCGAATGGGAAGGTATCAGCCATCACCAAAGAAGACAAAGAGCTTGTAAGTTACCTTAAAGCAGACAAGCCGACTAGACTTGTCGTCTCAGATCCATATACACAACTCATGGTTGCATCTTTGGCCAATGTGGATACTGCACAAGCACAATACATGCAATTGGAGACAAGAGAGACCCTATACAAATTCCTTAAGAACCCAATAAAACGAAGAGAAAAATCACTATTAAACTCAGAGAGCTTTCTCCAAAATGAAGACTTTGATTTGATATATTCATCAAGACTTCACAGATCACTAAAATATGACAGTACTGCATGGATTAACAATATCTATTCTCTTGATATAAATAGTGATGAGAAAATTAATTATGTGAGTGACAACTTAAAAGATTATCTAAGAGATATTGGTAAGGAAGAAATATATATTAGTGAATATTACCGCTTTTTCAAATAACTACTGCCAAAAGATGAACAATAAAAATAGACAAAAGAATCAATATGACTACATTTCGGTCTCACATTTCTTCCCACCAAACATAGGTGGCTTGGAGAATATGGCATATGGCCTTTTAAAGGGACTATCCAACAAAGGTATTAGAGGGATAGCCATTTTTGGTTCAAATAAAAGATATCTAGAGAAAGGTTCTGAATTCGATAGAATTAGTTTTAATCCAATCAAAATATTTGATAATACATATCCAATATTTGGGCTATATTTTCTTAATGAGATATTCTCTATACTCAAGAAGAACCCTGATTCAAAGGTAGTAATCCATAGTCGCCACCTCACAAGCAGTCTTCTGACATCACTTGCTTGCTCACTACTTAAACACCCATATACTGTAATAGAGCATAATGCTGGACAGGTATTTTTAAACTCAACATTCATTACAAGGATTGCTAATGCACTAGACAAGTATATATTTAGATATGTCCTAGATGGCGCTGAGAATATTTTTGCTGTATCCGTTACTGGTAAGGAATGGATTTCAAAAACCTTCTCAATTCCAAAAGAAAGAATTGATGTTATCTACAACGGATATGACACTCCATCTAATTCGGACAAAATCGCAGAGAAGAAGAACATAGTTGTTTTTGCAAGTAAATGGATAAATGTAAAAGATCCACAAACAACCTTGAAGGCTTACGAACTCCTTGCAAAGAAATATCCTAAATGGGAGTTTAGGATTTATGGTGAAGGCAAGAACTTAGAGTATGACGAGCTAGAGAAATATCCTCCCAATTTAATGATTATAAACAAACTTCTTAATCAGGAAGAGTTGTTTGAACTTCTAAAGAAATCAAAGATATATATAAACTCTTCACTTAGCGAAGGTTTAGCTCTGGGAATCTTGGAAGCAATTTCTTTTGGGAATATTCCAGTACTATCAGATGCAAGAAGTAATATGGAAATTGCGCATCAGCTGAATACTTCTGACTTCGTATTTCCTAGAGGCAATTTTAAGAGGTTAGCAGGTCTTGTTGAGAAAGCAATCGCAAAAAGCAAGAATGAGGAATACATCGAGAAATTAGTATCTCTAAACAAAAAATATTTCTCCAAAGAAAAAATGATAGAGCAATATTATCAATCCCTACTACCAAAACATTTTATCGTGCACAAAGAGAAACTTCTACTTTCAATAATCATTCCTGTTTATAATGAAGAGGCATCAATAATAAAACTTCTCAAGAAAGTATCATCATTTTACCTCCCAAAGCAGGTTCAGAAAGAGATAATTATCGTTAATGATAAATCTACTGATAATTCCCTCAAATTAGTAGAAGAATATGTCAGACAACAGAAGGATAATAAACATGATAACAAATACATTATTTTGAGTAATAAAAAGAATCTAGGAAAATCTAGAGCTGTAAAGAATGGAGTTCTTCATAGCTCTGGAGATTTTGTTGTAACTCAGGATGCTGATTTAGAATACAAACCTTCTGAATTAGGATTGTTTGTTAGAAAATTCCTTGAGAATCCAAATATTGATGTCATATATGGGAATAGGTTTAACAAGAATAACAAATTCTCCAATATTGTTCATAGTGGAGGAAATCAATTCCTTACATTCGTATCAAATCTTTTTACCAGACCTAAAGGTTTTGCACCAAAAGACATGGAAACCTGCTACAAGATGGTAAGAGGAGATATTATGAG
>CAZVQY010000004.1:9269-18074 GCA_964629715.1 uncultured Candidatus Saccharibacteria bacterium
CAACTTTAAATACGTTGGAATATTTGACATGGCTAATGAAATTCATTATTCTGTAATTATGAATCTACCTTGAATAATAATGAGGTAGGTAAATAATTTATTAGAATTATGTTATGGATTCTGATTTAACTGCAGATTCTCTTGCCGAAGATTCAAATTTGGTTTCTGACCCACAGATAGGGAGTACTAATAATGGTGAAGTTGAACAGAATCCCGTGGTTGGAACTCCCTCTGAAAACATTATTCAAGACACTGGCAATACAGCTTCACCCATAAGCATTGAGGAAAACACCGCTACTGTGGATATGGGAAACGGTGTAATAAATCCCGAGAATACTCCTCCTACCATCACAAATGACAATAACCCCACTGAAGCGATTGATCCCTTAAACCCAGCCACAGGTTCAAATACTTTGCAACCAGAGAAAGATACTCCCACGGGTTCAAATGAGGGTGGCGAAATAGTGAAGAATAAAACTCCAGAGGAAGTAGAAGCAGAAATTAGAGCTGTCGCAGAGGAGAAAGCTGCAGCATTAATCATAATGAACAATCCACAAAAGCCTGATGAAGAAAGAATTGCTGCCTTTCAGAAGGTACTCTCTTCTGAAAAAGCATCGGCATCTCTTGAGATAACTAAGAAAGAGGTAGAAGAGGAAGTACAAGGACTTAAACCTATTCCAACCCCCATGAGAGAAGCCATGGATTTGATCTTTGATGAGAAATATCACATTAAAAAAGGTGCACCTGGTTCTAAATATGCTGCGGAGGTATATGCTTATATGGAAGAAGAGTATTATAAGAAGGCGAAAGCACGAAGAGCTTCTCAATTAAGAGATTCAAGAGACCAAAACTTTACAGAGGAGGAGATAGATACAATTCTGAATTTAGAGAGTCGAATCATTAGAAGTGCTATTCAATCTTCACTGAAAAGGAAATTTACTACTGACATTAGAGACCGCACAATTTCAATTATTAAAGAGAATCCTGATAAGTATCAAGAATTTATTGATCCTACTACTGGAGAGGTTATTGACTCAATTAGGAAAGAGAATCTTACCGGCAAAGTTTTAGCTGAGAGAGTGTGGCCAATATGGTATCCAACCACTATTGGTCCTGTTCTTGAACCTAATCCTGAACCTATACCTGATCCTGAACCTATACCTGATCCTGAACCTGAACCTAATCCTGAACCTGAACCTAATCCTGAACCAGAGAAACAAAGCTGGATAAAAAAGAGATTAGGACTAATTGGTGGTGTTGTAGGATTTACGACTGGAATCTTAGCGGGTTCAACAGTTGGAGGATATGCTGTACTTGGAGGAGCACTTGTAAGTGCAGGAGCATGGGGGACAGGGAAATTATCTGAATGGAGAATTGACAAGCTTAATCTCAAATATTCCCAAACTGATAACCCTGAAGAAAAAGCCGAAATCATGAAGAGAATTGAGACATGGAAGAGGGTTAGAAATATTGCTGGAAACACAATGAGATTCTTCAGAGGATTTACGACTGGTGCAGGAATTGGGCTTGCTTTAAATACTCTGTTTTTGGGTGGTGAAGGCGTCATTGGAAGAATTGCCTCAACTAAAGGGGGCACTCCAGCTAATGCGGCTGGGAAATTCTCCCCAGAAAAAAATTCTGGGAAGATCTCTAGTGGAGAACCTCCAACAGAGAGTATATCCGAACCAACTTCAGGCACCATAGGTGGAGACTCAACTCCCAGCGGGTTCGAGAGTATACAGACGCCAGAGGCAAGCTTAGGCGATTTTTTTGATTCCGGTGTATCTCCACAAGAGGCATCAAGACTTGGTTGGAAGGGTACAAATTTTTATCTAACTGAAAATGGTGGTCCTCAGGCTCTTCTGCAAGATCAATTTTTTAGAAAAATATTCGATGGAGTTGGAAATAATTTAGAGGCAATGCAAGGATTTAAAGCTGCTGAAGCATACAATCCATTCCTGAGAGCACTAGTCTCTGGTAGAATGGGTGTAGATGAGGCTGCTAGTCAGGCAATAGCGGTATTACAGGCATTGCCTTAGATTTAAATTAATATAACTCTATAAATGGATTACAGTATCGAATTACAAAATGCCAAACAGAAACTATTTGAGGTAGGCTTTAACGAGGAGAAATATAATCAGCTTCTTGAGCTTGCAGCAGAAGAGCTAATGGATAATGCACTTATGGACTTACAAGAAAAAGACTTAGCTGCCTTAGAGGCCTTAGAGAACAAGCTAGTTGAACAACCAACTAATTCCGAGGAAGCAAATAGAAACATTCAACTAATCTTCTCTGAAGCATATGGTGAACAAGCAGAAGAAATTAGACAGAAGATGCTCCTCGACTATTTAAATAATACTATACAACAAACATATGCTACCAAGGACTTGGTACAAAGATATCAAGCAGGCGACCCAACAGCTGTGGCAGCAGTAGAAGGGAACAAAGATAATCCAGAAGTAGTAGAAATGATGCAAGAGTTAGAGGAGGAAGATGCCATATCAAATATTCAACGAATCGCAGATGACACCGTTGAAGAAGGTTGGAGATTGAGTAAAGAACCAACTCATCAACAGGTAGATAATGTAGTTGGTGAAGCAAGTGAGAATACAGAGGGAATACCTGAGTAGTAAGACTACACATAAATTATTAATTGTGATATAATAGCCCATAACAATTTAGATACACATATGAGTAAGCTTTCAAAAATAAATCTATTTGAATTATCTGGGATATATGATGCTCCCGAAGAAGAGAAACAACAATTTCTTCTCAGGGTAACGAATATTGCTATTTCGAGAGCAATAGAAAGGGCAATCACAGAGAAGAAGTTAAGTATTGAGGAAGCAGAAAGAATTTCCTCAGAAGAGAGCGATCCAATAAAGATTCAAACCCAATTGATACAACTATGCCCATTACTACCCCAATATACAGAGCAAGAAGTTGATTTAATAAAAGTTGATATCTTAAAAAAGCAAATAGAAGAAGCTTTGAATATTAGCTCATCAAATCCAAACGAGGTGATAACAGATTTACAATCATATATTAATTTCCCAATCGAGGATATTGATGAAGATGTCCTACTAGAAAAGGTTGGTGCTTTTAGGACTTTCCAAAATAATTTACTAAACGCTTCAAATATTAATGGCTAACAACGAAATACCACATACAGGAATAGAAGGAATCGCACGAAGTTCAGATTTAACAAATTTGGGAGATGAAAGATTCCAAGATTCTACAGAGATTTCCACAACAGACAGAATAAGCACTCTGTATGATCTAAATACCCGTACTCTCTATAATTATCTCGATGAGATTGAAAGTAGACAACAAGCCTGGACAAGAAATCAAGTCCTTCAAAAAGGAAACGAAACTAGCAGAGCAAGAAGAATTGGATGCGCTTTAGCAGAAACTATTGTTCCAATTGCGGCGGGAACTGCTACAGATGCATTACTCGGAGCTGCAGGTGTTGCAGGAGGTCCTCTTGTAGCTGCTGCAGTTGGAGCAGCATCAGGAGCCGCAAGAGCGGCGATGGAATATCGACACGTTGGGAAGGAAGGAGAGAACGCAGCAGAATTCTGGCAAAAGAACGTTGGTGATAAAGATCGTAAGACAAGGGAAGGAAATTTTCTACGAAGAGGTTGGGGCCATATCTCAAGATTCCTTAAAGGGGGAAGCTATTTAGGAGCAGAGCATGGATTTAAGGTTAAACAAAGAGATAGAGATATCAAAAGAATTATGGATTCTCTAAACATCCAAACAGATGCAAATGAAGAAACTCTCACAGGAGCTACAACAGTATTCAATAAGCTCGAACAGTTATATGTACAGCGACCCCAGGAGTATGAGCAATTTGTTAAGAACATGATGACACAATCTGTTCTTTCAAACTTCTCAGAGCAAAAAACCCTTATCGAACAAAAACAGATGTCTGACCTATTTTGCATTGCTAATGCTGTTTTATACAAAAACGATTTAGATCGTGATACGGAATATCAATCATATTATTCCCAGTATGGAGGAGCATATAGAAATCCAACATACGGTGGCCCTAACTATGCTACCTATAACCTTTCATATAATGCCCCAAGTTATGCAGGATATCCTGGATATCCTAATTCCGCAAATGACCCTGCCACGGTTACCATTAACCGACTTTGGAATGAAGCAACGAATGACGTAAAAGAAATTGTTGCACGAACAAAAACATCTTTCATTATTGGAGCTGCAGCAGAAAGAGCAATAAAATCAACAGTTGGGTTCTTCGCTATGAAATGGGTAGCTGATGGTATTGATAAAATAAAGGATTTGAAGGAAGCCGAAATTCAAAATTCAAACGACATTGAAAATTCAAAATCTCTTATTGCTTCAAATAACTCGGAGATAAAGAATGTTAACAAAGATATTTCTTCATTAAAGACGCAAATAAATGAATTAGACTTATCACCCCAAAAGGAGAACTTATCAATTGATTACAAAGCAATACTAGATCCCGCAGCGAAGGCATCTGGACAGGATGTTCTAGCCTATCTATCCATACAAGAGAGGGCATCCATTATTGAAGATCTCCCTGAGATTTCCCAAGCTGTAAATGACCCTGAAACACTTGATGCAATAATGTCACTCAGCAACAACTTAGGAAAAACCCCTGCAGAGATACTACATAGTGGTATGCTTAGATGGGTCTATGACAAGGACAGGTATTCTAGTATCGGGGAACTGTTTCAGCAAGCACTTGACCCAAGTGGTACTGCAATTTTGAGTATAGATCAAGCCTTAGGAGCATCTAATCGAACTCATCCTGCTTGGAGAGAATTGGCAGATGCAATATTAAATAACACAACCTCAAGTAGTAATAGTAACATGGATCTTTTGCAAAGCCTCCAAGAACAACTTCTTGGGAAAGAGGATATTCTTTCAAATCTGCTTTCTGAAAAGGAAAATACATTAAATTTGCTTAGTTTACAAAATAATGATACTGCAAGAATACTTAGTGATATTAAAAAGGGTGTGTGGGAAACAAGTAAACGAGGGATAATCGCAGCAACAGGAGCAATAGCGGACATTGCATCAGGATCTCAAAGGGCAGATTTCATATATGGTGAGAAGGACAATCCTCAGAATAACTACTCAACTGGATACAATACTTATGGTACATATCCCACAAGTCCTAGAAGCCTAAGACAAAACATTGCCTCTTCAACAACACCTGACAATGCTAATTTCCCAAGGGAGAGAATCAATAATTCTGTAATAACAAGACTCTCTATGTCAGAAGGAAATTCATCCCGATTCATACGTCTTCCCAGATCAGGATTTAACAAAACTGGGTGGAGAGATCAAGGCAAAATTAGAGAGGATGCATCTCAAATATATCTGAATAATCCGACAGGGAAAACATCAGAAATATTGGATGACTACTTTTTAAAACAAAATAATAAACATACCCCATCATACAGAAATATTATCAGTACAAATGCCAGCAATATCGGTCCAATAAAACAGGACTGTAAAATCAGTATAGCGATACCTGCTCTTGGAGAAGAAACATCTATAAGACACACTTTAGAGCAATTTGCGAAACTAGATGGCAAAGAGCAATTTGAACTCTGTATTTTGGATACACATCCAAAAAATTCTACCGACAGAACAGAGGATATTGTAAGGGAATTTATGAACCAAAATCCTAACCTTAGTATTGTTTATATCAAGAGGGAGGTAGGGAGAAATACAAATGTCGGAGAAAGTAGAAAATTCCTTAACGATGTAATTCTAGAAAGAGTTAGACAGATAGATGATGAATCTAGAAAAGAAAATTATATCATTGTATCTCAGGATGCTGACTTACAGACATTTGAACATAAGAATTACATAAAGAATATCATCAAAACATTTAATAATAATAGCAACCTAGAGGTCTTAAATGGTAGAAGTAACCTAACAACAGAAGCTTTGGCTCAAGCCCCTGCGGTTCATGCTGCATGGAAGACATGGAGCGTCTTTGATGAGACTACCGACCAAGAGACTAATACGGTAAATAAGACAATCGGAAATAACTCAGCAATAAAAGCAAGAACCCTAGCTGGGATTGGTGGGTATAACCCATATCTAGAAGTAGCAGAAGATTTAGATATTGGATGGAAAGTTAATAACTTAAAGGGGAATGATAAAATCTCTCGTTCTAACAGTTTCGGATTAGAAGGAGAAGCTAGACGAGCGTTTGTAGCTCACCTAAATAAAATCCCCATCATACACATGTATAACCGATTCCATGATAATAAGGGATTAAGAGGCAAAAGCTGGACAGAGATATTACGAGACAACCCTAATGCTTTTGATTTTACTATTGAAAAATATACAAGGGAAGTACAGGCTCTTTATCAACACTGTATGTCAACTGGAATATCATTCAATATTTTCGATAAGACAATGAAGAAACTTGGCGTAAATTATACTATTAGTAATAATATTGTCAAAATAGATCAAACTTCTATTCCAAGTATTGAGAGAGTTCTTGAGAAAGAAAGAATACGTTTCCAGAAACTCCAAAAACAGCGACCAAATAATCCTTAATAGTCACCTAAGAATTAAGAGTATTATTGCAACGGATGATACTGTTTAACTGTTTCCTCAGCGAATTTCTCGCTTGCATGTACATATTTTGTAGTCGTATTTAGACTAGAATGGCCCAAAAGTATCTGTAAAGCAGCTGGACTAGCACCTTTCTCCGCCATATACGTTGCGAAACCGTGCCTTAAGCTATGAGCTGAAGTTTTCATTTGAATACCCAACTTTCTCCTATATTCCGATATTTTTTCTTGAAAATAGTTTGTAGAAATCCTATCTGCATGTTTTCCATTTCTACCTCCTGAAAATGGAATAAAGAGGGCAGGGGAGTCAAATCTTTTTAAGAAGCCCGTTTCTCTATATTTTTCAATAATACGAATATATTTTAGTGAATCATCAAACATTCCTATATTAAGAGCTGAAGGCTTTTCTTCTCCCCTTACAGATGTTTCACGCTCACGAGTGAAACCTTCCATTTCTTCCTGCTTTTCCTTATCTGAAAAAGCATAGTTAAGCCTTATTTTAAGATAATTATTCAACCATTCGAGACTTCTCGGAGTCATATACACAGACCGCTCTTTTTTTCCTTTCCCAACAATATACATATGACCTTCAGTATTAATCTGGTCAAGGTCTATACCAATTAATTCAGAAATACGCATCCCCGTAGCAAAAAGCATCTCTAACATACATCGATTTCTCAATGCTACTTTCTCATCTTTCTCGAATTCCATTGGAGCCTCAATCAATCGAATCATTTCATCCATCGGTGGAATCTTCTTTATCTTTTTCTCAGCCTTCATCATACCAATTGCATCAGGTGGTAATGGAATCTCCAAATCCCATTCAATCCTAAATTTCAAAAATGACCTCAAGGCAGACAACATTCGATTGATACTTGTGGGATCCAAACCATCAGAACCCTTAGATCCATGAGTTGACATTCCAATTGTCCCGTAGACCTTCCTATAGATATCTAAGAGAAATCCATGCTCAAAATTAGGTGTGCCTATGCCACCAAAATCTTTCGATGACCTCTGCGGGCCTTCCAGGGCCTCGTGCTTATCTAATGTTGCTATATCAACATCTTTGACGTATTCGTCCCTTATTTTATCCAAATCCTTTATATGTTCACCTGCTACCAGATACCCTTTGTATGCACTAATATCTTTTTTAGAGACTTTCAGGAAATCAACACCTCTAAAGTGCAAAAATACTGAAAATATCGAAAGGTCTCGAGCGTAGTTAATAATTGTTTGGATAGAATAATTATTATTCTGTAAATCAATTAAGAAATCATCCTGAT
The DNA here is from genome assembly GCA_964629715.1 of uncultured Candidatus Saccharibacteria bacterium. Taxonomy (GTDB): domain Bacteria; phylum Patescibacteriota; class Dojkabacteria; order SC72; family SC72; genus UBA5232. The sequence goes on from CAZVQY010000004.1 coordinate 17,143, forward strand.
CATTTAATTTTGGTATTTCCATACTTTATTTTACAGCAAAATTTAAAAATAAAAAATTAGAGTAGGGGGCCATTTTTCAAATCTCCAAGGAAAATAAAATATTGCGAAATGAAAGAGGGAAAAAATAAGAAAAGAAGATACGTATAGATTTTGGGTGAAAAAGAATTGCAAAATAAATAAGCACAAAGGCACTTTCTTGATTTTAAATACAGACAACCGCATATAAGGGTGATTATACTCGGTTCTCTATATTGGAATTGTAACACATCCCTGACGAGAGTAGAAGACCTCTGCCAATATTACTACTACTTACTGAAATATTTACTCTCACTCATTCGACTCAAGATTGGAAATATTAATTTTAGAGTACAGATGTGAAAGAATACTTATCCACAAATTACTACAGGATGTGAAACACTATAGGACAAATCCTTTGGCAACCCCTACTCCCCTATGCCACTAGCCATTGAGCATCAAAATTAATATCATCAATCCTGAAAGAACAATCATGTATAAAGGAATATTTCTTACATAACCATTAGAAATCCTCTCATGTGTCACAATATTTACAGAAAGATAGTACCCCACTACCGGTGCAAAAGAAAAAACTTCATGGATACTACCTGAAAAAGCAACGGAGAGAAGCAATACTATCATGATAAACACTGTTATACCAGTCTTTCTAACCAGCTCCCCCCCTACTACATCAATATTAATGTAGTGCAATAAAACAACAATCGTATATGCAATAACGATCCCTAGAACTATTATATAAGGAGGAAAACCGCTTGCCAAAAAACTGAATGTGAAGAAATAAGTCATGAAAAGCGATGCTAGGAATGAAACAGTCCTTCCCACCTGCATGAGAGGAATACTCTTGTAGAGATTTACATTAAATACATTAGCCATTAGGAAAACAAAATAGTTTCCAA
>CAZVQY010000004.1:18174-19716 GCA_964629715.1 uncultured Candidatus Saccharibacteria bacterium
AGAGTAAATGGCTCTAAACTTAGACGAATTGTCTTAGCTGAGGGTCCTTTACCCATCACAATATCAAGCATCCCATCCTCCATGGCAGGATACAAAATCTCCTCAACGACCTTCGGGAGTCTATGAATTTCATCGATAAAGAGGATATCATTCTTCTTTAATCCTGTAAGAATTGCTGCTAAATCTCCCTGTCTTTCAATTGCGGGACCAGATGTTATTTTAATAGAGGAACCAATCTCATTTGCGATGGCCATAGCAAAGGTTGTCTTCCCCAGTCCTGGAGGACCATAGAACAGAATATGATCTACAACTTCTCCTCTTCTCAGAGCAGAGCTTACCATCATTCTAAGAGTCTCTTTTTCCAACTCTCTGCCAATAATCTCATCCATCTTACTTGGCCTAATCTTCTCCTCATACTGCATATTCTTAGTATTGGAATACCCCTTCTTCTCATCCACTCTACTCTTTTTCACCTTTTCTTTACTAGATTCAATCATTATTCCTTAATTACTTTCTTAATTAATTCACCAATTTCAATATCTTCTTCCTTCCTCACAATCTCACTTGCTACTTCGACCTTCCCCTTTATATCTTCCGTATTAAACCCAAGTGCTCTAAGAGCATCTCGTAGATCTTTAAGTATGACGCTATCACTATCATCCTCCTTTGTCAGATCGAGAATTCCACGCAGTTCAATGATAATTTTTTGAGCTCTCTTAAGACCTAATCCTGGTACTTTACTCAAGCCTTTTGCATCACCTTCCTCTATCATTTGTTCCAAATCTTCTCTAGAGAATGCAGAAAGAATTGCAATACCAATCTTGGGACCTATCCCAGATATCTGTATCAACTGTTCAAAGAATTCTCTCTCTCCCTCTGTTTCAAAACCGTACAAAGCTTGTGAATCTTCCCTAACATGGAAGTGAGTAAAAAGAGAGTACTCTTTTCCTTTGGGAGGGATTAGATATGTTGTTGGAACAACGATTCTATACCCTACTCCACTATTGGTAAAAATATCTACAAATGCCTCTTTACTCGTAGTTGTTTTATTTTGAACTTCTCCCTTTAAGAAAGATATCATCTCTGTATTATACTAGATTATTCAATATTCCTCGACACCAGTACCTCTGCAGTAATTGCAATAGCTATAGCATCGGCTGCATCATCAGGTTTTGGGATTTCATCCATATGACATATCCTCTTTACAGCTTCCTGTACCTGCCTCTTTTTGGCTCTTCCATATCCCGTTATGGAATTTTTTACCTGTGGTGGTGTCATTTCCTTTACAGATATTCCATATTGTTCTAACGCAAGCAGTACAACTCCCCTTGCTTGTCCAACTGCCATTGCAGTTTTTTGATTGTTGTTAAAAAGAAGTGTCTCCATTCCAGCATATCTAGGCTTGTACTTCTTTATCAACTCAAGCATATCATCATATATCTCTACTAGCCTATTTTGCACACTTAAGCCCTTAGGTGTTGTAATGCATCCATAATCAATTATGATGGGGTTTGAGTCTTTATCAAACTCAACTATTGACCA
>CAZVQY010000004.1:19816-21433 GCA_964629715.1 uncultured Candidatus Saccharibacteria bacterium
ACATCATCACTATCCTCAAACCTTTCAATCGCCGCATCTATCTTCTCTCTTTCTTCATTAGTTACACTCTTTAACATATTCGCTTCCTTAACAAGCTCAGCTTCTTTAAGAACATACCCTAGCTTATTAATACCATCTCTCACCGCACCAAAACTATCATAACCTGTATAAATTGCCAAACCTTTTTTCCCATCTTCCTCAAACTCATGAATATCTAATACTCCAGGTAAATCCATAATATTAAGTTCTACCTCCTCTGGGTTATCTTCTACATAAATATCTGCATCTCCAAATTTAGCAGATTTCTGCATATGACCACATAATATTTCAAAATATCCTTTCGTCTCAAAATTCCACATAACAGAACCTGCATCACCCATATTCCCACCTACCATTTCAAAAATCTGCCTAATCTCAGCTACTGTCCTATTCTTATTGTCTGTAAGTACATCGATAACCAGCTGTACACCATGAGGGCCAAAGCCCTCATATGTAATCTCTTCAAAGATAACTCCATCTCCACTCTCTCCTGTACCCTTTCGAATAGCTTTTTCTATACTATCATTAGAAAAACCGACTGCCTTAGCCTTATCAATATACAACCTTAATGTTGGATTCATATTTGAATCTCCTCCACCCTGCTTGGCTGCATATGTTATCTGTGCTGATACTTTAGAAAAAGACTTACCCTTCTTTGCATCATTAATAGCTTTCTTGTGTTTAATTGTATCCCATTTCGAATGTCCTGACATATACTGGAAACATTATATTACTAATGTTATTTTAACACAAAGGATATATTTTGGAAAGAAAAAGGGGCTCCGCATAATAATGCGTTTATTGAGCCCCTTCTAACAAGACAAAGGTTTTTATGGATAGCTTAAGATAATGTATCTTAAGAGTTCTTTTGCATGGGTAAGATCAGAGTTGTAAATTAGCAATTGCTTGCCATTTGCTGGGACATGATATGTAATATCTGCCCTGCAAGAAAATGCAAGAACGATATCTCTTGTGAATTTATCCACTAGGGTTAGGAATAAATCTTTGTTAGAAATGTATCTCTTGCTTTCGGCACGCATCCAGTCCTCCCGTTTATACATTCTAAGCCCTAGAAGGGTACATTTATCCTGAGAAAGAAATACGTTGGCTGATGTTTCTATGTAGATAACATAGCCCTCTATGGAATTGTGCACCACAAAGGAGAAATAATTCTCCATGGCTTCCCCTATCCTCTGAATAATGCGGTTAGATAGACGATACCCTTCTCTAGACTGGATGAAAATATCTTCACCAATCTGTTTGAAAGAAATTTCTTGGTTCAAGGACGATAAGAGAGAAATTACTTTTTCTCTTTGCTGATTAGTTAACTTAGTTAACGCTATCCTGCGATTTCTCGCAGTACTTCCATAACCAATTATAGCTGGGGATTTAAAACAAGAGGTCTCTAAGACGAGATCTTCTACAATTTCTTCTACTTTACTTTTACTCATGATTTCTCCTATTGATTTGTTTTTGGGTATTATTTTTTTGCACTCTCGTGCTCAATACAATCCTCAATTTAAAAGATATTAAAAATAGTATTGAGCACGATGGCTATAAAATATAGAATGAGAAAAA
>CAZVQY010000004.1:21533-22851 GCA_964629715.1 uncultured Candidatus Saccharibacteria bacterium
AGCAGTATATCTATATACGAAGATATTAGATATCTGCCCATATTATACCACACTATGGGGCGTCTGCCAACCGTTGAGTATCCTGTACCACCTGATTCTTTCCCTCTACCAATGGTGCTTTCCTATCTCCAGCACTCCTATTCCCTTTATCACTATATGCTTGGTTACTCCATCTCATAATCTTGTCTTCTACCTCTTCTCTACCCTTTCCATACTTCGCTCTTGATTCAGCAACAATCTCATCTCTAAGATTATACTTCTGATACCTTACATTCAAGGACCTTGCACTAAATGGGATAGAAGTCATTCCATCAATACAAAGCTTTAAATACATCGCATACGCATCTAAGGACACTAAATCATCTGCAGAAACTACTGGAGCAAACTCCTTTTCTAAAATACTTGCATCAGCCTGACTAACAACAAACGAACCTAATGTGCCAACATTCCCGAAAATAGCTTGACGAACAGTTAATGGAAGCTGATCAATATATTGGTTAGTCATTGTTAGATTAAGCTTGTATTTTCTTGCTTCTGAAAGTATTTTCGCAAATGACTCGGTTGCAAAGTTCTGGAACTCATCTACATAGAGAAAGAAATCCTTCCTTTCTTCCTCAGGGATATCAACCCTCTCCATCGCAGTTGCCTGAAGACGTGTAATTATCATTCCTCCAAGTAGAGAAGCTGTTTCCTCACCAAGCCTCCCCTGTGCAAGATTTACTAAGAGAATCTTCTGATTGTCCATAATCTCTCTAAGATCTATTGTAGATTTCACTTGCCCTACTATATTTCTTGTAACCGCAGAAGAGATAAACCTACCAACCTTGTTCTGTATTGGGGAAACTGCTTCCGTAACCAACCTACTATTCTCTGACATCTGTGCAAACTCATCTGCCCAGAACTTGTAGAGGATTGGATCATTCACCTGCTTCAAAATGAACTTTCTGTAATTCTTATCTGTAAGCAATCTAGTCACCCCAAGAAGAGAGGTCCCTTGAGCCTCTGCAAGTGTCGCCACAGTATTAGTAAGGATATATTGAAGTCTTGGTCCCCAAGAATCGCCGAATTGCTTCTTAAACACCTCCACCACTCCATCAGCTATCAAATCTCTCTGTGACTTATCTTTCAATTCCAACAGATTGAAACCAACTGGATGATTCACATCTGTAGGGTTAAAGTACACCACATCCTGTATCCTATTTGGGGGGATATAGGAGAGAAGTTCCTCAACTGTATCACCGTGAGGATCTACGAAACATGCTCCTTCCCCTGCCAATACGTCAGAGATAAACATATTCTTAAAAACTGTGGACTTACC
>CAZVQY010000004.1:22951-27695 GCA_964629715.1 uncultured Candidatus Saccharibacteria bacterium
AGCATCTTATTAGCAATCTCACTAAGCTCTTCCTCTTGCCCTGGCGCAAGCCTCACTATCTCCTTTTGTGTGGCTTTCCCATCAGTACTCATTGCTGAACCAATCCCTTTCAAGATATTTGAGAAGAATTGACCAATAGTGGGACCCTCTAAACTTGTACCCTCTTTGATTGCTGTAATATAGTCCTTAGATCTGGCTTGCCAGAAGTTGGAAACTGGGCGAACAATGACTTGCAACCACACTTGCTCATACCTATTCAGCTCAGACATAGCTCCCGTAATAGCAGCGAGCGGATCAACCTCAAAACTCCTGAACGTCTTGATTGGGAATATTGAATCCTTCTCCATCTCAATTTCACCCGTTGTTACGAATATGTTATCTTTTTCTGTTGGTATATTAACATAATCGGCAACATACTCAATGTCCGCATTCGGGTACTGCGCATAAATCTGACCTTCAATAAACCTAGAAAGATGCTGTGGTGCAACCACAAAAAATCTAATACCATTTTCGTCAGTTGATGCAATCTCAAAGCTAACAACATCCGTTCCCCTTCTGTTTCCTCCTAGAACCCCATGTATAGATGCAAACATCTGCTCTGCTGCCAGCGCTGCTTTCTCATTCTCCCTTGGAACCAGAATTTGCATCACTACCGGATTTCTCACATCGTTAAATACTTCCTCTTTCTCAGGGCCTTTCTTGAAAAGAAGGAACAAAGCAATGATGAGTACTATGACTATTATTGTTAGGGCAATTATTAATTCCATTTATATTAGAAATTGTAGAGTAAAATTGGTATTTATTCAAATATTTTAATTAAAAAGAATACATCGATTCTATATCCCTACCAAGAATGATTACAATATCGCCAGTTGTCATAAAATCTGGCCTCCCATGTACAAGTTCGAAGTCAATCTCTAATGAATCGTCCACAAGTTCATATGAATTTTTAAACCTCTCCATATCTGCAACATAAACCCTTGTTCGATCTATACTCTCAGGAGCATTTCCATACCTTACGACATCACATCCCGAATTTGAAATTTTCCTCCCCATGCTACTTGCTGCACCAGGGATATTACTTCCATTGTAGACCTCAGCCCTAACCCTCTCTAATTCCAAATCTCTACTAAGAACGGATTGAAGAAACTTCTTATATGCCTTATCACTCTCAACTGTATTCAGAACTTTAATATTCTCCCCTGTGATAAGGTTCCCATCATTGAGATATTTCTCATCAGAGTAGTTCATAATATCTCTTTTGTATTTAGGATTTAATTTCCCAGCTTGTTGTACTTTTAACCTTACACTTTCAATAGGAAGGTTGGAGAATATGGCTTCATTAAGAGACTTTAATGAAGAGCTCTTCATAAAAGACCTCCTCATTGAAAAAGCCTCATTAAATGCCCCTAACTTTTCAATACTCCCACTCCTCTCTGTAGAAACCCCAAATTCTTCATTCACAATTCCACTTGCCTTTGCCGAAATGAAAATATAATTATTGCTTTTAAAACCAAAGAGCTGATTAAACTGCCATATTGCATACTCAACCCCCCTTCCCTTTTGCAGAAAATCTCCTGCATATCTAAATGTAGAGACTGAGATCTCATTCCCAAATCTCTCCTCTAATCCAGAAAAATATATATTCCCTGGGATATACAGAAGAAGTTCCTGTTTCTTTGCTGGATTAACCAAATATACATAAACATCCGTTACCTTCTTGTTCTCCTCCTCACCTTCCTCAAAAACAATAAGCGTTTTTTCCAAATCTCCTGTTTTTTTTGCTAGGAGATAGTTACTAGAGTTATTGGGGACAGTTACATCAACAGTTTTTACAGAAGAAAAATTTATCACGAATAAGATTGTATAGAGGAAAAGGAATGCCAGGGAAAGCCAAGAAAATATTTTGAGAAATGGATATCTCTTTCTGGGTTTCTCTTTATTGTACTGCTTTTTAGCAACTTTTCTTCGGGGCATATTAATAATCTATATTCTAAATATTCTTCTTTGGAAATCCTTATCCTCAAAGCTTAATAATACGGATTTAAGAGATATCTCATCTGGAATTCCCCCTCTTCCTTTCAAAGTCTCATAAAGTGTGTCACAATCTATAGTCATTCCAAGATATTCTAAACCTGCCCTTATCTGATGCATTCTCCCAGTTTCTATCTTAACAATAACCTGTCTACTATTTAAAGGTTTAATAAATGTTAATGAATATCTATATCTCTTTCCCCGACTTTTAGTACTAAACCTCATCTTCATTCTATTCATATCACTTCTGTGAATATATCCCTCCAACCTGTACCAAGAATCATCACAGATGAAATTGCCTTTCTCCAATTTGTCTAATTCCTTATTTACTTCAAGGTTAGTATTATAAAAGAACTCTTTTAATTCCTTTGGGACTTCTTTGTAATGAACTTCTGCAAGATATACCTTCTCCACTTCTCTCTCCTCAAATTTCTTCTGGAAAAATCTCTGAGATTCATATGTTTTTGCAAAAAGAACTAGTCCAGCCACCCCTTTGTCCAATCTATGAACAATACCTCCTCTTTTTATCTTCTTATCATACTCCCCTTTTGATTGAAGATATCCGACAACATAGTTTGCCAGCGTATTTTCTTTCTGCTTAATACCTGGATGAATAACTACACCAGAGGGCTTATTTACTATCATGAATTCGGGGTTTTCATATATAACCTCTAATTTCCCTTCTTGAGGGAGAATCTCTAATATCTCAACGGAATCCTCAATTTCCCCTCTTAACGTATTTTCATCAACTTCTAGAATGTCATCTTTTTTTAGTATCAATGATCCTTTTGCATCCTTTTGGTTCACCTTTACCAGATTCTTCCAAATGTTTTTTAGAAATGATCTTGTAATATCTTTAAATCCATTTTCATGGAGATGTGAAAGAACTACAATATCACATCTTTTTCCTATATTTTCATCTGAAATTTCAAATTTCATATTATTTTCTAAACAATCTTACTGGCCTCTTAGGATCTGGGAGAGTTAGATGCCTAACTGAAGAAACTTTTTCAATAGTAACATTTGTTTTCTGTTTAGAAGAGATTACATGAGATATTGTTCCAATTATCCCCCAGAGAATCCATATGAGTACTCCTATGGTTGTAACAACCTTAACTTGAGGTAGTGTGAAATATATGTACAAAATTATAATCATTGAGACAACTGAAAAGGCAACTTGAAGAACTAATCTCATCTTCTCTACTCTGAATCCCCTTTGAGTATCAACAAGAATTATCTGGAGAACCAAGAAGACAAGGAGCGGAACAAAAAGCATTAAACCTTGGTTTGACCATAAGTCATTTCCCCACTGAATTCCCAAAAGAAGGAATGCTAGCCCTATCATGGCCCAGTTTGATAAGAAGATTGCTGGGAAGAGATCACTCCATTTCCATTTTTTCCTTACCGTAGTCCAGAGAGTTTGGATTAGTATCATGCCAACAAAAAGGTACAGAAGATCTAATTCCCCATCCCATATTCTGAGGAATCTCCAAGGAAGAAGTCTGAAAAGATAAATTTGGTCTCCATATTTTTCATATGGAAGCCAATACCATATGTTGTCAAAATATTCTGAGAGATGAGAAAGTATGTTAGCTATTCTCGCAAATGCTAGACCCCAAAATACTGAGAAGAGGTATACATCAAAAACTGATGAATTATTTTTTCTACTTCTAGAACACTCTTTCCAAAAAATATACAAGCCTATGAGTACTATAACTGCAAGGGTAATAGTAGGTCCAACCCAGAGTATAAATCCTTTAACTTTATTAAACACCAACTCCATAAACAAAGTATTGATTGATTAAGTATAAACTTGATATCAGAAAGAATTTCGGTTATCTTCTCCTTCTGGATTTTCTTTTCACTTTCTGATTCGCTGGCTTAGTTATTTCTTCCTTGTTCTCCTCTTCCTCTTTCTCCTCATCAACTTCTACTTCTTCCTCCAAGTCTTGTTCTTCTTCATCCTTTTTAAAAAGAGAAGAGAAAAACTTAATTACACCTCCACCTATCTTTTCAGCTACACCACCTGTTTCGGAATATCGAACTCTTTTAGACTTAACAACCTCAATGGCCTCATCTTTTGAGGACTGAATCTGCTCCTCCATAACTTCCTTTGAAGGGACTTCCTTCTCGATTGGAGCCTCAGTTTCTTTTCTCGCCATAAAACCACAGGAAGGACAATATTTGTAGTGTTTATCCATTTCCACTCCACAGTTTGGGCATTTTATCTTAAGTTCTAATCTACATGTAGGACAATATGTGAATCCTGGGAAAAGCTGTGTCCCACATTTAGGACAATCGCCTAATTCTGAAGTCTCATACTTAAGATATCTTCTTTCTAAATCCGCCCAATATATCTCTTCAATTGTCTGAGGAGGTCGGATGAGGAGATATATTATTAGTCCTGGGATGAAAAGAAGGAGTGATAACAGAACATAACCCACCCTAGCTGGTTTGCTTGATGTTCTATCCCCTGAATCTAACCACACCCAATACAATACAACTACCCAAAATATCACTAATGCAGCTCCTAACATAGTCCACACAAAATCGAAATCAACCTTTACTATACCCTCGAAGAAATCTAGGATTGCTTTTTCCATATTAGCTTATTTTGATTTTAACATGGTCGGGGAGGGAATCGAACCCTCATGCTATTGCTAGCACGGGATTTTGAGTCCCGCGTGTCTGCCAGTTCCACCACTCGACC
>CAZVQY010000005.1:0-4725 GCA_964629715.1 uncultured Candidatus Saccharibacteria bacterium
TAGAAGAGTTGTTTTTGAATAAGGCAGGCTTGAAAGGAATCTCTACTGCTATAAAAACAGCTTTGAAATCATACTTGGCTGGAGCATCTGCTGGTTTAGGTGCATTCGCATCTTTTCTTGTGGATGCTGCAGTTGACCTTGGGATGATGGTTGTCGAAAAACTTGCAAGACCTGCTATCAAATTCCTTATTAGTGCAGGAGTCTTTGCATTAGTTGGTATCTTTGGACTTTTGATTCTTGTAATTGGTGCTCCCTTTAGAACAATGAAAACACAAGGCACATATAGTCATGTCGCACCTTATGAGATTGTACTTGGCGATACTGATTATACTGTCCCGCAAGGTGGTTCTGGCGATCCAGGACAACCAGGAGAATGGAGTGGAGGTGCACCTCTGCCAGATGGAGTCTCCTGCCTCCTTGGAGAGGGAGCATTCCGGTGTTCTCAAGGACCATATGGGTCCTTCTCTCACGGTGCTCTAAATGCCATAGATGTTGCCTATTCTGGGATTTTTTATGCACCTACTTTTTGTGGAAAAGGGAACTGTGTAATTGAGTATTATGGAGACTTCTCTTGTACGTCAATAGGAGCAGGAAATGCAATAACTTTAAGAGCTCAGTATAAGGGGAACACTTACAGATTCATAATGTATCATGTAACACTTTCTTCAGCCCTATCCATGGGAAGTCGAGTAAGTGCTGGAGAAGCAGTAGGACAAATCCTTATAAATGGTGTAGTGTCTAACTGTTGGACAGGTCCTCACTTACATTTGGAAATCGAATATAATGGTAGTCGTGTAAATCCATTTGATGTCCTAACAGATGCCCCAACTAATGGAGGCTTTGGTTGTAGCATTTTACCTTGCCCATAAAGTAAGTATGAGAAACAGGAAAGCAATAATAATATCAGTAGCGATAGGGGTCTTGCTTATAGTCCTTCTTCTTTGCTACTTCCTAAAAAGCAAAGATCATGAGAATATTGTGACTGAACCTGTAATCCAAAAATCAATAACTACAACTAGCCAAAAAGCACAAATTAGTATTAGGAATATAGTTATTAAAGAAGACAATTACGAAATTTATACAATTTCACAAACCTTTAAACTAGATATTGTGAGAAATTTAGCCTTGGGAAATGGTTTCAAGTTAACCACTTCTGATGAAAACAAATACTACTTGTGGCAGAAAGGAGATGATGTAATTGCATATGATATGGTTGCAAACACACTCTCCGTATCAGGAATGAATATCTTCCTATTGGAGCAGATAGATGATAATGTTTTCTCTAATATTGCACAGAAATACTTTAATGAAGAGTGGGAATACGAAATAAGTTCCAAAAATGAGAAAGCAGGGAGAACAGAATATCTTGCCCAAAGGAGATTGCCCAATGGACTTCATGTAGAGTCAAGAGAGAACAAAAAAGAAACTGATAGAATAGTAATTGAGAATGGAAGGATTACTTCTGCTACATTAACTCTTGCTAAATTCTCGCCAACAGGAGAGTATGCACCACTGTTAGATGGGATTGAGTTACGCGGGTATATTAATAAACAGGAATATCCCAAAGAGATTTTGCCCTCATATGATTCCTTAAATTCGGTTATAGGTATGGGGTACTATGAAAGTTATGAAGAGGTTGCGAAAACCCTCAGTAATTGTGAAGCAGAGAAGATGGAGGTTGTCTATTATTATAAGTATATAGATCAAGGTGTCCTTACCCCTGTATACAAGGCGATATCGATGTGCGAGGTCACATATAAGAAAAAGAGATATCAGATTCCTGCAGTAATATATATGAATGGAATAGATCCAAATTTGATTTCTGATGAATCGAGAAATTAATAAATCCTTGAGTCTGTGGTACAATAAACTATGAAATTCCTAAAAACACTCATAATAACAGTCCTCCTCTTACCAATATTTTTCATTGGGAAAGTAGAAGCATTCTCCTCATACTCAGTAGAGACGCAGAAATTCGACAGGTCATTAGCAGACCAAACAGTCACAGTATATTCTGAACCTAAGAAAATATTAGTAACACAAGTAACATCTTCAGCCCAACATCTCTCAACTAATCCGGCTCTTTGGGTGAAGACCCTCTACTACTATTACATCACTAGACTAGCACTCCCAGACATTCCATACACTTACATGGTTGATGAAAATGGCACAATATACCAGGGGAAACAGGGATATATTGGTGCAAATGTTCCTTCACAGGACTTGAAGAATAGTATCCTAATAGGATATCTCTCAAACAATGGGAGTCTCACAAGTAGAGCGCAATCATCTCTAAAAGAAGTAGTGAACTCACTATCTGGACAGTGGGATGTTGAAATTATAAAGCCGGTTAAATTGAAGATAACCAAGGAGGAAGGAAAGCTCTCAGAACTAAATATCAAAGATAGCACGGGTGAATTTAATTCTTCCATCTCAGAGATCTTCTCTGGATGGAAACCATTAGCAGCAAAGTCAATCCCATACAGGGTTAAAATTGAAAACATAGAATATCCAAAAGAATCCATCATTGGAGGTAAGGTAAAGGTAAAGGTTACATATAAGAACATGAATGACTTTATGTGGTTTGTAGATGATGAGCCAATATACCTCTCTGTAAAGGATGGTAAAGAGAGTCCTCTCGCAATAAATAAGGTGTGGGCGAGTTTTAGCAAACCAGTTAGTATTACAGATAAGGCAATTAAACCTGGAGACAACTTAGAGATTGAGTTTCAACTTGAAGCGAAAGTTCTTGTTGGCGAGGTGAAGGAGTCCTTTATTCTTCAAAAAACAGACGATGCACCATTTGAAGGGTCTGAGTTTGAAGTAAAGTTTTCTGTAACAAAAGGCGACAATGTTTTAGTACAAGTTATATCCCCAGAGTTTGGATTTTTAAATATTCGTAAATGTAAATGGGCTAGTTGCGAAATTATTGATTCTGTAAAAGATGGTTCGGTCTTCATTCTTCTTGATGAGCGAGATGGGTGGTCAAAAATAAAATATAGTGAGGATATTGAAGGTTGGGCACTATCTAAATATTTGAAAAAGATATAATCATACCTATGAATTCAGAAATAATACTTCAGGGCTTAAATCCTGAGCAAAAGAAGGCTGTTATGACTACAGAAGGTCCTCTTCTTGTTTTTGCAGGGGCAGGCTCAGGAAAAACTCGTGTTATTACAAACAGGATTGCATATCTCATAAGTGAAAAAGGTGTGAGTCCAGATAATATTCTTGCCGTAACATTTACAAAAAAGGCTGCAGGTGAGATGCAGGAGAGAGTTGAAGGTATATTAAAGGAACTAAAACAGGACAAAAAAGGGATACCAACAATTGGGACATTCCACTCAATAGGAGCTATGATACTAAGGAAAAATGCAGAAAGTGTAGGATTAGGTAATAATTTCTCGATATATGATTCTGATGATAGTGAGAATATAATTAAGGAGTTACTTCTAGAAAAAGATTTGGATGTTAAACAGTATAAACCTTCTGCCATCTCATATTTTATTAGTGCTGCAAAAAACGACCTAATCTCTCCAGAGCAATTCCCTTTCCACTATGGAGGATTTGTTGAAGATATTGTTGCGGAAATATATCCCAAGTATCAGAAACAACTGCAATCCCAAAATGCTGTAGATTTTGGGGACCTTCTTTATCTGACGGTTAAGCTATTAGATCAGAATGAGAAAATAAGAGTAAAGTATCAAGAGAAGTTCAAATACCTCCTCATAGATGAGTATCAAGATACCAATGCAGTCCAGTATAAATTCGCTAAAATAATATCTGCGAAATACAAAAATATTTGTGTAGTAGGGGACGATGATCAAGGAATATATGCATGGAGGGGAGCAGACATTAAAAATATTCAATCTTTTGAGGATGATTTTGACAAGGTAGAAGTTGTAAAGCTGGAACAGAATTACAGATCTACGAAAAATGTAATAAAGGCTGCAGTTGGAGTCATTCAACAAAATTTTAGTAGGGTGGATAAAGTTCTTTGGACTGCAAATGATGAAGGGGATAAAATATCAATATATCAGGCAATGGATCAAGAAGATGAAGCAGATTATGTTGTAAATAATATTAGATTACTCCAACAACAGGGTGTAAATATGAGGAATGTTGCTGTCTTGTACAGAACAAACTACCAGTCAAGAACGATTGAGGAAGGTCTCCTTAAGGCAGGGCTTCCTTACAAGCTAGTAGGAGGTTATAGGTTCTATGAGAGGAAAGAGATTAAGGATGTCATTAGCTATCTTCGTTACATATCCAACATTAAGGATGAATTAAGCTTAGATAGAATTATCAACACTCCTCCGAGGAAAATTGGACCAAAAGCTGTAGCTGACCTACACCACTTTGCGAAAGAATATAAGTTGACAATTGGAGAGTTCCTAGTTTCTGCTTACACAGCAATGAATATGGAATTCCAAGATAATTGTCCGGTAGTATTAGAAAAAATTGATGAAGTTACTAAGAAGAAAGACGAGTGGGGGAAATATCTTTCAGTGATATCTCTCTTTGGAAGCTTATACTACTTTGCTAAGGGAAGAGAGTTAATAGATATTGTTGATGCAATACTAGAAAGAACAAAATATGTAGAGTGGTTTGATGACGGTTCTGAAGAAGCGCTAATGAAAAAGGAAAACATTACTGAGTTGAAGAATGTTGCTTCTTCATATTCATCAAAATATGGGGAAAAGAGTTTAGAGGTATTCTTGAATG
>CAZVQY010000005.1:4825-16806 GCA_964629715.1 uncultured Candidatus Saccharibacteria bacterium
GCTTCTTCATATTCATCAAAATATGGGGAAAAGAGTTTAGAGGTATTCTTGAATGAAATTAACATTATTGAGCAGGAGCAGGATAAAAACCAGGATGGGAGTGGTAATTATATAAATCTTATGACACTACATTCTTCAAAAGGCTTAGAGTTTGATTTTGTATTTATGATTGGGGTAGAAGAAGGTCTTTTGCCTCACTCAAGATCATTCTTGGAAGAAAATGACCTTGAAGAGGAGAGGAGACTCTGTTATGTTGGGATTACAAGAGCGAAAAAGAAGCTTCATATTGCCTTTGCGGAGAAAAGATTAACAAGGGAAGGGTTCTCATCTCAGATTCCTTCGAGGTTCTTAGGAGAGATACCACAGGATATTTGTGAGTATTACAGCTACAATTAGTCTGAGAGCCAGCTTAACTTTCCATATTTTGCAACATAAGCTTTGTAAACTCCAGGCCACATATTTCTTGGATTTGCCCCTTCCCGAACTTTTTGAAGGGTTCTTCTAATTTGAGCATTCCCATCAAAGATATTGTCATTAGGGAACAGTTTGTACCACAGGCATGGATTCCATTGAAAAAGGCCTTTGTAAGTGCCTTCGGAGCTTTCTGCATTGCATCCGGTCTCTCCTCTCATTGTGAAATCTAACCATCTTTTCTCTTCTTCTGAAGCATCCAACGAATCAATTGCTCTTCTCCAATAATCACAATTATGTCCAAGATTTGTAATAGAAGTAGGTTTATGGCTTGCCCCAGAATATGTAAGAATCTCTTTAATGGGCTCTTTAATTACCGTCTGTTCGAGGACTCTCTCCTCGACCAATTCATTATCTAAATACAACTTTTCGATTTTCTCAGTCATAAGTCCAAAGGCACCTGGTTTTTGAATTACGATTCTGCTCAAATTAGGGCACAGAGATGTCCCTTCTGCAATTGTCTCAAATGGAATACTAATTGTTTTCTCCTGTACAACCACATGATAGGTCTGAATAGTGATAATTGAGTTGTTGAGTAATGCATTCTCAGGATAATTTGTTGTTACTCTATTGTTACTCCCAATGTGATATCCTAAATTCTCAAGAGCCTGTTCCGCGGTGTCTGCCTTTACAAATTGATATTCAACTTCCTTGTCATACCTGATGTATACCCCTTTAACACTAGGTTCTTCATCATATCTTTCCCCAATAACTTCAGTTAAGAGATTCTCCCTAGTTCTCCCTTTTGCTTTGATAGGGAAGTAAGAACTAATTTGATACAATTCTATGGTTAGGAGTGTACAAAGAATTAAAAGTAATACTCTTTTTGACATATGTATGGATATTCTATCATATATTTGACATTATATTGTTCCTAAACTATATTTTAACTATGGAGAAGAAGGAAAAGATATTAGAGAAAAAGGCCGAAACAGAAATAAAAACAGGAAGGATTAATCCAAAAAAGATACTTCCCTGGATTATTCTTTTTTTGATTCTTGGAGGGTTAGTAACTTGGTATGTGCTAAGTAATAGAATTAGCCAAACACAGAGGCAGGACTATGATTCTAAGATTAAAGAGGCTAAGACGAATTTCAATTTAAAGGAATATACTACTGCAATTAACAACTATTACAAAGCTACTGACATTATTCCACAACGACTAGATGCGTATGCAGGAATTGTTGAGATATTACTTCTGAAGAATAGACCGGATGATGCCATCTCTATAGTAAGGGAGACTACTCGTTCCTTAACATCTAATGATAAATCTTATCTATACCAATCTGTCGGAGACTATTTCATGCATTCGCAAGATTATGATAGGGCAAAGCAAATGTATCAGGAGGGATTGGGTTTGGGAGTAGAGAACATTAATGCGGAACTAGCTTTAGGGAGAGCATTGTTGAAGTTGGGAAGAATTGAAGATGCAAAAAAACAGTTCTCCCATAGAGGATATAGTGATGAGAATGCTGTTGAGGCGAACTTACTCCTCTCCTACGTCCTTGGTGTTAGCGACATTGAGAAGGCAAAAGCGCAGATTGGGAAGGTCTCTCCAACAGGCGAGTGGGTTGCATTCTATGATGAGTATGATAAAGTTCTCAATTCCTTGGATGAGGATGCGAAATTCAACGCAACAAAACTCTCAAGGGTATATATAAATAGTGGGTATCCATATCTTGCACTTGCTGTCCTAGAGCCCATTTCAAATGATGTCTCTAGCTATCTGGAAGGTGTGTACTACATGGGCAGAGCATACCTTAATGCAAAAGAGTATAGCAAAGCAATCCAGGCTTTTGACAAGGCATTGACGATTGGTGGAATGGAAGAGCAAGTGTATTGGGGGAGAGCAAGGGCATATTATGGTCAGAATGATTTGCAAGCAGCCACGGAAAACTATTCAAGAGCTTTGGGATATGCAGGGAAGAATGTGAGTGAGGAGTTCTTAACTGAATATATCCAAATACTTCTTAAAAACAATCAAGCCCTTAAAGCTGCTGAGGAAGTGAGGAATGTTTTGATTAATCTAGAGAAACCATTTGTATATCTCTTGGGGGTTAAGAGCAACTACCAATTATCTCAAAGTGCCAAAGTAGATTTCTACATTGAGCAATTAGATAAATTGGAATTAGCGGATACTGAAGAAAAGGAGCTACTATCTTGGAAAGCAAGAACAGCAATTGATTCTGGGAATCTAGAATTGGCGAAGACATCTTTAAGTAGTTTAGAGAATATAGATAAGTACTATCCGAAATATTACCTTCTTTTAGGTATAGTAAAGAGTAAAGAACAAGACAGTGATGGCGCTAGGGATTCTTTCGAAAAGAGTATAGAGTATGATTTGAATAATGAGACCACAGAGGAGGCCACCAAACTGTTATCAAACCTTTAGTATATTGCTATTGGCGAATTCCCTCCCTCCTTGTTGTATTCATTGACATAATGCGAACAATTTGGTTTTATATATTATATAAGATAATAATATTTGTAATATGAAGAACCGAAATTCCAAGGTTTTGAGAACTATCTCAAAGATAGGACTTATTGTGGTGGGGCTCTTTGTTATTGGTTATGTTGGAAATCTTCTGTATCCAGGAATTAAGTACAGACCATATAAGGTAAGGGTGAGTAATGTAACAGACAGTGCATTTACAGTATCTTGGGTTACAGATACTCCGATGAAGGGGGTAGTGTACTACAGTGAGAAGGATAGTTTTCTTCCAGGCCCATTAGCATGGTTGGGTAAGAAGAAGGCAGTTGATGATAGAGATCTTTCTAATGCGCAGAGTGAATGTGTTAGTGATTTTAACAAACAAGCGTCTAAAACAAAGGATGCTGACTTTACAGTAAGTTTTGAGAGATATGATTGCAATGATGTAAAGGTATGGAAGTATGGTAAATACTATACCCATCATGTCACAGTGCAGAATTTAGATGCAGAGAAGGAATATTTCTTTAGAGTAGGAGATGGAGTTGTTAGCTACTCTAAGGGTAAGACAATAGGTGTAGAGTATATAGAGAGGGAGATACCTTCTGTAAAGGTTTTTGCACAAAAGACATTGCCAATTATTACAGATATTGGGACTCCGGATGTTGCTTATGGGGCAATTTATACTATGTACTATGATGATGAAGGCGAACTAAGAAAGGAAATAGATTTTGATTCCTTAGTTTTTCTGAGACCTGAAAGAGATGATGCTTCTTCATCAATTCTTTCTGCTGTTTCAAATAGCTCAGGAGGCTGGACAATGGACTTGGGAAACATCAGAAAAGAGGACGGTACTAAAATTTTAGATTTAAAGGGTACCTCGTTGGAATTTGTGCCCCAATCCAAGAATTTTGTACCAGCGAAACCAACAACTATTGTGGTAGGTGAATCAGAGTTCCCAATATCATTAATTGGAAATGATGATAAGACATGGAATAGCCAAAACAAGGAGTCTGGTGTAAAAAGCAGCATGATTAATACCCTTAAGGAGACCTTGTATACTAATGTCTCTGCACAGGAAGAAGATACTCAACCGTCAGTTAAGGCAGCAAATACGGACCCAGCAAGGTGTCCTTTTGCGGAAACATGGTTATGGAGATCCGGAGAAGGTGCTTGTGAGAAAGCATGCTCTGATAACGGCTATTCATCAAAAGAGAAATGTGAGGGAGAGGGGGAGGATAATGACAAGGATGAGATTGTTGTTAAAGGAGGAAATACTTTAAAATGTTTTGATGAGGATGGTTGTGTATGCCTTTTTGACAAGAAGGGAAATAACTATATGGTAAGAATTGATATTTCAATAGGAGAGAAGTGTGAACCAGATCTTGTTTGCACTGAGAGGAGTGATCCTCCAGGGAAAGAAGATGTGCAGATGGGAGATCTCTGTATTGACCCGGGTGGATGTGAGTGTTTTGAGCGTAGTGATTATGCTAAAGAGGATGCAG
Organism: uncultured Candidatus Saccharibacteria bacterium; assembly: GCA_964629715.1. Classification (GTDB taxonomy): domain Bacteria; phylum Patescibacteriota; class Dojkabacteria; order SC72; family SC72; genus UBA5232. The sequence goes on from CAZVQY010000005.1 coordinate 9,230, forward strand.
TATGTGGACAGGTTTGTGGTGGAGAAGTACCAGATGACGAAGAGGAGGAAGAGGAAGAAGATGACGAAGAGGAAGAAGAATTCCCAGATATTATTCCTATTGGGGTCCTTTGCCAAGTTAAAAAAGGTTGTACATGTGTTGCTAATGAAGGTTCTACCATTCCTGTAGGCCATGTTAATAAAGGAGTTAGGTGTAAGGCAGATGAAAAGGGATATGCATTATTGGAAGAAGTCTGTGGAAAGTATAGTAAACCTGCAACAATAAGATATACAAAACATGAAGGTACAGGCAAAAATGTATTAGTATGTTTGAGCCTTGATGAATACAATCACTATGAAGACAGGTGTATAGATGGCATGGGAGCATTGACTTTTGCAAGCCCTGATTTCTATTTAATAGAAGAGGTTGGGGATGGGAAGTATAAACTAGGGAAGAAAGAACACTTCATTGGGCGTCTATATTGTCCTGAAGTATATTTCTCCTTAGCCATAGAGGTTGATAGTAACGAGAAGATAAAACCTCAAGTTGAAGAATATACAAAATACAAATGTTGTGTAACAAAAGGGGCTGAGGGAACTGGAACTCTTGGATATTCATATAGTTTTCAGAAGGATTGTGTAAATGTAGCTAATGCGGAGAAATGCAATATAGATATGAAGAGTACATATTGTATTAATGGGAAGGAGCCTAATCTCCTTTTCGCAGTACTATACCCCAGAAGTCATGATGATAAATATGATAACGACAAATCAATCTGTGAAGAAGAAAATGGAGAAGGCTTGAGGGGAACTACTGGATATGCAAACGAAAAGGAACATTACGGGAAAAACTGTTGCGAAGAAAGCAAGAAGGAGTATGAAGTCAATATATGTTCTGGAAAGCCACAGGTACAATGGGACAATTGTATAAATAATGGCAAAATTGGAAAAGTTTATGATGAGAATCCAATTCGATTCAATGAGTTAAGACCAGGTGGAGGTAACCTCAATAAACTTCTCGATAAATTTGTAAAGCCTCTCTTTGCACAAGAAGAACCTATTGTGTTGCCCAAGGATGATGATATTGAATCAGTCTTCTACTTCCCTGAGAGTGGTATCTATCAGATAGCTACTCTTGATGGGCAGACGAGAAATGTGTTCGGAGATAAAAATACCTCATACTTCTATTTTAAAAATAGGGATGGTGTGCCTGGATACCAAGCTCCAGCAAATCCCGAGGCTCCTGCGGATGACGAGGATTTAATCGTCCCAAGAGTTGTTGCAGAAGTATCTGTATCAAAGAGTACGACGGCAAGGGATATAGAATTAAAAGAGGGTGTAAATATAATTTCATTCAATTTCCTTCCTTCGGCGGGCGAAGATACCTTAGAGAAGCTTTCATCTTCAGATTTCTTAGATCTTGCAAATCTGTCTGGAAATAATATATCCCGAATTTCATATTTCTCAGGTGGTCAATGGCAGGGAGGTACAACATATAATTTCAAAACTGGAGAGACAAGTGGAACATCGTTTGATTTGGCATTTGGAAAGGGATATGTAGTAATAGCACAGAGAGATATTACTATCTCGATCCCTGGATACAAAATTGAATCCCCAGTCCCTATCGCCTTCTCTTCTGGTTGGAATCTAGTAGGGGTACACGGATATGGCACAGCATATACAGCCAAATCGTTCATAAACAGTATAAATACAATAGAGGGATTAAAGTCCAACAATGTAACATACTGGCCAACAAGTAAAGGGATGTATCAAGGTTTCCAGCTATCAGAGGGTCAGGAATATGGGCAAGACTTCCCAATATCTAAGGACTTAGGATATTTTGTAAGAATAAATGAATATACGAAAGATGAATGTAAGAGCATCTGGTGGAATCCAGGAGGGCAAGGCAATGGAACATGTGGAAGTTATCTTTAGATATACTGTTGTTTAATCTTAAATAGTTCTGTATAATCGCATCTGCGAAGGTAATAATTCCCTTCATTTCGTTTTGTTAATTTAATTAAGAATTTAATATGGATAAAAGTACATACAATGTGAAGATGCCTTTGGATAAGATAAGAAATATTGGGATAATTGCACATATTGATGCAGGAAAGACAACAACAACAGAGAGATTGTTGTACTTTACAGGTCAGGTCCATAAAATTGGAGAAACTCATGAAGGAGCTGCGACTACAGACTTCATGGAGCAGGAGCAGGAGAGAGGTATCACCATCATGTCAGCTGCTGTAACATGTTTTTGGATCTATAATAATGAGAGGTATAGAATCAATATTATCGATACTCCAGGGCATGTTGATTTTACAGCAGAAGTTGAGAGGTCTCTAAGGGTTCTTGATGGAGCTGCTGTGATTTTTGATGGGAGGAAAGGTGTCGAACCACAATCAGAGACAGTATGGAGGCAAGCAAATAAATATCATGTCCCAAGAATCTGCTTTATGAATAAAATTAATCTCATTGGAGGTAGTTTTGATCATAGTTTCCAGACAATTAAGGACAGATTAAGTAACAAAGCCGTTGCAGTCACATATCCGATTGGCAAAGAACAAGATCTGCATGGGTATGTTGATTTAGTAAAGATGAAAGCATATGAATATAAAGGAACGGATACTCCTGATTTAATTGAAGTCCCAATCCCAGATGATATAAAGGTAAGGGTTGATGAACTACGGAATACATTGGTCGAAGCATTAGTTGAACAGGACGATGCATTGATGGAAAAATATTTTGCAGGAGAAGACCTTACAGAGAAGGAGCTCTATGCAGCATTAAGGAAAGGTACTCTCTCAGAGAGTATTTTCCCAGTATTGGGAGGTGATTCTAGAACTGCAATGGCAAAGACATTGCTTGACTACATTACAATCTGTCTTCCGTCACCATTAGATGTCCCAGCGGTAAAGGGGATTGATCCAAAGACAAAGGAGGAAATTGAGAGGAAAGCAGAAGAATCGGAACCATTCTCAGCATTAGTATTTAAAATAGTAAATGATGCACACATTGGGAATCTTTCGTACTTTAGAATATATTCTGGGAAGATAGATTCTGGTTCGTATGTCTTAAATTCCACAAAAGGCATTAAGGAAAGAGCGAGTAGGCTTATTCTTATGCATGCCGATGATAGGGAAGAAGTTGATTCTCTCAGGGTGGGAGATATCGGTGCAATTGTTGGACTTAAGGATTCTGTGACGGGTGACACACTCTGTGATGAGAAGCACCCAATTATCCTTGAGCAGATACAATTTGCAGAGCCAGTTGTTTCGGAAGCTATAGAACCAGCTACTAAATCCGACGAAGAGAAAATGTCTGAGGCTTTAGCAAGATTTGTTAAGGAGGATCCCACTTTTAGAGTAAGTACCAATATTGAAACAGGGCAAACCATCATCTCTGGAATGGGTGAGCTTCACTTGGATATTATTGTTGATAGGATGAAGAGAGAATTTAATGTCGCAGCTAATGTTGGTAAGCCACAGGTAGCATATAAAGAGACAATCAAGAAGAGTGTTTCTGAGGTTGAAGGTAGGTATGTAAAACAGTCTGGTGGTAAAGGTCAGTATGGTCATTGTTGGTTGAGACTTGAGCCAAATGAAAAAGGAAAAGGTTTCGAGTTTATTAACGAAATTAAGGGAGGAGCAATACCTAGAGAATTTATTCCTGCAATACAAAAAGGTATCGAAGAGGCAATGAAGTCTGGTGTTACTGCTGGTTATCCAGTTGTGGACATAAAGGTTGCAGTATATGATGGATCATATCACGATGTTGACTCTTCGGAGGCAGCATTTAAGATCGCAGGTTCTATGGCATTTAAGGCTGGTATGAAGATGGGCGAGCCAATTCTTTTAGAGCCAATTATGAAAGTAGATGTCGATACTCCAGATGGTTATATGGGTGATGTAACAGGATCTTTAAGTAGTAAGAGGGGACAGATTCAAGGAACAGAAAGTCTTGGAAGTGGGATAAGCAGAATCTCTGCATTCGTTCCATTGGCTGAGTTGTTTGGATATACAGGTGAACTTAGATCCCTTACTAGTGGTAGAGGTTCTGCGACTATGGAGCCTGCTCACTACGCAGAAGTTCCTAAAAATGTAGCAGAGGAGGTATCTGGGAAAAAAGTTTAGCACGAAGACTTGATTCTGGTAAAAAGGGGGTAAATCTTTACCCTCTTTTTCTTATATCTCTTGTTTTCTGTTATAATCTTGTAATTAAGTAATCCGTTCAGAAGAATGAATAATAAAAGAAAAGGTATTAAGGATTCCGAGTTGTTTGCTTTATTGCAGCAGGGCAAGGTTCAAGAGTTTTTTGATGAATTGGGTAAGCTAATCGAGTCATTGGGTAAGGATATAAAAAGTTTTAACCTAGATGATTGGGCGGTTAAGTATTCAAGAGGGAAAGAGCAGCAAGCAATTAATACTGCAATTACTGGGAAGATAGAGGAGGAGGCAAAGAAGTGGATTTGTCCTAGAATCCCTAGTTGGGTTAACTCCGACCATTTAACAGTATTAGGCTATATAGGAATCTTAATTACTTCAATAGGTGTAATTTTGGGATTCACAAATAGATGGTTTGTAACACTAATTCCATTGGGATTAATAATCAACTGGTTTGGGGATTCCTTTGATGGTAGTTTGGCGAGGTATAGGAATAAAGGGAGACCCAAATATGGTTATTATATAGATAAAATTGTTGATTCCGTTGCCGTTATCACTTTAGCTTTGGGTTTTGGATTATCAGGCTTCTTCAAGATTGAAATTGCCCTGCTTTTTGCTTGTCTTTACCTTGCATTGATGTCCCATGTTGATCTTGTTACCCATGTTCAGGGGCAGAATAGAAATGCCTTTGGTCTCTTTGGTCCGACAGAAATAAGAATAATTGGTGTTTTTTTCTCAATATATATGTTTTTTTCAAAGGTATTCTACTTTGATATTTATGGCTATACGTTAACTCAGTATGATATTGTTTTATTCGTGTTGGCAGTAATAATGGCGGGTGTTCTTTTGGTGTCAATAATTAAGAAAGGTGTTGAATTGAATAAAATTGACACAAAGGATTGGTAGAGGTTGCCTCTGATTCTGGACTTTTTCATTATCAATAATAAATATAATAAGAGTGGTGCGTATGAGTTTTGCATATAGACATACTTTGTGATGCCGTGAAGTGTTTATGAACGAAGTTCAGGTCTGGGTCTGCTCTACATAGATTCGTATGAGATAGGGCTTGCATTAATCAGAACTTTTTGATAATATTCATCGCAGGTTTGTTAAGGTGAACCTAAAAATATCAAATAGTTATTTAAATATAATTAAATTATTAACAATATATTTATGGCAGGCGAATTTACAAGGACAAAGCCACACATGAATATCGGAACTTTGGGTCACGTAGATCACGGTAAGACAACATTGGTCCGAGGTATTCTAAGAACATTCTCCCCAGAGGCGGATGCAATGATCGATAAATTGGACAAAGATCCAGAGGCAAGATCAAAGGCAATTACAATAGCAGTTGCCCATGTAGAATTTGAGACGGATAACAGGCACTACGCATTAGTAGACTGTCCAGGACACAAAGACTACATTAAGAACATGATCACTGGTGCAGCTCAGATGGATGGTGCAATATTAGTCATTTCATCTGGTGATGGAGCAATGCCTCAGACAAAGGAGCATATCCTTCTTGCAAAGCAGGTAGGTGTTCCTAAGATGGTTGTCTTTATCAACGATTTCGGTGATTCAGATCCAGAGATTTTGGAATTGATTAAAGCAGATGTACGAGAACTCTTGGGTAAATACGGGTATGATCCAGAGTGTCCAATAATTGTCGGGAGTGCATTGAAGGCATTTAAGGGAGAAGAAGAAGGTGCTGCAACAGCAAAGGAATTGATGAAGGCAGTTGATGAATATATCCCATTACCAGAGAGAGAAACAGACAAACCATTCTTGATGCCAGTAGAGGACGTCTTCTCAATTGAGGGAAGAGGAACTGTTGTTACAGGAAGAATCGAAAGAGGAAAGATTACTGTTGGTGAAGAGGTTGATGTCTTAGGAATGGGTAAAAAGCCTCAGAAGACAGCAGTTACGGGAGTAGAGATGTTCAACAAGACATTGAAGGAGGGAGAAGCAGGAGACAATGTAGGTATTCTCTTAAGAGGATTCAAGAGAGAAGATGTACAGAGAGGTCAAGTCTTGGCATACCCAGGAAGTGTAAGTACTCATACAGACTTCAAAGCAGAGGTTTATGTTCTGAGCAAAGAAGAGGGTGGAAGACATACCGCATTTGTGACAGGATACAAACCACAGTTCTATGTAAGGACGGCAGATGTTACAGGAGAAGTTGTTCTTCCTGATGGAGTAGAGATGGTTGCCCCTGGAGATAACACTGAGTTTACAGTCAAATTGGTAGCACCAGTAGTAGTTGAGAAGGGGACATCCTTCGCAATTAGAGAGGGTGGCCAGACAGTAGGTCAGGGTATCGTAACTGAAGTTTTAAAGTAGGATCTTAGGAGTGCGGGGTAGCAAGTCTACCCCGTACTATAAAAATAATTTAATTTAGCTCTTTTAAGTAGAATGGCAAATCAGACATCAAGAATCAGAGTAAAGCTAAGGGGATATGATTCGCTAGTTGTTGATAAGTCGGCAAAAAGTATTATTGAGACTGCAATTAGCACTGGTGCGAAAGTTGCAGGTCCAATACCTCTTCCAACAAAGAGGAGGCAGGTAGCAGTAAATAGGTCGCCATTTATTTACAAGAGCTCAATTGAACATTTCGAGATTAACACTCATAAGAGAGTTATAGATATAATTGATCCTACGCCCAAAACGATTGATGCTTTGCAGCATTTAGAGATGCCTGCGGGTGTTGATATTGGGATACAGTAATAGTTAATTAAAAAATATGAAGGCATTAATAGGAATAAAAAAAGGTATGACAAGAGTATTCGTCGACGAGAAGGTCGTTGCAGTTACTGTTGTAGATGCCTCAGAGTGTATATTGTCTTTCATAGAACCAAAGGGTTTTGAATTAGGATTGGGTCAGAAGAAAAATTCATCTAAAGCTATGGTTGGGAAATATGCAAATGCTAAAAAAGTTCCTGCACAGACATCATATTTCAAAGGTTCTTTGGATGGAGAGGTGCAGATAGGGGATGAAGTTAAAGCTGAAGGCTTTTCTTCTGGAGATAGGGTTGTTGTGAGAGGAGTCTCCAAAGGAAAGGGTTTTGCAGGTGTAGTAAAGAGACATGGATTTCATGGTGGCCCAAAAACACATGGGCAATCTGATAGGCATAGAGCTCCAGGTTCCATAGGTGCAGGTACAACACCAGGTAGGATTTTGAAAGGGAAAAGGATGGCAGGGAGGATGGGTCAGGAAACAATTACAATCTCTGACAGGGAGGTTGTAGATGTAAAAGATAATTTAATTCTCATTAAAGGGCCAATACCAGGTTCAAAAGGAGATTTAGTTGCAATATATACAAAGTAAAAATGGCAGAAATAAAAGCAAAAACAACTAAAAAGACAGTAAAGGTTGAGGAGAAAGTAGAGAAAATTAAACTTAATCCACAGGTATGGGAAGTACCATACAATG
>CAZVQY010000005.1:16906-24787 GCA_964629715.1 uncultured Candidatus Saccharibacteria bacterium
AACAAAAAATTAGAATTTACGGATGTAAAGAAGGAAGATATTAAGAAGATGAGACACGATATTAAGGCTGATCTCTCATTAACAGTCCTTATTGTTACAAACGAAGTCGATTTCGCTAAAAAGGTTAGAAATATTGAGGGGGTAAGCCTTGTCTCCCCAGAGAAATTGAATGCAAAACATATTGCAAAGAGTAGATTTGTGTATGTAGACAATGATTCTATTGATATAATTGAGAAAAGATTAACAAATGGAAAGTAAGAAAATAAAAATACAACCTATTATTTCTGAGAAAAGCTATAGCTTAGCAAACTCTGCTAACAAATATACCTTTTTTGTAGATAGGGGAATTAATAAAATAGAAGCTAAAAAGGCAATAGAGGTTAAGTATAAAGTAAAGGTTATAAGTGTAAATAGTATTGTTAAGCTTGGTAAATTGAAGAGAGATTTGAGAACATATAAATCTAGAAGAGTCTCAGATATGATGAAAATTATTGTAACCCTGAAAAAGGGAGATAAAATAGATGAATTTTTTAAGAGTTAAAAATGGGAGTAAGAAAATTTAAACCTACAACTTCGACAAGAAGAAAAACAAGACTAGCAGATAGAAGTATGCTTGAGAAGGATGGGGGGCCAAAAAGTCTCACTATCCCTAAGAAGCAGAAGTCTGGGAGAAACAACCAAGGGAGGATTACTGTCAGGCACAGAGGAGGAGGATTTAAAAGGAGAATAAGAATTGTAGACTTTAACAGGAGAGATAAATTTGGGATATCAGCTAAAGTAACAGGTTTGTACTTTGATCCTAATAGAACTGCACACCTAGCACTTCTTCTCTATGCAGATGGAGAAAGAAGATATATAATCGCTCCTAAAGGTTTGGAAGTTGGGGATAATGTTGTTGCAGATGAGAAGGCAGATTTGTTGCCAGGAAATGCAATGCTAATTAAGAATATCCCTTCTGGAACAGCAGTGAACTCTGTTGAAAATATTCCAGGGAATGGAGCAGTGTTTGGGAGATCAGCTGGTCAGGCAATTGTAGTACAAGGAATTGACCCAACAGGTAAGTATGCACAGATAAAGATGCCATCAGGTGAAATTAGGTTAGTATTTGCAAATTCAATTGCAACAGTTGGCCAGGTAAGTAATGAAGATAACCTACATGTAAAGTTAGGAAAAGCAGGAAGAAGAAGGAATTTAGGTTGGAGACCAGAGGTTAGGGGTATGGTAATGCATCCAGCAGAGCACCCACACGGTGGTGGTGAAGGTAAGGGTGTTATAGGTGGTGCTGCAAAGGACAAGTGGGGTAACCTTGTAGGTACAAGAACTAGAAAGAATAGAAGGACGGAGAAGTTCATTATCAAAACAAGAAGAACTAAGACTCGACCATTTGCTAAGAAATAATTTATATTTAACATACTATGTCTAGATCACTTAAAAAAGGACCATACACAGATGAAAAGTTGATGAGGAAGGTTGCTAAGGCTAAAGAGTCTGGAATTATGGCACCGATTAAAACTTGGGCTAGAGAATCTACAATCACTCCAGAGATGGTCGGAATGAAGTTTTTAGTACATAATGGGAAAAAGCATGAGGAAGTATTGGTAATTGAGTCGATGATTGGTCACAGATTGGGGGAATTTTCTCCAACAAGAAAATTCAAGGGTCATGCAAAGAAAGGTAAGTTATCTAAAGTATATGGAAGTAGTGGTAGATTTGAAGCATAATTATTAAAAATATGGAAGAAAAAATAGTAAAAGTAAAAGTAAAAGATATTGCAGAGTCACCACTCAAATTGAGATTGGTTGTGAATGTAGTAAGAGGGAAAAATGTGCAAGAGGCACTTGATTTGTTGACAATATTGAACAAAAAGGGATCAAATATTGTTAAGAAAGCAATTCTTTCTGGTGTGGCAAACGCAAGAGATTTGTATAGTGTTGCTCCAGAGAATTTAATAATTAGTAAGATTACAGTAGATGAGGCAAGAATATTAAAAAGAACGAGGTTTGAATCAAGAGGTAGAGTGTCTAGAATTGATAAAAGGAGATCACATATTAATTTAGAATTAACTGTTAAGTAAAAATGGGAAGAAAAGTAAATCCAAAAGCAATTAGAATGGGGATAAATAGAACTTGGGATTCTGTATGGTATGCACCTAAGACAAGATATGCTGATTTGCTTGAGCAGGATTTAGAGGTAAAAAAGAAAATTACTAAATCAATGAAGGATGCTGGTATTGATAATATTAAGATTAATAGATCTCTAAACAAAATTGAAATCATAGTGTATGTTGCAAGACCTGGTGTCGCTATTGGTAGGGGTGGAGAAGGTATTGATTTACTACAAAAGGAGTTGAAGAGATTTACAAAAACAAAGGAATTAGATTTAAAGATTAGAGAGGTTAGGAAGGCAGATCTCTCTGCTAGAATTGTTGCTAGAACGATTGCAGACGGTATTGAAAGAAGGCAGCCATCTAAGCTTCTTGTCGCAAGTGCGAAAGAGAAAATTATGGCGGCTGGTGCAAAGGGTTTGAAGATTTGGGTCTCTGGGAGAATTAACAATGCAAGTCAGGCAAGGACAGTAAAGACAACAGCAGGGTCGGTTCCAGCACAAACGCTTAGGGCAGATGTTGATTATGCTCATGAGGTAGCACAAACAATTGATGCAGGTTTGATGGGTATAAAGGTTTGGATATACAGAGGTGAGAAAAATATTTCAGATGATTCTGAGGAATAATATTTAATTAGAAGAATATGTTACAGCCAAAGAAAAGGAAATATGCAAAAGAAATGCGAGGGAAGATGGGTGGTGTAGCAACTGCTAATAATAAGGTTGATTTCGGAGATTATGGTCTTAAGGCTATGGAAAATGGTTGGATTAATGCTAGGGAGATTGAGGCCGCAAGGAGGGCAGTATCTGGGTTTACTAAGAGAAAAGGTAAAGTATGGTTAAAAGTATTTCCACACAAGCCATACACTAAGAGGTCAATTAACAGTAAAATGCTTGGTGGTAAAGGTGCAGTTGAAGGATATGTGGCAGTTGTTGTTCCTGGGACAGTATTGATTGAAATAGGTGGGCTTGATGAGGGAACATCTAAAGAAGCTATGAGATTAGCAGGGCATAAATTCTCGTTAAAAACAAAATTTGTATCAAAAAGGGAAATATAGCTTGAGAATAATATAAATAATTGGTAAAATACAAACCGTCGAAATTATGAAAAAGGTTAATAAAGAAGAAAACAGAATAGGGAAGAAAAGGATGATTGAAGCAGTTGTGACTGGTAATAGCATGCAGAATACTGTTAAGGTTAGAGTCGATACACTAGAGAGTCACCCTATTTATAAAAAAAGAGTAAGAAGAAAAAAGGTATATTTTGCACATTCTGAGAACGAACTTAATATTGGTGACAAGGTGGTAATTCGAGAAAGCAGACCATTTTCCAAGAAGGTAAGATGGGTAGTAGTAAATAAGGTAGAAGAGGAGAAATAGTATGATACAGAGAGGAGCTATCTTAAAAGTAGCAGACAATAGTGGAGCCAAAGAGGTAAAGGTTATAGGACTTTTGGGAGCTTCTAAAAAGAGATATGCGTATGCTGGTGATGTAGTTGTTGTATCTGTGCAGAAATCAGTGCCAAATACTGCAATCAAAAGACATGAGGTACATAAGGCAGTAATAGTAAGGACAGCAAAAGAAATAAAAAGGAAAGATGGTACATATGTAAGGTTTGATGAGAATGCAGGTGTTCTTATAGATCCGAAGAGTAAAGCTCCAAAAGGAACTAGAGTCTTTGGTCCGATAGCTCGAGAGATTAGAGAAGGTGGTTTTGACAAGATATTATCCTTGGCACCAGAAGTATTGTAATTAAGAATAAATATATGAAGATTAAAAAAGGAGATACAGTAAGAATATTATACGGAAAAGAATCTGGGAAACAGGGGACAGTTGTTGCTGTAAGTCCTAAGAAAAACGCTGTTATCGTTGAAGGTTTGAACCTTTACAAAAGGCATTTAAAAGGAGATGGGAGAACAAGAACATCTGAAATTTTGACAATAGAAAAACCATTTGTGTTGTCAAAGGTCATTTTAGTATGTCCTTCTTGCAATAAGCCAACAAGAGTTGGGATTAAGAAGGAAGAAGGAAAGGTAATAAGGTTCTGTAAAAAATGTGGGAAACCAATAGCTGAGAAGGAAAAGGCTCAAGCTGTGAAGAAGGAAGAAACAGGGAAACTAGCAAATGAGAAAAAAGACACTAAGACAACCACTAAGAAAGGTAAAAAATAATGAGTAGATTACTAGAAGAATATAACAAAAGAATAAAAAATGAACTAATGAAAGAGTACGGATATTCTAACGCAATGGAAGTTCCAACTCTTAAGAAAATTGTTGTTAATGTTGGTGTTGGAGAAGCAGTTGAAAAGAAAGAGGCGATTGAAGAGGTTGTTGAAATTTTGACCAAAATAACAGGTCAGAAGCCAATTGTAAATAAGTCCAAGAAAGCAATCTCAGCATTTAAGATTAGAGAAGGAATGGATATTGGAGTGTCAGTCACATTAAGAGGTGAGAGAATGTGGCAATTTTTTGATAAGTTGGTAAATATCGTTTTACCAAGGACAAAAGATTTTAGAGGATTAAGCCCACGAGCTTTCGATGGAGCAGGAAACTACTCCGTAGGAATTGAGGATCACACAGTATTTGTTGAAATTGATCCTAATAATGTTACGAAAATTAGAAGTCTTGAAGTTACAATTGTAACAACAGCAAGAAACGATAAAGATGGAAAAGCACTTTTAGATAAATTTGGATTCCCATTTACAAAGAATGTCAACCGTAGCTAAAGAACACAAAGCAAAAGAATTAAAGAAGAACTCGAAGTATAGTTCTAGGGTATATAACAGATGTAAGGTATGTGGAAGAGCAAGAGGGTATATGAGACACTATGGTTTATGTAGGATATGTTTTAAGCAGTTAGCTAGTGAGGGGAAAGTCCCAGGAGTTAAGAAATCTATTTGGTAATTTAATAAATAAAAAAATGAACGACTTAATAGCAGATATGCTTGCAAGAATACAAAATGCAATAATGAGAAGAAAGGATACAGTTGTTGTCCTCAACACAAATATTAACAGAGATATTTTGGAGGTATTGAAGAAGGAAGGGATGATAGAGGACTTTGAAGTTTTAGATGCAGGGAGAGAGGTTGAAGTGATTCTTTTATATAAAGAGAAGGAGCCAGTAATAACTAAATTACAGAGGGTGAGTAAACCAGGTCAAAGAATATATATTACGAAGAAAGATATTAAGCCGATTATGAATGGAAGAGGTATCTCAGTAATTAGTACCTCAAAAGGAGTTATGTCAGGAGCGGTTGCTAAGAGTAAAGATCTTGGAGGTGAATTTATATGTAAAATTTGGTAAATATGTCTAGAATAGGAAAAGATCCAATAACAATAGAAGAAGGCGTTGAGGTTTTAATAAATGGAAGGGAGATTGATGTCAAAGGAACCTTGGGGGAGATAAAAATTCTCCTTCCTGAGGATTTGGATATAGAGAACAAGGAGAATAAAGTGGTTCTAGTGAGGAAGAGAGAAACAAAACAAGCAAAATCCAACCATGGGACATACAGAGTTATATTGGCAAATGCAATTAGTGGCGTGAAAAATGGTTTCGAAAAGAAATTGGAGCTTGTTGGTGTTGGATATAGGGCTAGAATGGATGGCGGAAATTTAGTAATGAGCCTTGGTTGGAATCATCCAATCACAGTGACTGCACCCGAAGGGGTTCAAATTGAAGTCCCTGAAGAGACTAAGATTACTATTAAAGGGTATGACAAGCAGAAAGTTGGTGAAGTTGCAGCAAAAATCCGTGAAATTAGGAAACCAGAACCATACAAAGGTAAAGGTATTAGATATGAAGGTGAATATGTAAGAAGAAAGAGTTCTAAAGCAAGTGTAACATAAGAAATATATTAGAATATAAGAAAATGTCAGTTAAAACTAAAAGAGAAAAAAGAATAAGAAGAAAGGCACATATCAGGAAGAATCTTCATGGTACAACAGAGAGGCCAAGAGTATTTGTCTTTAAGAGTAATAAATACTTCTATGCTGGTATTGCAGATGATGATAAGAGTGTAGTTGTTAAATCCTTCATGACAGATAAGAATGAGGAGAGTATTTTAGAGATGACTAAGAAATTTATTACAGTAGCAAAGAAATATGATGCATTGGTATTTGACAGGAGTGGATATAAATATCATGGATTGATAAAATCCTTTGTTGAAGAATTAAGAAAAGAAGGAATTAAGATTTAGATACTATAAAATGGAGGAGAATAGAAATTATAAAAACAGAGAAAAGAAGTCTTTTGAGAAGAAATCTTTGCCAATAAGGAGGGTTGCAAAGGTAACAAAAGGTGGTAAGAAGCTTAGATTTAGCACAGTTGTTGTAATCGGAGATAAAAATGGGACAGTAGGTGTTGCATTGGGAAGAGGGGCAGATGTTAGGACTGCGGTTTCTCAGGGTGAGAGATTAGCTGCAAAAACAGTTGCAAAGGTTCAACTCGCAGGGGACACAATACCACACGAGATTATCATGAAATTTGGTGCAGCAAAAGTCATGTTAAGACCAGCAAGACCAGGTACTGGAGTAATTGCTGGTTCATCGGTGAGAACAGTACTAGAATTGGCAGGAGTTGATAATGTATATGGAAAGATACTTGGAAGTTCTGACCCAAACGGTAATGCATATTGCACTTTTGAAGCTTTAAAAGCACTAAGAAGTGACAGAGTTCTTTCAAGAATGACAAAGATGCAGGAGAGGGTAGAGTTAAAGGAGGAAACGGAAAAAGAAAGAAGAGCTAAAGAAGAGAGAAGAAGGAAGAAAGAGCAGGAGAAGAAAAAAGGAAGTAGAAGAGACAAATTTATCTCGAAGAAGAATTATTCAAAAGCTCCGAAGAAAGTTGTTAAAAAAGAAGAGGTAAAGAAAGAAGATAAAGTAACTGAGAAAAAATAATGAAACTAGAAAATATACCAAAAAGAAAAAAAAGAGTAATGCCAGCAAAGAGAATCGGTAGAGGATATGGTTCTGGTGTTGGTGGTCATACAGTAGGAAGAGGTTCTAAGGGACAGAAATCAAGATCAGGGCATAAATCTTTAGCATATTTTGAAGGCGGAAATGTACCATTTTTTAGAAGGATGCCAAAATATAAGGGTTTTAATGCAAAATTTAAAGTAGAGGCGCAATCTGTTAATCTCGAAGTTTTAGAAAAGGCATACAAAGATGGGGAAGTAGTTAATAAAGAGTCATTGATAGAAAAGGGTATTGCAAGGAAGAATTCTGAAAAGATTAAGATACTTGGAAAAGGAGATATTAGTAAGAAGATTAAGGTTGAAGGACTAGCTGTATCAGAATCAGCAGCTGAGAAGATAAAGAAGGCTGGTGGTTCAATAACATAACACACTAGTTTTATGAGCAAACTTTTTGAGAAGGTCAGGCATATCTTTAAGAATAAAGAGATTAGGAAGAAAATCATTTTCTCCCTTATTATCATGATTGTGTATAGATTGTTGGGCTCTATTCCTGTAACTGGAATTCCTGCAGATGCTATTAAAAAGCTATTTGAGGGTACAAGTATGGGAGATGTTCTCTCAACGATTTCAGGGGGAGTATTGGAAACTGCATCATTAGTTGCTATCGGTTTAACTCCATATATAAATGCATCTATTATTTTTCAGTTATTGGGAAGTGTTATCCCTGCATTAGATGAAACTAGGAAAGAAGGGCCAGAGGGGAGGAGAAAAATCTCAATGTATACAAGGCTTGCTACAGTGCCTTTGGCAATATTGCAGTCTTTTGTAATTTATTCAACTTTGTTAGGTTTTGGCTTAATTACAA
>CAZVQY010000006.1:0-7010 GCA_964629715.1 uncultured Candidatus Saccharibacteria bacterium
ATCCATATCCCATACTACAGAGCCACGACTGCTGGTATGCCATACACAGTGATTATGACATATAATACTCATGACAACCTTATCAAGGGTGGCGGACTTACAAGTATAATGGCCACAGCTCTCCCCAAAGATACAATATTTCAAAAAAAGGATGAAAAGAACAATACCATAACCCAATTAAACTACAATCTCTCAATAATTACAGATAAAAAGATCCAACCTCTAGCAAGAGCATTCCCCCTATTCACGAAAGAGGATAAAGACGAAAGAACGATTTATAAATTCAACCAAGAAGACAGAAGAGGAAATTCCCCAACACTAGAATTTGGGACACAAGCCAATTATAAATTTGAATTGGAATACAAAACCCCTAAAACAGACCATACCATACCTGAAGGATACTCGAACATTATTAAGGCGATATCAACGAATATATACCAACTTTCACTCCCTCGAGAATTCGATCAAACAGAACAAAAAGTGTTGATTGAAAACATCTTTCCACTCCCCTCAAATATATACCGTGATCAAGAGGGTAATGTGATTGCAACATTTGAATTAGCAGCAAACAGGGAAGAGAGTATCAAAATCTCTGGATATGTCAGTTCCAAAAGGAATGAGTATTCTCAAAACTGGAATAGCATGTTAAATATCCCATTCTCCGAATACTTAAAAAATATTGCTTCCGATGGAGGGAACCTTTCATACCTTAGACCAACAAAATATTGGGAAATAAATGATCCATATGTCAAGAATACTGCTAGCGACCTCTTAGCTGGGAAAACCACTCTCCTTGAGATAATAGATGCAGATTACCAATTCGTTAATGACGTTTTAGAATATGATGAGAGCAAAGCGAATTCAGGCAACGAAAGAATCGGTGCAGTTAAAGCCCTCACTGGAGGAGCCTCTGTTTGTATGGAGTATGCAGATTCTATGATAGCACTCCTAAGAGCTCAAGGGGTGCCTGCAAGAGCTGCCCTGGGATATACAAACATAACAAATGAGCTCACCGACTTAGTGAGACATCAATGGTTGCAAATATGGATCCCAGATTATGGGTGGTTTAGTATCGACCCAACTTATGAAAGTACCGACAGAAAGATAGGAGAATTAATTGACAGAGTTCTTTGGGAGACATTCAATGAGGACTCCCTGTCAAATATTAGCATTTTCTCTGCTGACAGTATCGATAATTTCAATGAATCTGATTACAAAATTCAGATATACTCAGTTGAAAGTATTCCAGAGCACAGTTTAATGTCCTATGAGCAGATTCTCCCAGAGAAAGATATTGACAGACAACCAGAATATTCAGTTGGTAATTGGTTTAACTCCCTATTCAAAACAACTGTTGTTGGAAGGGCAATTTTAGTAACGCTACCTATTGCCATATTAATAGTCCTAGTAACTTTAGCAATCGCCACTGCTAAGTTCCTAATTATGAGGCAGAGAACTAGGAAACAGAGATTATCTAAATCTGTATAGCTTATCTATATCGAAAACACTTCTTCCTGCGGCAAGTCTTCCTTCGGTAGTAGCATAAATCGTTAGTAGTTTATCTCCCTTCTTCACTTCTTCCCCTGGCATTTTATGAACATAGATTCCCGCTTCTTTAATCTTTGGATTACCCAAAGCCCTCGCAATCCTTACCAAAGAGGTATTATCCATACTCTCCACAATACCACTTTTGTTAGATAGCAAATCCTCTGAGAACTGAGCATTCTTAATCTCTGAGGAATGGATCTCCTTTGTGGCTCCTTGTACAAATGCCATCTCCCAGAATTTCCTTAACGCATCCCCCCTATCCAAAATCTCCTGAGCAAATTCTTTCCCCTCCCCTATTGCAGCAACTTCAGTCTCCTCAAACAACCTCGCTGCCATATCAACCACTATATCCTCCACTTCGATGCACCTATCCTCCTGCCTCTCAAGAATTTTAAGTGACTCCCGAATCTCAGCATTAGGACCTATGCTCCTACCGTCGGGTCCCTTGACCAATCTAGTTATCGTTTCACACTTTATGCCGAATTTGTTGAAGAGTTTCTTGAATTCTCTATCCAACATCCTTACATCCTCTGGACTTTCCACCTTTGAACCATTCCCATATGGCAAATCGATAAGGATATGTGTGATATCCATTGATATTTTTTTAGCAACAATGCTCACCAAAACCTTTTGGAATTCCTGAATTCTTAGCGACCTTTCAACATTAATAATGACATCATCTGCAGGTGACAACTTTAATGAACCTCCCCAGAACATACATCCTCCTGTTTTTTGAACAGTATCCATAACTTTCTCCTCTGAAAGAGCTACAGGCATCACAACTTCCAAAATGTCTGTAGTACCAGCAGGAGATGTGATTGCCCTCGTAGAAGTATTAGGAACAATGAGTCCGCCACAAACAAGGATTGGGACTAGTGTTGGCGTAATTGCCTTCCCTGCTACTCCACCAATTGAATGCTTATCCGCAACTATTGAATTACCATTCTTCACATTCCTAAATGACATCTTGTCCCCTGATTCTGCCATACCTTTAGTCATCCAATATATCTCATCATCATTAAACCCAGGGTTAAAGAAGGTAGAGACAAAAAAAGCAATCTCTGTTTCCCTCAATTTTCTAGAACCGATATCCTTCATAACCTCTGCCAAATCAGTTTGCGAAAGAGGCTCCCCCATTAGCTTCCTGCTAATCGCATCTAGTGATTTACTTGGTTGTGGGATATCAACAAATATTGATGTACCCTCTTCAATATTGTACTGCTCCCAAATCTCTTCAAATAGTCCAATGTACCCCTCCTGAACCTTTGTGTCAGTTAGAAGAATATCTGCATAAAGCTCAACCTCACCAAACCCTACTAGAAGACTCTCGCCCTCCTTCACCCCTACTGTGTCTGCATCCTTCCTATTTAGGATTATATTAAAATCATTATCCTCACCAATATCTAAATTCTGGCTTTTCAGGTACATTGACATATAATTCTAACTTCAAAAAATTATTATTTTATTTACTCTCTAATACCCAAGGATAATACTCTTTTGTTGCTTTCTCAACATTTTCTGGTAGTATCATTCCAAATTCAGTTATATAACCAGAAATTAATACATTATCTACAATCTCAAAGGCAGGATTATACATATGTAAACCCTCAGGAGCTTCATCCCACAATTCACTATTTTCTCTAACCTCTATTTTGATTGTTTTCATAAATGAATCTGGGTCAATTTTTAGGAGGGGTGTTACTACATATAGTGGCTTCCCAGCATAGTATGCAGCCATAGCAATACCCCAACTCCCTATTTTGTTAACGGTATGACCATCGGAAGTAATTTGATCACAACCTATAAATATTGCATCTACAGGAACACTCCCCCTCCCAATCACAAAAGATTCTGCTGCACTATCAGCGATAAGTGTGGTTTTCACCCCTCCTTCAATCAAACTTTTCGCAGTTTTCCTCCCTTGGAATCTCGGCCTAGTTTCAGTACACACCGCCTCAAAATCTTTATCTCCCTTTGATATTGATTTAATTAATGATACAGCTGTAGATGAATGACAGTGAGTTAAAACTTTATCAAAATTAGTCAAGTTTGGAGTATTCTTTTTAATCAATTCGGACTTGCTTTCCTCAATAATATCTAAATATTCATCACAGAGCCTCGTAAACTCCTGTTTCATAACTCCAAGCTCTGGTAAATCAAGAAATTTCTGTCCGAAAAAATGCTTCACATATGTTACACCGTTTCTTGCAAGTGGTTCATTTGCTCTAGCATGTGCAAGTGAATTCCCTATCCCTTCAAATTCTTCCATAAACTCACTTTTGCCTTCTACATGACTCTGCTCTAGGTATAACTTCATTCCCTCAAAAGTTGCAATTGCAATATTGGTTGCACCCTGGATGTTCAACTTTTGTATATCATTATAAATTTTTTGTATTTCTGGGTATTTTTCCATGATTTACTACTCTAATATTACACTTTCTTGATACTCTGGAATATATATATTACTTGAGATTTCTTTCTTCAGGTTCGTTGCGAAAGCTTCGACAATATCTTCATCGCCATGCACTAAAAATGTCTGCCTTGGAGTATTACCGAAACCCCTCAGCCAATATCTCAAGTCTCTTTGATCCCCATGTCCAGAGAAGCCTCCTAATGTATGTAGTTGTGCATTGTTCTTGTATGTAGCACCCATAATATTAAGCTCTCTCTCTTTGTCTACTATTTTTCTTCCCAAAGTCCCTTTCACTTGATAACCGACAATAATTATGTGGGTTGTTGGGTCCTCAATATTGTTTTTGAGATGGTGTAATATTCTTCCTCCAGTACACATACCACTCCCTGCTATGATAACGACACCTTTTTTAGAAACAAGCCTTTTTGATTCGTCTGTGGATTCAATTTTTTGTAATCCTGGAAAATCAAATGGATCATCACCCTTCTCTATCAATCTTTTTGCATCTATATCATAAAAATCTGGATATCTTCTAAATACATCCGTGGCTTTAGAGGCCATCGGACTATCGAGATATACGGGAAGATTTTCAAGAAGTCTGTTTTCTACAAATAGATTCAGCTCATAAAGTAGCTCTTGAGTCCTCTCAATTGCAAATGAAGGGATTAACACATTCCCGTTCTCTTTCTGCGCTGCTTGAAGTGCTGCAAGGAGCTCTAATACTGTTTCCTGTCTATCCTTGTGCAACCGATTCCCATAGGTAGATTCGCATATTACATAATCAGCATCCCTAATCATATCAGGATCTTTCACAATTCTTGCTCCAGGCTGACCTAAATCTCCAGAGAACACCAGCTTCCTTAATCTCCCTGCATCATTCTTTAGCCAAAATTCAAATATACTAGAGCCTAGAATATGACCAGAATCCCTCATTCGAAACTCTAGATCCTCTTGCAGATTTACTGATGTCCCATATGGATATACTTCAAAATATTTTATCGTCTCTTCAACATCTTGCTCCGTAAAAAGTGGTTTTGGGGGTAGCTCCCCTTTTTCTCCACTCTTAGCCTTAGCTGCCCACCTTTCTGCCTCTTCAGTCTGTAAATTTGCAGAGTCTAAAAGGATAATCCTAGTTAAGTCTCTTGTTGGTTGAGTTGAAATAATTCTCCCTCTAAATCCCTGTTTTACAAGTACAGCTAATCTTCCACTATGATCAAAGTGTGCATGAGTAAGAAATACATATTTTAATTCAGCAGGATCAAAAGGAAATGGGTCGTAATTCTTTTTCTCGAGTTCCTCTGGACCTTGGAAAGCTCCACAATCCACAAGAAATTTAGTGCCATCATTTTCCACATAGAAGCATGAACCTGTGACAGTTTTAGTTGCACCTAGAAACTGTATTGTCATGAGCAGTGAGCAGTTAAAATAATCTAATATATAATATACCTTACGCGATTCGTTTCAGCAAGATTACTTCCCAGTAGAACCAAAACCTCCCTCACCCCTCTCTGTTTCATCTAATTCTTTCACAACCTCAAGATTGTTTTTTAGTGTAAGACAGGGAACTACCACTATCTGTGTAAATCTTTCCGTATCGTTCAAGACAATATCATCTTTAGAGTTGTTAATAACCTGTGCAACAACTTCACCTCTATAGTCGCTATCTATTACTCCTACCGAATTTTTTAACATAAGGCCTCTTTTTCCAAATGAGGATCTAATGAAAAGCAAACCAACATGTCCCTCAGGAATTTCAAGATATACTCCTGTATGTACCTCAGCACTTTCATTTGGCTTTATAATAATAGGAGTATCCGTCTTCGCTTTCAGATCAGCACCTGCAGAGTACTCTGTTTTTACCTCTGGAACATATTTAGGATGATCTACTTTGATTCTCATCTTTACCCTTGCTCAATTTAATTGCCAACTCTTCAAGCTTTTCTTTTGTATTCAATAAAGGATCATCAATAACTGCTTCTAAGAGCTCTCTAAGAATTAGTCCCATCTTAGGACCTTTCTTTATTCCCAACTTCTCTAAATCCTCTCCATCAACCCTCAAATCTGAGATCTTTAATGCCATATCCTGTTCTCTCACATGAGATATCCTCTCTTGAAGCAAAGTAATCTCCTCTGGTTTAAACATAGTGGATGGATTAGACTGCGCATCGGCCATTCGAAGTCTAAAAAGGTCATCTATATTCTCTTCCCCTACCCTTTGTATGAATCTCCTCACAGCAGAATCTGACCATGTATGCAGTTCAATATTCTTCTTCTCCTCTCCACTCATCTCTTCCTTGATATGGGGATAATAGAACATATGGTTCTCAATTAGCCTCCTAGTCCTAACTATCTCACTTTTTGGGAACTTCATTCTCGTCATAATCTTCTCTGCCATATCTGCACTCATCCTATCGTGGCCATAGAAATGACCATTTCCCATATCCGTTCTTGGCTTTGCAATGTCATGAAAAAGTGCAGCCAATTTTACAGAATCATGAGCAACATCAACAGTCCTTAAAATATGAGTATATACATCATGTATATGGTATAGCTTCTGCTCTACACCAACCCCCTCGAGAAGTTCTGGAATGAAAAGTTGAAGTAAACCTGCCTCCCTCATAATTTCAATCCCTACAGAGGGCTTAGGAGAGTTCAAAAGAGTCTTCATAAACTCATCACGTACTCTCTCCATAGATACAGACTGAGCAACAGAAATAGAAGCTTTCATTGCCTGAAATGTACTACTCTCAATATTGAAACCAAGTTGAGATGCCATTCTAGCAGCCTTAAAAGACCTTAACCCATCCTCCTTAAACCTCTCAAGTGGAGTCCCAACAGCCCTTACAACTTTTTTTCTAATATCCTCAATTCCGCCAAAAGGGTCATAAATATCAATACTCTTTTCCTCTACCCCATCATCAAGATCCAACTTAGACAAATCCACAGCCATAGCATTAAAGGTAAAGTCCCTTCTCCCAAGATCTTTGTCAATATCGTCAACAAATTCCACGCTACTTGGCCACCTACCATCAATATAGTCTGCCTCACT
>CAZVQY010000006.1:7110-23311 GCA_964629715.1 uncultured Candidatus Saccharibacteria bacterium
ATCTACAACAAGAAGTATTAATCCAGCAAGAAGTATAAATTCATTCCCTAACGCTGTTTTTAGCGATACGAAATTTTTACTTGACACTCCAAAAACTTCTAAGGAAGATAGAAATGAACGGACGGTTAAACAGCAGAAGGAGGGCTCTCCTTCCTTACCTTCTCAGTAATATAGAAGTTTCTCTTGAATTTCCCCTTTCCCAACATCATCTCTGTAATTGCTTGAACATGTGGGATAAGGTTAAATGTAAGCATATTTATTGATATCAAGAATGTCTCCGCCATATCCAACATGTTTCTCCACCAAGGCCAATCTTTTGGGATTGGAGATATTTTCCTTCTAAGACTCACTATTCCAATATTGGTAAACATGGCTATTGTAAGGAGGTAGCTAATAACTCTAGGGAGATTGTATGCAAAAGCTGTATATTTATATGTGGGATTCAAATATGTGATTATAATTGTCCCAAATGAGAGAATGAAAACAACAGAGAACATCCACATCTGCTCAATCAAAGCTTTAATCATCTGTGCCCTTTTAAATCTCGAAATACCACTCCCCTTCCTTAAAATTATTGACATCATAATTGGGAAAGGTATCTTCCCCCAACCCCATCTGTACTGCTGCTTGTAAAAAGCTTGATGCGTACTTAAGAAATCCTTATTCTCCACAGCATCGTTGTATGTAGGGATATAAACCTCCTGACCTTTGAAATTCCCTTTCAATCTAACCATGCTATTCCAATAGAAGGCAGTATCATCATTTGGAATCTCAGGATCCCAGAATTCCATATCCTTTAAAGTGCTGAGATTAATAATATATGACGAGAATGTATCTCTTGTAAAATATTCCTCCCTAGAAAAGATTGACTTCACAGACCTTTCAAATACCCATGCATAGAGAACAGCTAATGTAGTAATGTTAGAAAATGACCTAATCAACGGAGGTACACTCCATAGGTTGTTGTTGAATGTATGTACTGCAGAGGTGAAGAATGTGCTCTCTGGGTCTTTTGACACTAGATACTCATAAGCAACAGCAGATAGGTATTTTGAATGAGGCCTTAAATCCGAATCACACGTTATTAATAGGTAATGATGAAGATTTTTGCCTTCTTTCTCAAGTTTCTCAACATATTTTCTTGCAGCATAGTTAATATTTCCACCCTTCACTCCAACTATTTCACCAGGGATACCAAATGGATGAACATAGTACTGCATACTGCCAAATTTCCCCCCATATTTCTCTTTCAGCTTCTTGAAATTCTCTATCTGCATCTCACTTTTCTTCTCTTCCATCGCCATTACTACATCAATATTGCTTGCACCTATATCGCTCTTCGCCCAATTGTCAAAAGAGGAATCTAAAAGATCAAAATCCTCGCCATATACTGGACAGAGATAGATGAATCTCATCTTGCCAGCTCTTGGGTCATTAAGCTCCTTGATTCTTGCTACCCAGTCCTCCTTAACACTCCTATCCATCCTCCTTACACCAATATATATGCCTAGTACAAATTTGATTGCTCTAAAAAACCAATATGCCACAACAAAGGTCATATATATTACGAATGCAGTATTCCAACGAAGAATAGCAAAGACAAATGGTAGAAGAAAGAAAGTCCATAAGAACAAGCCCGGAATAATCTCAAATATTCTCTTCTGCCAATGAGGCAGATTAATTGGGAATCCTTCAATCCTATCCTTAGGTCGAAATATATTTTCTTTTTTCTCCTTTTTCTCTTTCATAAAAATAGATAAATTCGAAACGGAGAGACAGGGATTCGAACCCTGGATACAGAAACCTGTATAACGGTTTTCAAGACCGTCCCTTTCAACCACTCAGGCATCTCTCCTTGGCTGCTAATTATATCAAAAGTTTGAAGATTAAACACTTTTTTTAGAGAAGATATTTCTTACTATATCCTCTAGGCCCATTTCGCCAATATCAATATCTTCCACCTCATATTCTTCCAGGAGTTTGGTTGCAACACTCCTTACATCGCCAACAGGGACGGAAATTGTCCCTTCTTTTCCATCGAAATCAACTATATCTCCATACTTCTCAATCTCTCTTAGTTCAATTTTCTTCGGGAAGACAAAATGAATATTCTTCTTCTTAACAAACTTTGATGCCAATTCTGAGAGTGAGTCGTCATAGAGTATATTTCCTTCATCAATTATGATAACTCTATTACACAAGTCCTTGATATCCTCCATATTGTGACTTGTCAGAATTATTGTGGAACCGTAGTTTCTGTGGTAATCCTCCAAAAAATCCCTTAAATTTTTCTGAGAGATTAGATCCAAACCAAGAGTTGGCTCATCTAAGAAAACAAGATCCGGAGTATGCAGGAGAGAACAAATGAGCTCACATTTCATCCTTTCACCAAGTGAGAGTTTTCTGACAGGAATATCTAATAGTTGTTTTATATCTAACCTCCTTACCATCTCATTGAGAACACTTTTATACTTAGTATTCTCTATCTGATATATTTCCTTATTCAGCAAAAATGAATCAATCGCAGGTAACTCCCACCAGAGTTGGCTTCTATTACCCATAACCATAGAGATTCTTTGGAGAAATTGATATCTCCTCTTCGATGGAGTGAAACCCAATACTTCTACTTCTCCACTATCAGGTGCAAGAAGACCTGACAAACATTTCATGGTTGTCGTTTTCCCTGCACCATTTTTCCCAATAAAACCAACCAGGTCTCCCTCGTTTATTTGGAAGCTGATACCATTAACAGCAACAATCTGTCTTTTTTTTACACTAAAAGTCTTTTTAAGATTTCTAACCGTTATTGCCTTATTCATGCCTAAGTATATCACAGAGTATATAATCCCTCTTCCAAAGGATTAGCCCATCGTCTCTGTTTTTATCGCCGCATGTGCAGCTGCAAGTCTTGCGATTGGAACCCTATACGGAGAACAGCTTACCAAGTCCATTCCGATAAGATGGCAGAATTCCACTGATTTTGGATCACCTCCATGTTCGCCACAAATACCAACCTCAACCATATTACTCACTCCCTTAGCTTTTTCCAATGCACCCCTCATTAGCTCGCCTACTCCTTCTCTGTCAATTGTTTGGAATGGATCATCGGCCAATACACCCTTCTCGATATATTTGGTTATGAATTTCCCTGCATCATCTCTGGAGTATCCGAAAGTGGTTTGAGTTAGATCATTTGTACCAAAGGAAAAGAATTCTGCATATTGAGCTAGCTGATCTGTAATGATACATGCCCTTGGCAATTCCAGCATCGCACCAATTTTGTACTGAACTTTTACCTTCGCCTTCTTTATACATTTCTCAGCCTCTTCTCGAATCACTTCACTTAGGAATTCCATTTCCTTCAAACTGCTCACAAACGGAATTTCTATTTCTGGCAATACTTTAACTCCTTTTTTAGCCATTGAAATTGCCGCATTAATAATTGCTCTTGTTTGCATCTCTGAAATCTCTGGGAATACCATACCTAGTCTACATCCTCTAAAGCCAAGCATTGGGTTCTGCTCTGCTAAAGCCTTTTTCCTCTGTAACAAAGACTCATACTCAACACCCATCTCTGTAGCTATCCCCCTAAGTTCGTGCTCCTCATGAGGTAAGAATTCGTGAAGAGGAGGATCTAAAAGTCTCACTGTGACAGGAAGTCCATCCATCTCTTTAAAAATCCTCTCAAAATCACCCTGTTGCATTTTCTCGATTTTTGCCAATGCCTTTACTCTTTCTTCCTTAGTATCAGAAAGAATCATCTGTCTTACAGCAAAAATTCTCTCCTCCTTAAAAAACATATGCTCCGTTCTAACCAAACCTATTCCCTCTGCACCAAATTCTCTTGCGATTTTTGCATCTTTTGGAGAATCAGCATTGGTTCTAATCTTTAGTTTCCTATACCTATCTGCCCAACTCATTAGTTCCGCGAAATCTCCTGAAATCACAGGATCCACTGTCTTTACCTGGCCTTCATATACCAAGCCATTACTCCCATCCAATGTTATCCAATCACCCTCTTTCAGGATATCTCCATTTGGCAACTTAACTATCTTCACTTCCTCATTAATATCAACCATGGTACAACCCGAGATACAGCATTTTCCCATGCCTCTTGCTACAACCGCAGCATGACTTGTCATTCCACCTCTACCCGTGAGTATTCCTTCCGCAACATTCATTCCTTCAATATCTTCTGGAGAAGTCTCAAGCCTAACCAGAATTACCTTATGTCCCTTTTCTTTCCACTCAGTTGCATCCTCCGCATTAAAAACAATCTGGCCACTAGCTGCACCTGGTGAAGCAGGTAGTCCTTCAGCAATCTCTTTCTTCTCTGATTTAGAATCAATCATAGGATGAAGAAGTTGATCAAGTGACAAAGGCTCAACTCTTAGTACAGCCTCCTGTTCTGTAATCATCTTCTCTTTTACCATATCAACTGCTATCTTCACTGCAGAGTTTGCAGTCCTCTTTCCAGACCTAGATTGAAGGATGTACAACTTCCCGTTCTCGATGGTAAATTCAATATCCATCATATCTCTAAAATGCTCTTCCAACTGATCAAAAATATCCGTTAATTCCTTGTATATTACAGGAAGCTTCTTTTTCATGACATCCATATGAAGGGGCGTCCTTATACCAGCAACAACATCTTCTCCCTGTGCCTTCATTAAGTACTCTCCGTAATATTTTTTCTCTCCCGTTGATGGATTCCTAGTGAATGCCACACCTGTACCAGAATCATCTCCCAAATTCCCAAATACCATAGCTTGGACATTTACTGCTGTCCCAACAATGTCAGAGGGCACCTTGTTAATCCTTCTGTATGAAATGGCTCTAGGATTATTCCATGATCTAAATACTGCATCCACCCCACCCTTCAATTGTGTCATAGGGTCGGCAGGGAAATCCTCTCTTAGTTCTTTCTTGTAAAGGGCTTTGTATCTCTTCACAACATTCTTCAAATCATCAACATCTAAATCAATATCATTCTTTATCCCTCTCTCCCCTTTTACTGCATCAAGTTCTTTCTCAAATTTTGCGTGATCTACCCCCATAACAACATTGCCATACATCTGTATAAAACGCCTGTATGAATCCCAACCAAATCTCTCATCCCCACTCTTTTCAATTAATCCATGCAAAGTATCCTCATTTAGGCCAAGATTAAGAACTGTATCCATCATTCCCGGCATAGAAATGGCAGCACCAGATCTTACAGAAACCAGCAATGGATTCTTCTTCTCACCAAACCCCTTTCCAGTAATTTGTTCAAGTTCCTTCAAATTCTTTTTCATATCCTCCATCAATCCTGTAGGATATTTTTCGTCATTATTATAAAAATGCTCACAAGCATCAATGGAGATAATAAAGCCTGGAGGGACTGGAATACCAATCTTAGTCATCTCTACTAGCGATGCTCCCTTTCCACCTAAAACAAACTTTGGATTTTTTAACTTAGGCACTTCAGTCTTTTCTTTCGAGAAAAAATATATGTACTTTTCAGACATAAGGATTATTTAAGAATTTATTTAGAAACTGCAAAGGATAGTATATCACAATTTCCTAACAGGGCAGGATACATAATTTTGCCCTGGAGGAGCTATCAAAACGTACACAGCTAAAGCATTTTTGGACTAATTATTTTCGCTGTTGTACGAAAATTTACCTTCGCAACTTTGCCCAACTCATCAAATCCATATCTATCTAGAAAGACTCTCCCTTGAGGAATTACATTAAATGCTCCTTTTGGAAAATCGAAATCATATTTCTTACACATCTTCTCCATCTCTAGCAAAAATATTCCCCTAGCTAGAACAGAAGCAGAAGCAACAGCAATATCGGACTCCCCTTTATGATACTGTTCAAAGTCAGCTGCTCTCCCTAGTTCTCCTAATTCATTTTTAACTCTATTCTGGTTCTTTGAGAATTGATCTATGACTACATTGTCACACTTTATCCCTTTCGCACTCAAATCCTTTAGAGCTGCTTCAATAACCTTTGAATGTTGTCTTGCTAGAAGCAATCCTACATTCCCTGTCTCCTTCGCCAGTTCGTTATACTCCTCAGGCATCACAATAGAGGGATAGTAGTAATCATAATCTTTCATCTTCTGATACATCCTCAATATTTTGGCATCAGAAAATTTCTTAGAATCTCCCACCCCAATATCAACAAACTTACTTGCTGAATCTTCATTTACGAAACAAGCAACAACAACGAGAGGCCCAAAATAGTCACCCTTACCAACTTCATCTACTCCGACATGTGGCCTTATGGCTACCTTCTCTCCAATTGCTCCACCCTGTATCTTAGATATTATCTCATTAAAATCATCTTCTCCCTGAAAAACTAGTTTAAGACTGGTATACAGTATTGCAACAGAGCCTTTCTCGCTTTCCATCCTAAATACTACATACTCATTATCCATAGGTTCTTTCCTCCATCCAGCATCTCTGAAGGTTTTTTCAAGACCCCTACAATTCTCTAAGCTTAGTTTTAATGAAACAGTTTTTTGCATTATATTTTTGTTACGACCTGACCATCAGGAGTATCTGAAACTAAATATCCCAACCTTTTTATCTCTTCTCGTAACTCATCCGCAAGGGCATAATCTTTCTGTTCTTTTGCCCTCAATCTCTCTTCTAAAAGCTCATCCAACTTCGCACTATCCTCATCCGCTAACATATTATCTTGGACAATATTATCCAATCCTAATGCTAGGACTTTATCAAAATCCAAGATGGTGGCCAATTTGTCTCCATTTTTCTCATCGGATTTAATCAGCTCATTTACCAATGCCAACACTCCTGACATATTTAAATTGTTTTCTAGCTCCCTTTTAAACAACTCTACATATTTTGGAAGCACTTCGCCAACTTTCCCACCGAGCTCTTTAATCCTTTTCTCTAAAGCAATCCTTGAACTTTTTGCCCCATCCAATGCTTCAAGAGAAAAATTCAATTTGGCTCTGTAATTTACTGAAACAAAAAGATACCTAATATCCATCGGAGTGTACCCAAGTTCAAGTATCTCTGGAAGTGTATCTGCTCCCTTACTTTTAGATATCTTCTCATTCTCTTTGTTCACTAACCATTCATTATGTATCCAATATTTCACAACAGGGTGACCAAAGGCTCCGATATTTTGTGCTCTTTCATTTGAATGATGAATAGGGATATGATCAATCCCACCGGTGTGCAAATCAAACTTTTCTCCCAATATTGCTGTCCCCATCGCAGAACACTCTATGTGCCAACCAGGGAATCCATCCCCCCATGGAGATGACCAATTCATAAGGTGATTTTCATACTTCCCAACTTTTTTCATCCACAATACAAAATCCGCAGGATTCCTCTTTTGAGGATCAACACCAACCTCTTCCCTCACTCCAACATTTTTCTCTTCCAATTTTTGCCCTGTAAAGATGCCGTAGTCAGGGATTTTCGTTACATCAAAGTATATTGCTTGATCAGTTTCGTATGTATATCCTCCCTCTTCCATTTTCTGGATAATAGCAATCATCTGTTTGACGTATTCTGTTGCTCTCGCCCACCCATACTCTGATACTCCCTCATGGTTCAATTCCTCTGGAATCTCTTTCCCATTTGGTGCAAGGATATGCAGTGCTCTAAAGTCATCTAAAACAGTATCTATATATTTGTTTGCAATATCAATTGGCTGTAAGCCCTCCTTAGCCGCCTGTCTATCCATCTTGTCGTCCCCAAAATCATCACCATAATCATCGGTTGAGCTCATATGCCCTACGTCAGTGATATTCATGACCCTTTTAACTTTGTATCCTAGATACAATAGTGCCCTGTGCAATATATCCCAATCGACATATGCCCTGATATTCCCAAGGTGCATTCGATAGTATACCGTTGGGCCACAATTATACATTGAAATTACGCCATTCTTATTTGGCTTGATTTCGAGAATTTTCCTGTCTAATGTTGAATATAACTTCATAATATATCTCTCCTTCCTTCCAAAGCTTTCTTTAATGTCAGCCTGTCTGCATACTCCAAGTCTGCACCAGTCGGCAAACCCATCGCAAGCCTTGTTATCTTTATTCTACCCTCTTTCACCAAGGTTTTAAATAGATCAAAGATGTAACTTGCTGTAGCCTCACCCTCCAAATTCGGATTTGTTGCAATTATGATTTCCAACTCACTATTTCCATCAAGCAACTCATTAACCCTACCCTTCAACTCCTTAAACCTCAACTCTTCTGACGTTATACCATCAGCTGGAGAAATCACTCCCCCAAGCACAAAATATACTCCCTCAAACACACCAGAATTTTCAAAGGCAACAACATCCAGTGGTTCTTCAACAATGCATATCCTATCCTTTTTCCTAATTGGGCTTGAGCATATATCGCACTCCTCCTTGTCTGTAACATTAAAACACTTCTTGCAGTTCATTACCTTCTCATCCATCTCTAAAAGGGCATTTGCCAACTTAGATGCATCTCCATTGGGTGAACGAAGGTAGTGATATGCCATTCTTGATGCAGATTTTGGTCCCACCCCAGGAAGCCTACCAAACTCATCTATTACTTTTTCTACACTCTTAGGTAATACCGACATAGTTATTTCCCAAACATACTTTTTATTTGATCCAAATCAATATCTTGAACCATTTCTTTTTGGAGCTTCTTCTGGTAGTCTTTGAATGCTTCCTTCAGACCCTTTTTTAATTGATCCATCATATCTGGATCCAGATACTGCTCATCAATATATATATCCTCAAACTCTTGGGCCCCATTCATATATATTCTAATCATCCCATTCTTAGATTCTCCCTTCACCTTTCTTTCCCTCATCTTACTTTGCATCTTTTTAGCTTCATTCTGCATTTTTATTAATTCTACTGGATTTGGCATAGCCATATGTTTTTTCGATAAAAAAATTAGATACGCATCGCTATTATACATGAAAAAGGTCTACTGAGGGAATGCCATAGACAGGGGTATGAATTGAATGTGTACAAAGATCTGATCTTAGGCAGAGCAGTTAAATTCCATCGAAAATAGCCTCTATCTCTTTCGATGTAGGCTTTTTGCGTCTTTCTGTAGCTTCCTTCTTTGGGATAACTGGAAGATTCTTCAGAACGACATCTGCATCAACCTTCTCAACAGGCTTAATTGCTGGATTAACATAACACTCTATTTTACATGGTATCCCATATACACCCGAGAAGGCCTCACAAATGATATTTTTGCTTTTAGGTGTCTCTATCCTCTCTTTGTGAAAAGAGAATGGGACTTCCAAGTGGAGGGTGCCTCCCTCAAAAGATCTAATATGCCCTCCGCCCACAAAAGCATACAGATGGTGATTAGATGGTTTAATAGCATCAATGAACTTCCCCCAATCATTTTTAATATCATCAACCGTTATAGATTTTGAATTTTCTATCTCAGCATCCTCTTTCTTCTCACCTTCCCCGACAGAAGGAAGACTCTTTTTTACATCCCTATTCACCATCCTTATCTCACTCTTCACATTTGGTTTCATCATCTCTGGGATAATCATCTCAAGAATTAAAGCCTGATTATTCGCATATCTAATTTTATTCTCCGCATCTATGAAAAGGTTAATTAACTTATGAAGCTCTTTCATCTCGATCTCCTTACTAAATGGGAAATCATTATCAAAATCATTTTTTATCTTCTGAGAAAGAATACCGCGTAGATAGTCAAGAACGAATGCTGTGAATTGCTGGAGATTTATACCATCAATCTCCAAACCTTCGATTATTGCCAGAGCCTGCGCACCATCTCCACTAAGAAGGAACTTAAGCAAGAGAACAACTTTTTCTGAATCAGGGAGACCTAATATTTTGTGAACTTCTTCAATAGTAATCTCTTTCTTGCTTTCTACTTGTCCACTGTATACCACATCTAAAATTGAGAGAGCATCTCTATAGCTACCCTTCGCATTTCTTACAATAACGTCAAGAGCTCCATCTTCAATCTTAATTTTTTCCTTTTTGCATATTGAATTAATGAGATCTTTAATCTCTTCATCCGTGCCCAATCTAAAATCATACCTCTGACATCTTGAGAGGATAGTTGGGGGCAGTTTATGAACATCGGTTGTGGCCAAAATGAAAACGACATGGGCAGGGGGTTCTTCCAACGTTTTAAGAAGTGCGTTAAAGGCTTCTGTGGTAAGCATATGTACCTCGTCAATGATATATACCTTGTATTGACCCTCAACTGGTGAAAATTCAATTCTCTCCTTAAGTTCTCTAATCTTATCAATACCCCTATTTGACGCTGCATCTATCTCTACCAAATCTAGAAATGTCCCATCTGATATGGCTTTACAGCTCTCGCATTCTAAGCATGGATTACCATCCTTCTTTGGAGCTTGACAGTTAATGGCCTTGGCAAATATCCTCGCTGCCGAAGTCTTTCCTGTACCACGAGAACCTACAAAAAGATATGCGTGAGCAATCTGCCCTTTTTTAACTGCATTCTTAAGCAAATTAACGACATTCTCCTGTCCTTTCAACTGATCAAAGTCCTGTGACCTATATTTTTGGTAGAGTACTGAAGACATGGACATATGTTAATCTAAACAGTAAGCCTTGCCAAGTGAAAATTATTTACCCAATCCTTGGAGCACCTCTACAGCTTGCCCCAGCATCTGCGAATACAAGCCATACCCAACGGAGTTTATCGCCCCAGACTGGCTTTTACCAAGTATCTCTCCTGCTCCCCTTATCTCTAAATCTCTACTTGAAAGAAGAAAACCAGAGCCAAGTTCTTGGGCATTTTTCAAAGCTTCTAGTCGTAATTCCGAATCACCTTTGAGGGTGTCATAGAGAAAGTATGCACTAGCCTGCACTTCTGAGCGCCCTATCCTGCCACGAATTTGATACATTTGTGAAAGACCTAACATAGTGGCATCATCTACAATCAAAGTGTTCACAGTTGGGATATCCAAACCATTCTCAATTATCGTAGTACAAAGCAATATATTAGACTCTCCCTTTACAAAACTTTCCATATTCCTAGACAAAGTTTGAACACCCATCTGCCCATGAACAATCGTTGTTCCAACCCGTGGGAACAACTTGACCAGTTTCTCGTATACAATCTGTATGGTCTCAACACGATTATGAAGGAAATATACTTGACCTCCCCTGTTAAGCTCATTCTGTATCGCTTGATATACAACTTCCCAACTAAACTTTCCAAAATGGTTTATCACCTCCATTCTTCCACTAGGAGGAGTGGCTAATACTGAGATATCTCTAATTCCAAGAAGTGCCATATTTAAAGTACGAGGAATTGGTGTCGCAGTAAGGGAGAGAATATTTGTATTAAGCTTCTTGCTCTTAATCTTCTCTTTCTGTTTAACACCAAACTTCTGCTCCTCGTCAACCACAAGTAAGCCTAAATTCTTGAAATGAACAGAATCACTTAACAATGTATGTGTTCCTACCACAATATCCACAGTACCATTCTCAAGACCTTTCACCGTCTCTTGCTTCTCTTCTTCTGAGACCATTCTTGAGAGAGAACGAATATTTATTGGTGTACCAGCGAATCTCTTTCTTAAAACCGAGAGGTGTTGCGCTACTAATATTGTTGTGGGCGCGAGGAAGGCAACCTGTTTACCATCATTTGCTACTGCATACATAGCCCTCATTGCGATCTCTGTCTTTCCATACCCAACATCACCTACTAGTAATCTATCCATTGGTCTCCCACTCTGCAAATCATCAACTATCTGTCTGGTTGCAAGAAGCTGATCATCTGTATCCCTGTATTCAAAATTACTCACAAAGACATCAAGCTCATTCATCTGCGCCTCTTCTGAAAGGGATGGATTAATACTAGATGTCTCCCTTAAGGCATAGAGCTGAAGAAGTTCCTTAGCTATACTCTCTGCTCTCTCTTTGGCTTTCGCTGATATACGACCCCAAGAGCCACTATTTAAACCCGTTAGTATTGGTTTAGCTTTGCCTGCACCAATATACTTTGTGAGCTTCTCTGATGAGGTGAGGGGTACGAAAAGTCTATCCTTCCCTGCATATGCAATCTGAATATAATATCCACTCTCTCGCATCTGAATATCTACATACCTACCAATCCCATGGTCCTGATGAACAACATAATCCCCTGGAATAATCTTTTTAAGGATCTCTATAGAACCTATATCCATATTCATATTCCTAGTCGAGAATTCTGAGAGATCTACCTCCCCTAATACCTCCATATCTGTAAGGAGGAGAAGCTTACAGGAATTAAAAATGAAACCTCTTCTAAGTGTTTTTGAATATCTACTCTCCTGAAGGCAAACGGAATCTATCTTCTCCTTAATTGAATCTTCTACTTCAAGTTTGTATCTCTCGAAATTATTGGTGAGATACACAATATAGTATCCCCTACTCTTGATATTTCGAATTATCTCACCTATTGCTCGTTTCGAAGAATATATCTCCATACCAGGGATCCTGCGAATTCCGAGATTAACACTTTCGCCTTCGCCCTCACCCAGACCAATACTTACTCTTATAGTAACACTATCATCTCTCTCCTCATTACCAACCAAGATATTTGTATTTGTATCCATAAAAAACTTGCTCTGAACACTCTCAAGTTTCTTTCTGCTTTGAGAATCAACAATATCAATGCTCTCCACCTCTTTCCCAAGAAAGCTTAGCCTCACAATATTTTTCATACTGAATGGCCAGATGATAACTAAGTCTCCTAATACTGCAAACTCCCCTTCCTCCCAGACCCTCTCTACCCTTCTGTATCCTAGATCTAGGAGATTGTCTATCTCAAAAGATTTTCCCACAGATACAACTGTAATCTTTTCATTAATATCCCCATTTAGATCCGTTTTAGTTGTAAGCCAAACTGATTTCTCAAGAAGTGTGCCTAAAAACTCAGCTGAAAATTCATAGTATTCCTCATCTATACCACTTACTACTTTCTTGGTTAGTACCTCATGTTTTAAATTGGCCGCTTTTTTCACCAATTGTTGTGTGAGATTTTCCATATACTTAAAGGAGTATTTCGGGAAGCAATGCAGTTACCGAAT
Source organism: uncultured Candidatus Saccharibacteria bacterium (assembly GCA_964629715.1). Taxonomy (GTDB): domain Bacteria; phylum Patescibacteriota; class Dojkabacteria; order SC72; family SC72; genus UBA5232. Next base: position 20,178 of record CAZVQY010000006.1, read on the forward strand.
CCTCAATTACCTCATTAAGAACCATCTGCTCATCTTCTGTGAATTTCATCAGGACAAAATCTTCCCCTGAGATACATTTATCGATTCTGCTCTCAATTCCAATTCTTACTCTGAGAAATTCTTTTGTCTTAAGCCTATCTTCCACATCCTTTACTCCATTATGCCCTTGTGGAGCTCTATCATATTGCATTTTAAACTTGCCAATTTTAATATCTAAATCGTCATGTACAAGAATGAGGTTTTTTTCGACATCTATTTCATATTTCTTTGCAATTTTGGCAACTGCCAACCCAGAGTTATTCATAAAAGTATGGGGTTTTTGGAGAATAGCAACAATCTTTGAGCCTTTTTTTATGAAAGAAAGCTGAGAGAAGAACATTTTCTCTTCCTCCCATTCAGTAACTGTATATCCTTTCTGGAAAAGGAATTTCTCTCTTAATACATCTAGGAAATGAAATCCTGCATTATGCCTTGTCTTTCTGTATTTTATACCTGGATTGCCCAGTCCTGTTATTAACTTCATACTTTATATTCTCCAACATTTCTTCCTGTTTTACAAACATCTTTTCTTTATTAATGGTTCTCTCTGAGAATTTCTCCTTATGGTCATATCCCATTAGATGTAGAATCCCATGTACTATATTTCTCAATATTTCTTCTTGGAATTTATCTTTGGAGGTGTTTTTAGAAACATAACATGGGGCAATGTACACCTCTCCAACTAATGGCTCTGTTCCAAGAAGAAAAGATAACACATCAGTGATATAATCTTTCTTCCTATACTGCTTATTGAGCGTATGTATATACTCATCTTCAACAAAGATTATACCCACGTTTGAAATATTGTATACAGAGAAGTGTTTTTGAAGTACTTCTACCAATTCTGAGTTTGTGAAAGATATATCTGGAGAGTATTTTCTCAAGATATCCCAATTGTATATCTGAATTGCCATAGTTACTTCAGGAATTTCTGCACCATCTCCTTGACTACATTCCCATCTGCAATTCCCCCAACCTTTTTCATAACTGCACCAATCACTTTTCCCATGTCTTTTATTCCTTCAGGTTTTAGTTCGTCAATCATTTCTTTTACAGCCTTCTCTACTTCTTCCTCACTCATTTGTTCAGGAAGATACTCCTCTATGACCTCCAACTGTTTTTTCTCCTTCAGGACTAAATCATCTCTACCCATCTGTTGGAACTGTGATATGGAGTCTTGAATCTTCTTCTCCTCTTTTCTCAATATCTTAATCATATCTTCATCGTTTAACTCCTCTTCGGAAGCTACTTGTGCATTCTTTATTGACGCCATTGCTAATTTGAGGATATCTACCTTCTCTATCTCTCCTGCTTTTGTAGCAGAAAACATGTCTTTTCTAAGAGTGTCAACTAGGGACATTGTTGTATAGCTAAAGTTATCTAGCTCTTCTTGCAGCAGCTCTTCTTCTTCTCTTTCTCTTGGCCCATTCTTTTCTCTTCGCGATATCAAGATCTGCTTTGTGAATTCTGTAAGACTTGTTTTTGTAGGTTTCTAAGATATTTTCTCTTAGTACTTCTCTATGAAGTCTTCTCAATGCACTGTCTATATTTTCGTTAGAATGTACGATAACTGACATAGTACCTCCTTTAAATTAATACTTGGGAATTATATCACAATTCTTTAGTTCTTGACTACTCTTTGCTCAAATCTTTCTTTGCTTCTTTGTACTAACTTCCCATTCGCTATTTCATATGTTCTGTTCAACCATGTCCACCCTAACCCTAAGAACAAAAGGACAGCTCCGAGAGTAACAATGTTTTCTGATTCATCAAAGAGACCTGTATCAGGTACAGGACCTGTTCCAGGACAGGTACATATATCACTGCAGGTATTTGGTTTCCCATATATGTCGGTGCATGCTCCCCCAGGGGGATCACATTGCTCTCCAAGGCCTGTTTCAACCTCTCCATTACCGCATGAAGGATTGAGTATATTACACCTAGCTTCAATACTAGCCCCAGCCTGGAGCGTATTGCTACTCTGTTCTCCTACGATTGCCTCCACTCTGTTGTCGTACATCCCAAAGGCATCTTTAGCTACGGTATATGAATATGTGAAAGATTTGGATTGACCAGGATTAAAGACTGATAACGGAGGAGTTAAGTTCCAAGTAATAATACCATTCGCAACCACACCCCCATTTGAGATGTTTGTTATAGTTGAAGAATTAACTTTAGAATCTAAAGTATCTACAATTGTTGTTATACTTCCGGTAGACCCAGATGTCGTATTCTTATTCCTTATTGTAATACTGTTCGATACCTTCGATATAGGATTTTCTGTACCATCATCAATACATTCTTCTGTAGATACTTTCTGAATCTCCCAGTCTGGGTTTTGAGGAGTGACATCGAATATGGCGTATGCATAACAAGGTACTCCCCCAGCTCCCTTTATATCATTCCAAGATATCTCCAGTTTATGGTCGTCCCCAACCCCTACATTCCTTAATTCCCCCTTCACAGTAACATTTGGAGCATTGTCTGTTGCAGGAACTTTGGTTACCGAAACAGATGCCCCATCAAGCTTCACAAGGATATTTGCATTTTGTACTCCATCAGTATCACCAGTGATATATTCAAAAGGAATAGCTTTTCCATACTCAACTCTTGTTGGTGGTTGTTTTACCCATTTAGCACCTAGGGCATCACATGTATTGACGGGTGCAGCTCCAACTGTAAAGCTAGCATATGCGTAGCAAGGTACTCCACCTGCTCCTTTTGTATCATTCCATGAGATTTCTAACTTATGAGTACCGGGACTGAGCACACTCTCTGATCCATTCAATTCACCCTTAACTGTTATGTTTACTGGATTCCCCGTGGCTGGAACCTTTGTTACGGATTTTGAATTACCGTCAATTTTAACAATGATATTTTCATTTTGTACACCATCTGTATCACCAGTGATATATTCGAAAGGAATAAGCTGGCCATATGGAATTGTTGTAGCGGGTTTGGTCACCCATTTTGCATTTTTTGCATCACAGGTGTTTTCTGCAACCTTATTACACTTAATCGTTTGGATATATTTATTATTACAATCTTTGCAATATCCGGTACAACTAGCATTTTGCACATCTCCAGTACAACCA
>CAZVQY010000007.1:0-18915 GCA_964629715.1 uncultured Candidatus Saccharibacteria bacterium
CTTGCAACATTAGGGGTTTTTGCATAAACTGTATAAAGAAAGTACTGCCCAAAATGGAACAAAAAAATAGAGTAGATAGTAGCGGTCAACAATTCATACAACCTATCAAAACTGATTCATACCTTCAGATTCTGATATACTACATGCAAGACTTCCTTAACTGGTGGTATGTAAAAATGCTCTCAAGATACCTTAGAACATTTGGAAGACTATCAATCATACTGGATGACAACCTATCAATTTCACTTCTTTTAAGAAATTTTTTTGTTCCTTGGCACCGAGATAGAACAGTCATCGGCTTCATATTTGGAGTTGTAATCAAAACTCTCTATTTGCCAATTACCATAGTACTCTTTCTAGCAGGACTATCGATATATATTCTCTTCATAATAGCCTGGTTAATCCTTCCAATTGCCTCAATTGTATTTATAATAATGTCATTAATAAGAAAATAAAAAAAATGGGTATAGACTTTGGAAGCAAACACAAAACAATAATTGGGATGCATAACAGAAAGAATAACTCTTTCTCTCTTGTTGAAAATAAATTCCCACTTCCAGAAGATGATAATCACTCGCTTTTTCTCCTTACCAGGAATCATTTTTTCTCCATTGCAAACCCCCAAGTTGAATATCTTCTCACTAGCAACCCTAGATATGAGAAGTTCGAACAGATAAAGAACACAATCGCGAATATCTTAGTTATTCCAGGATTAGTTATTGCTGCAGGATATATTTTAAAATCTTTAAGACTATTAGAGAACTATCCTCCAGTATTGAGAGTCTTGAATCTAGGTATCACAAATGCACTTTTTGGGATATCCGTCCTTGCTTTAATTATTCTTTGGCATGATTTCTATAGTCAAAAAAGCAAAGTCATTAAATTACCGAAGATAACAAATATTCCACAAAAAGATTTTGATGAGATAAAAGCTGTAGGATTTAAATTCGGAAGATATGCAAGAAATGAAACGGTAAACTATCTTTCTGATGAGACAATCGACTACCTTGAAGCTTTTACCGAAAAAAGCAATTTAAATACTCTTCTCCTTTACAAAGATCTCCTTACAAATAATTATGAAGTTCAGCAACTCATTAGGCGAAGTGGGATTGAATTAAATGCACAACTGGTGGAAGAAGCTGGTATTACGACAGATCATATACCCAATTTATCGACCTCCTCACTCTGTGCATTGCTAATATATGCTCTTCAAGAAGCACTTACGACAAATAGTGATCAGATACTTCCAGAACATATTTTCTTAGCAATTACAAAAATTTTTCCAGCACTCCAAAAACTCCTTCAAAAAAACAACATAAACATCAATATCTTACGCGAAGTTGTTGAATATTGGAACTACAGAGACAACAAGAAGGCAAGACCTCTAAATCCTGACTATCCATATTTTAGAACTGGAGGAATAGGTGAGCCATGGATATATGGTTGGACATTCGTTTTAAGTCATTTTAGTAAGGATATGAATCTTGGGATTTCTAAATCAAACGATATCTTTGGCATTGGGCATGAGCAAGAGGTAGAGAATTTAGTATCAACACTTGGAAAGATCTCGAATAAAAATGCCCTTATGGTAGGAGACGCAGGAGTAGGTAAATCTAGCATCATTCTTGGTGTAGCACAGAAAATTAATCACGGAGATGTCCCGATTCAGCTAAAGGACAAAAAGATTATCGAATTGGATATAAACCAGCTCATTGCATATTCCCAAAATCAAGCAAATATGGAGGAGGTCATTATTAAGTCAATGACAGAGCTAGCAAATGCAGGAAATACAATCCTCTACATAGACGAGATTCAAGAAATTATCCCAAGGAAAGCAGGAGAGAGTGGGCACAGTATTGCAGGAATAATGTTACCCTTTATATTAAATAGCAAGTTCCCAATCGTAGGGAGCATTAACTATTCAGATTACAAGAAATATTTCTATAGTAATGAATCCTTAAGACAGAGTTTTACCAACATAGAGGTACAAGAAATCACAGCAGGAGATGCATTATATATTCTAGAAACAAAGATAGATTCTCTTGAGCAAAACTTTAACTGCTATATAACCTTCCCAGCATTAGTTTCAGCTGTAGAGCTAGCACAAAGATATGTAAAAGAAAGGAAGCTCCCAAGTAGTGCAGTACAGACCCTAGAGGCGACCTGTTCATGGGCTCAAGCTAATGGAATACAAAAAATTACCTCAGAGCATGTAGCTAAAGCAATCTCTCTTCAAAAAAATATTAACATTACCGAAATTGACCAGGAAGAGAGTAATAAGATGATGAAACTTGAGGAGAATATTAAGCATAGAGTAGTAGGGCAGGATGAAGCAATAATTACCATCTCTGAAGCACTCAGAAGGGCTAGAGCTGATGTAAGGAATCCAAACAAACCTATCGGATCTTTTCTCTTTGTTGGACCAACTGGTGTTGGGAAAACATATTTGGCAAAAGTCGTTGCTGAGGAATACTTTGGGAAAGATGACATGATTAGGTTAGATATGTCAGAATATCAGGAAGTATCCAGTATCGAGAGATTTCTTGGTTCAACTGGGAGTGAAAGCATTTTTGGTCAGACACAAATTACACTCATTGATAGGATAAAGAGCAATCCACATACGGTTGTACTCTTCGATGAGATAGAGAAGGCTCACCCAAATATCCTCGATCTTCTTCTGCAGTTACTCGATGAAGGAAGACTAACAAGTGCAAGTGGAGAGACCACCGATTTTACAAATGCAATCATAGTATGTACAAGTAATATTGGAAGTAAAATTCTTTTAGACTCCCTCTCTGAATCAAATGTCATGTGGGAAGAGGCAAAAGAAAGGGTATTGCTTGAGGTAAGGCAATCATTCAGACCTGAATTCCTAAATAGATACGATGCCATTTTAGTGTTTGAGCCACATGATATAAAGAATTTAACTGAGATTGCTGTATTAGAATTAAACGAAGTTGCCAAGAGGCTTGCTAATAGGGACATAACAATCAAATGGTCAAATCAAATTCCAATGCTCATTGCCAACAAATCTAACGAGCCTGGACTGGGTGCAAGACCTATGAAGCGGTATATCCAAGACAGCATTGAAGGAAATATCGCTAAGGGGATAATCGAGCAAACACTAAAAGCAGGTGATGAGGTAGAGATTAAAGAGAGTTGGATACAATAAAGTTGAAAAAGATTGAATAATAAAATATAATCATCAAGTTAATATATAGAAAGAAATTAAAATGGGTGCATTACCAAAAAGAAAAATCTCCAAAGCTAGAAAAGGCAGAAGAAGAGCACACAATGCATTAGAGGTTAAGGGAATATCAAAATGTCCAAAATGTGGTGCAGTGAAAAGAAGTCATTTTGAATGTCCAAATTGTGGTACATATAAAAAGTAGTCATGAAGAAATCAACTGACCCAAGACATTTAGCAAGGGTTCTAGCTCTACAAGAGCTCTTTGCCAAGTATTTCCTTGCCAATCCTGATACTACAGAAACCATATCAGTATCCGAACTTGCATCTATCGGTGATATTAAGGAATATGACAAAGTGTTAAGGGAGAAAATTATACTAGGCGTAAAAGAAAACAAAGAAAGTATTGACGAGTTAATTGCAAAGTATGCTCCACAATGGCCAATACAACAAATGAAGCTCGTTGATTTGCAGATTCTAAGGATAGCTATATTGGAAGGCTTCATTGAGAAGATTACACCTCCGAAAGTTGCCATTGATGAGGCTATTGAAATTGCAAAAGATTTTGGAGGAGATAGTAGCGGAAAATTTGTTAATGGCGTACTAGGTGCAATATTTGAAGTGGTGAGAGATGAATTTACAGAAAACAAAAATGGAAGAAATTAATAAAATAATAAAAAAAATTGGAGTTGAGTTTAAGAATATTAGTCTTCTTAAAACTGCTTTCACTCATAGATCATATCTGAATGAGAATAGGGGGAAGGGTTTAGAGAATAATGAAAGGTTAGAATTTTTAGGAGATGCTGTATTAGAATTAATAATATCTTCATATCTCTTTGAGAAATATCCTAAGAAAACTGAAGGTGACTTAACCAGCATAAGGGCTGCTATAGTAAGGACTGAAAGTCTGGGTGAAGAAACAAGAAGATTAGATCTAGGACAATATTTGAAAATGTCCAAGGGTGAAGAAGATTCTGGGGGAAAAGAAAAAGAATACCTTTTAGCAAACCTCTATGAAGCTATACTAGGGGCAATATATCTTGAACATGGGTATGATGTATGCAAAGATTTTGTATCTAGAACACTTTTACTCAAAATAGACAAAATTATCTCAGAGAAACTTTTCATTGATCCTAAAACAAAAATTCAGGAGATGATGCAAAGCAAGTTTAGAGTTACTCCGATATATCAAATACTTAAGGAAGATGGACCAGATCATGACAAAGTTTTCACGGTTGGGCTCTACAATGGGGAGCAGATGCTTTCTGAAGGACAGGGACATAGCAAACAGAAAGCAGAGGAAGATGCAGCAAAAAATGCTATAAATTTAATTGAAAAAGTTGAAGAAGCTTGAATTAGATAAATTCTTTTGATAGAATCAGCTCTATGTTAAAAATAAGACTAAAAAGAGTGGGTAGAAGTAAGGATCCATATTACAGGATTGTAGTAATGGAGTCTTCTCAACCAAGAAATGGTGAGACTAAGGATGAAATAGGAATATACAATCCTAGAATCAACCAGTTTGATGTTGATAAAGAGAAGGCAGAGGCATGGCTTAAAAATGGTGCTCAACCAACTGATACCGTCGCTCAGTACTTTGTAAAAGCTGGACTCCTTAAGAAGCTTAAGAGAGGATCAACAAAACCAAATACAGAGAAGAAAGCAGAAAAGTCAGAAGAGTAGTATAATAAAATTATATAATATATTACACTTAGAAGAATGAAGGAATTACTCGAGTACGTAGTTAAGTCAATCGTAAATAATCCTGATGCTGTAACCATCGAGGAAAAAGAAAGCGTAGATTTCCCTGGATTAACAATTCTTTCTGTTGATGTATCAGAAGAAGATAAAGGTATTGTGATAGGAAGAAAAGGAAGGACGATTAATGCGATTAGGGACTTGGTCACAATAAATGCAATTAGAAACAATAGAAGAGTAAAGGTTCTCATCAAAGATGATGAGAGAAGAGAGGAATCACATAAAGAAGAAAAGCCTAAGGATGAGGATCCTGACAGCATCTTCAATGATGAAATTTAGTTAGATTCTCTAAGTTTCTCTGCTTTCTGGCTAAGCATTTCCATTTCGGATTTAAAATCGGTATATGCTTTAAAAGGCCTGTAAATATCCAACTTTGTTTCCTCCCCATCATCAATATAATAGCCCGTAAGATTCAAAGTTAACTCCCACTCCTTGCCATCTTCTCTACTTGCAAGATTAATATTCTTAGGTGATACTATATATGGTGAGGATGTATAGAAACTGTCCAAAAAAGAAAGAACCTCCTCTAAAGAACCCGAATAGGAAAGTGGACTGGAAACTCCCTTGTATGAGTCAACTGTCTCTGCCTCAGACTTTGTCGAGATCTTCACATCACTAGCTGATATTTTCTCCGATTTAAGATTCATCTGATTAGCAAGATCATCAATGTAGTATATGAAGCTTGAAACCCTTAAGGTCTTTGGGATAACCGTCTTCACATCAGTTAAGTTACTTCCCAATTCCTGCTCATCAATCTTATCTAAATTCCCCTTCAAGTTTTCCAACTGTTCCTCTTTTTTCTCTACATTCGCTAATTCTCCCCTTAGTTCAATAGCATTATTAATGTTTGGCATAAAGGCAAAAATTGCAATACCTAGAAGTACAACTATGAGAATAATTGGGAAAAGCAGATCCGTAAATTTCAACTTAGTATCTTTTATCTTCTCATTTATTGCTTCTATTTCTTTTTTCGTTTTTGATGAAGATGGTATTGGTGTCATATTTCTCAATTATCAATATTATTTTCTCCTTCCTCCTCGAAAGCATCCTCTACAAGAGTAACTTTAAAGGAAAAATTAACTACATCTTTCGACTTATTAAAATCACTCATCGTGGCAGAGTCAATCAAAGGATCCTTATCCAAAAGGTACCATAGCTTAGATACAGTATCTAAGGAATCAGCTTGACCTCCAAACGAGATTAATGTCCCAGAAGCAAAATTAAACGATTTTATTACAACTGTACCCTGTTTATTCATTATCTTAGTAAAATATTCAAATATTTCCCTCGCAGGAAATTGGGAAGATGAGATGTCCCGATATAGATATACTCTCTTCAAAACTTCTTGATTGTTCAGAATTTTCGTAGATTGACCTTTTATTTCTTCTTCTAGTGCAAAGAGCTTCTCTTTCTCTTCATTCAACTGAAGTTTCGAAACCGTAGAGAATGCAACTACTGCAATTGTGATGAGAAGGAAAATTACGATACTAACAACAACCCCAACATTGACTTTGGTTTTGGTCTTTTCCAAAACTATTTCCGTCTCTGTCATTACTGGGACAAGATTTATACCATCATCATCTATTATTGGAGGAAGATTAAGTTCTTTCTTTGAATCCTTTTTCTTTTTAGATTCTTGCTCTTTCAAAGGTTTTTCATTCTTTTTAGACTCCTCTTCAATTTTTGTTTTTTCTTCCTTACTCATCTTTGAGGGCTAAACCTATTGCTACAGAATACGATGGAGCTCCCTTCATCGCAATATCTTTAAACTTAGGTTCCATTAAAATATTATTCCATGGTACTGCCAATGTAGAATTGACATTTAGATTTTTTGATACATATTCCTTTAGTCCAGGGAGGAAAGCACCGTCACCACTTAGCACATAATCGACAGGTGCTATAGAGAGCGTTCTGCTCTTATAGAACTCGACACCTCTTCTAACTTCAACCATTATAGAGTCCATTATTGGAGCAAGTACACTCGCTATTTTCCCTTCTAATACATTTGGCACAAGTCCATAACTTCTCTTAAACTCCTCAGCTCTTTTCTGTTCAAAGTTGAATTTATTCACAATTGCTTGTGTTAGAGAGTCCGATCCTATCGCAATACTTTGAGAGAATACTAAATATCCCTCAGATATTATGCTCATATCAGTATTATTAGCACCAAAATCAAGCATAACTAAATCCTTTTTACCTGTTGCTCTAAACATGGCTCTTCCCATAGCTACAGATTCAGTTTCTATAGCGATTAAATCTAGATTTGCTTCAACAGCAATATTAATATATATATCAATTACTTTTCTTGCGGCAGCGACAACAAGTATTCTAGGGGCATTTTTTTCTGTATTAAAACCTATGGGAACATAATCTAGCTGTACCTCACTGAGGGGTAGGGGAATATATTGTTTAGCTTCATAATACACAGTATCTTTAATTTCTTCTTTTTTTACTCCTGGTAATTCTAAGAACCTAGTAAAAACAGAGAATTCAGGAAGTGCCATAACAACCTTATTATTCTTAATACCAGAAGCATCATAAAGTTTCTTGAGGACATCAGCTAATCTCTTTTGATCCATCTTATCCTCGCTATTAATCACTCCTTTGGGAGTCTCCTGTGAACCAAGGTTTACGAGCTTTGGGTTCTTCGCTGAAATATTACTTAGCTCTACAGCCTTTACTGAATGAGTACCAAAATCTATTCCAACATGTTCGGGCAGTTTAGCCATGTTAGTAAATTGCTAAATTAATTGTTGTTAAATAATATCAAATATAATATTTGTTTAAAATAATTAGGCTGTACTACCTAAATATTTTCCCAATTCTGTTACCAACCCATCATAATCAAGATCTGTCTTTACCAGATATGAAGAAGCTCCTAAATCGAATGTTTCTCTAATTATTGATTCGCTTGTCATATTGGTAAGAACAATAACAGGCATCTCTCCATACTTAGCTTGATTTGTTTTAATCGTCCTTAGAACTTCTAAGCCATCTACACCAGGCATCATAAGGTCTAGGAGTACAAGATCAATTTTTCCCTTATTCTTATCCAAAGTATCAAGAGCCTGATATCCATCAGACGCTGTAAGAGCTTGATAACCTGCCGTCTCAATAAGTTCCTTGTATGAATCTAACAAGTCTTTCTCATCTTCTACAACTAAAATCCTTTTTGAATCTGACATATTTTTATCTCCTTTCTAATTTATATATTACCACATTACTCCTTCCGTTTTAACTATGGATTGCCTGTATAGATCTTTCCTTAATGGAGCACCTTTTGCAAAGTACCAATAAATTGCATCAGAGTGCATATTTAATATAAATTCTTTATTCTTGTCTTTGGCAGTTGTATAACTGATTTCCATATCAGAGACATTAACAAATCTAGAATTAAGGACAATGTAGTTTTGTTCATCATTTATATCAGAGGAGAAACAGCCTTCAGGAGAATACTCTGTGTCCTCCATTGTTGTTTTTAGTATATATCCTTTTCTTGTTCTTTCTGGATCTATTTCTGTTTCATTGTTCGCACCAAGGAAGAAACCTATACATACCCATCTATTTGAGCCAAAGGGCCTTAGATGGATTTCATTCCCAGGGATAGTAGAGGGCAGGGGAGAAAGGGATCCTTCAAGAGGGGAAACAATTGAGTTAGTAGGATTAAAAAATCTTTCAGAAGAGGTATCATACACATTTACATTCATAGGATCAGTTGTTCTAATCGTTCTTTTTAGAATCTCTTGCATATATTCTGACTCTGTCCTCACCCTTGCTTTGTTTGTAGATACCATAGAGACACGAATTAACGTTGTTAATACAAGGGAGCATGTAAGCATTAACATACCCAAAATAACCACAGTAATTAACATCTCAATTAGACTAAATGCTTCGTATTGTTTTCTTTCTATTTTCTCTCTCATTGATCTAATCTTACAGTAGTAAAATATTTATAATCCTTAATCTCTGTTTCATTTGTGATAGTCCCTGAACTGGGGATATGAGCTACATAGATAGTTACATTTACATACGGGATTTCTCCACTAGCATCCTCTGGCGCAGGTATTAAGCATGATATTCTAAAATATTGAGTGGCAATTCTATCTTCATCTAAGATAGGTGCCGTTTTACTATTTTTTTCAAAGTATTCGCTCTCTCTATCTAAAGTGCTTGTTTGTGAGTCAACTATCTCAGATTGAAGGACAGTATCATAACTATCATTCTTCTTGGAGAAATCCCACGTTTTCCCATCTATAGTTGCAGGTATATAACAAGTAGCGTCCGTGCTAGGTAGGAGATTGAACTCAATATCCTTCTCCTTGATTATCTTGCTTGTAATATTTGCACCCTCGACTGCATGCATTGTAATCACATCTATCTTCTCGTTCTGTACAGCCTCTTTGAGAGCACTACTTGCCATTTGCATCAAAATGACAGAGGCCGTACCCGTAATTATAATAGCAATTAATGCCTCAATAAAACCCATTGCATTGTATTTTTTATTATTATTCATCTTCAAATTTTACCACAACTTTACCTGAAAAAGGCTCTACCCTTAATTGTTTCTTTATCCCCTTTGTATCTGATATGATATTAATCTTGAAAGATGGGACGCCTGTATCTATCACTACTGGATCATCAAACCCTTCTTGCCGATACCCTATTAGGCCTCCATCACGCCCATAGAAGAATGCCCTCCCTGTAACTGATTCAAACAATAAATATCTTATTTCGAATTCCTCGTCTTCTCGCAGAAGACTAGAACCAACAGAAAACTCAATTACTCCCTGAGGTGGAACCAAACCAACTTCATACCCTGGGACTATTAGTCTTTCCTCTTCACCAGGGGTGATACATCTAACTCTGCCCTCAGTGACAGAGACTGGTAATACACCATTATCTTGGGCATAAGAGGAACCCTGTCCATATCCAGGGATAGGAGTAGTACTTCTTGGGGCTCCATATTCTGAGTCTCCTGCACACCACTTAAATACTTCATAATGTCCCCACGTCTCTGATTTGTCCGTCTTGGTAAAATCAATTCCTAAACCATATATCCAATTCTCTCCTGGATATCTTCTTAAGAGCATAGCCTCCCTCTGTACTCTCCTGATATTCTCCTCTAATACATTTGCATATTCATTCAGTCGAATAGTAACCTGCATCTCCTGATATGCAGCAAAGGAAAGCCCCCCAAGTATTACAAGGATGGACATAACAAGAAGCATTTCTATTAGTGTGAAAGCAGAATATCTCTTTCTATACATTAGGCAGGTTCATTAAGTTACTACCTTCAATTTATCACAATATTCCCCCAACTACAATAATATCCGAGAAAAGATAGTCGCAAATATCTCAATTCCCCATATTGATGAGACGAGGAAGGAGATTGTGAAAAATGGGACCATCGGTATTTTCACTTTCTTCATATTCTTTCTCTGGATAATGCCTGCTAATATTGCATAGAGTAGGGCAGAGAATATGCTAATCCAAAAGAATACCACATACTCTTTTAATGATAACACAAGGCCTAGCGCAAGTAGTATTAACATATCACCTAGACCAAATGATTTTTTTAGAAGTAGTGTGAGTAACCAAAGAATGAATAGGATTGAGGTTGTAATAATAACCGAAGAGAGATTAAGATTAAATAGGAAAAATATTGGGATAGATATTAGAATTAATATGTGAACGAGTAGCTGGGGTACGGCTCTATAAAGAATGTCATAATATGAAAGGATGTAGAGAAGTATAAGAAGAATCCAAGAATAGAAAGGCGCCTGAAAAAAATATAGTAGAAGGAAGGAAATGCCAAGGAAGGCCTCTGAAATAGGGTAATAGATACTAACCTTATCCTTACACTTCGGACATCTACCACCAATAATAATATATCCAAATATAGGGATTAATTCATACCATGTTAGTTTCTTTTTACATTTTTCGCACTCTGAACCCTTTGTTAATATCTCAGGGTATTTAGTACCTTTTTCAATTCTATATATTGTTGCATTTATATAGCTAGCGAAAGCTGCACCTAGAAAGAATATACAGATATAGATAATAATCATGGTTCATTATATCCTATGATTCTCCTTTTAGAAAGAAAAACCCCTCCGAGGAGGGGTATATTTCTCATGATTGCAAATTCTCAATTACATACATGCTGGACTCATTACATCTAAGCATTTGATATCTTTTGTTTCTACACATGATGCCGAACATGGGTCAGTTGAAGGGTCATATGGAACTACTTCTGTGGGAGGACAATTTGAAGGTCTTAAACAATCAGGATCTCCAACTTCACAAAGGTCACAACAAATTACAGGGGGCTCAACAGATAAGCAATTCTCTCCCTTACACGGAGCACACTGTTCTTCTTCATCATCTTCACTATCACAAGATTCAGGCCTTCCTGTAATACATGCTATATCAGCCTCATCACATGGAGCACAAGGGTCAGCAGGAATAGTATTACCTTCCCCGCCAGGAACCTCGATAGGTTCTACCCATTTTTCCCCATCCCAATCAATTCGAGAATCTTGCTCGAGTATTTCACTATATATGATTTTATCCTTCACAGGGTCCAATTTTTCTTTCGCAAACGGAATCATTCCAGCGGGTGCTGTCATTGTAGGGTCTCCGAAACCATTTCCCACACAAGCTATTCCCTTTTTATTCACATCAGCCCTTCCTCCTAAAGATACACATATAACTACTGCTTGCCTGCTATCGTTTGTATAATAGTAGTATGTAGCTTCCGAACCTCCCTGAAATGTAGCCGAATTTAGGTACCCATCTAGAGGTCCACCAGTTGCTACCATTGCTTGAATACTAATTTCATCTCCAGGGAACTCTCCATAGTCTGTATAGTGTGATTGCGCCGCTTGATATATCTGTGTGGCACCATTTTTATGTCCTACCTCATTTGATTGATCCAAAGAATACTTTCCCGCAGCTACTCCTACCACCATTAGGATGACCAAGATTCCCATTACAATGAGCATCTCTATTAATGTGAATGCTTTGTATGTTCTTCTATTCATATATTGGGAAATATTATTAATTTATTTAATATAAATTACATCAAATTACTACTCATGTCAAAAAAACAACCCCTCCGAAGAGGAGTTGTAATTAGCATACACTAATATGGGAATCTGATTATGGAAGCTCTACCTCTGATGCCCCCCATTTTTTACCATCCCATTGAGACGTGTCACCCCATTCTATTATCGCATTATACAAATCCTCATCTTCACCTAATTTCGCGTCAATATATTCCTTTGATATTACTTGAGTGCCTCCATCTCCATCCCCTAAAGAGTCATCATTAAAACCATTTCCCACGCATGAGATACCTTTTTTAGTAGCATCACCATATCCTCCAAGAGTAACACAAACCACAACTGCCTGCTTTGTATCATTCACAAAATAGGAGTATGTAGCTTCTGAGCCACCCTTAAATGACCCCATGTCTAAATATTTTCCTAGCGTATTAATTTCTCCGGTATTTGATTCAGTCATAATACGTAAAGAATCGCCACCCAAACTCTCTGGAAACTTCCCATGGTCAGTAAAGTGGGACTGCAATGCCTGATAAATCTGTGTGGCTCCATTCTGATGAGCTATCTGCCCAGCTCTATCAATAGCAAATCTACCCGCAGCTACTCCTACCACCATTAGGATGACTAAGATTCCCATTACAATAAGCATCTCTATTAATGTGAATGCTTTGTATGTTGTTCTCTTCATAGATTAAAAATAATTATTTAATTTAACTAATATAAATTACACAATACGACAAATGTTGTCAAGAGTTATGTCATAACTTGTGATAGCCCAAACATAGGCATATACACACCTAAAGCGATAAAACCTACAGCTACACCCATGATGATTAACATAACTGGTTCTAGTGTTGTAGAGAGATTACCTGTGGCAGTATCAACCTCCTCTTTGTAATACTCTGAAACTTTTGAAAGGACAGTATCTATTTCTCCCGTCTCTTCACCAACAGAAATCATACTACTGACCAATAGGGGAAAATATTCACTCCTTGCAATCGGCAGGGCAAGTGGACCACCTTTTTCAACCTCGTTTCTTGCATCAATTACTACATCTCTAAATATACTGTTTGTTAATGACTGCCCTGTAAGCTCCAATGCTTTGACAATAGAGAGACCACTCGAAAGTAACAAAGCTAGGATTCTAGTAAACTGCGCTATCTGCATCTTTGAGCCTAATTTCCCCACTATCGGGATTTTAAGCATTAACTTGTCAGTGATTCTCTTACCTTTTTCTGTACTTCTAAAGTATTTCCACCCGAGAACTAGTACTACCACAACTAGCACCATGACCCACCAATACCCTACGAAGAGATTACTAAATTTGACTATCACTTTTGTAATCCAAGGAAGGTCTGCTCCAAAATCTTCATACACATCTGACATTGAAGGGACTAGGACTAGGAGCATAATTAATATGACTACAATTATCACAACCATTACAATAGAGGGATATATCATCGCAGATTTAACTTTTCTCCCAAGAGAATTCCTCTCTTCTAATTCAACCGCCAACCTCTCTAATATCACTTCTAAGTTTCCACTCTCCTCACCAGCTTCAAGTAGATTAAGGGTGATACTATCAAAAATATCCTCCTTCTCTCTGAATGAGACAGAGAGTGATTTTCCTGATTGAACAGAGATAAGAACATCTTTAAGTACTCTCTTAAACTTAGGGTTTGTAGCTTGGTCAACCATAATCTCTAAAGCCCTAGTAAGTGGAAGACCTGCACCAACCATAGTTGCCATTTGCCTCATGAAAACAACTTTCTCCATCATTGGAACTCCCCCTATGTTTATCTCCTGTAGTCTACTTAAATCAAGAATTGACCTTTCCTTCACCGATACAACTATCAATCCCCGATCATGAAGGATATCTGTTACTGAAGCCATGTCTTTTGCCTGTATCTGACCCTCAACAACTTTTCCTTTATTATCTCTTGCAGAATATTTAAATTCTTTCATAATTAACTAGCTTTTTAATAATCTTAATACCTCCTCAGGATATACTGCATATTCCTGGGCTTTCTGAGTAGAAATTGCTCCCTCCCTTACAAGAGATACTAAGCTTCTTTCTAAGTATGTCATCCCAACGTCTGAACTTGTCCTAAGGACATTATCTATTTGATGTGTTTTTCCTTCTCTAATTAGGTTCGAAATGGCTGGCGTATTAAACATAATC
This sequence comes from uncultured Candidatus Saccharibacteria bacterium, assembly GCA_964629715.1. GTDB lineage: Bacteria > Patescibacteriota > Dojkabacteria > SC72 > SC72 > UBA5232. Next base: position 14,192 of record CAZVQY010000007.1, read on the forward strand.
TCAGAGACTGCTCTTCTACCACCTTTATCTAGAGGGATTAATCTCTGTGCAATTACTACCTTAAGGATATTCGATAACTGAGATCTAACTTGTGGTTGCTGATTCTCTGGGAAAACATCAATTACTCTATCAATCGTCTGTGCTGCATTATTAGTGTGTAATGTTGCAAATACTAAGTGTCCCGTCTCAGCGAGAGTGATTGCAGCAGCAATTGTTTCAAAGTCTCTCATCTCGCCAACAAGGATTACATCTGGATCTTGTCTCATCGCACTTCTGAGTGCTATCGACCAAGAATTTGTATCATCACTCATCTCTCTCTGGTCAATAAGAGCTTTTTTGCCCTGAAAGATATACTCTATTGGATCCTCAATAGTAACAATATGGTCGAACCTATTCCTATTGATATCCTCCAACATTGCTGCGATAGAGGTACTTTTTCCGTGACCTGTAGGACCTGTCACCAGCACTAGCCCCTGTTTAAGTTTAGTAACCTGATGGTATATCTGTGGTAGCATGAGCTCTTCAATTGTTTTGACTCTCGTGGGAATAAGCCTTAGAGCTGCCGAAATATTCTTCATAGCGTGAAAAGCATTTACCCTAAACCTCCCTGATACACCATCACCTCCCTCATAAGAATATGCAAAATCAATTTCCCTGTTTACATCCAACAACTCCTTTCTATCATCTGAAATTATTGAGAGTATTAATTCCTCTGCATCTTTGGGAGTAATAATCTTCTCTCCAACATCAATCAATTCTCCATCAATTCGAATGATAGGAGTGTAGCCGGAAGATATATGTAAATCTGATGCATTCCTTTTAATCACTTCTGCAAGGAGAGCATCCATATTAAATTTCTCCGACATCCCCTCAATTCTTATTGTATTTGAAGAATCTGTGCCATTATCTTCTGTACTTACGGGATTTGCCAAGTTGTTTGGCCTTTCTTCCCTTTGTAATGCTTTCGCTTCTTTTTCACCTGGCATAATCTTTAGCAAGGAATCGCTCCAAACTTGTTGTTTCTGCGGAGTAGGTACTGATGCTGGGGTAGGGGATTCACTAAGATTCGGAAGTTCTGTAGGTTGTTGAATATAACTATCAGCTCCTTTCTCAATTTTTCCCTCTTCAACATATGTTTGTGGAGGAACTTGAGCTGGAGCATCTAACAAAGCATCTATATCCTTTTTGAGTTCATCTAATTTCTGTTGATCAATATGCTCTTGCTTTGGTTCTGGCTGAGGTGCCACTTGTTGCACAAGAGGAGTAGATACATTATTCACTACGGGTTGTGAAAGAGGTGCAGGCTGGGCCACTGGAACTGTAGCTGGTTGTGGGGGAGGAGTTAAATTCCCAGAATTCTGTGAGAAGTCTGGATATACAAACTGAGTACTATTTGTATTTGTTTGGTTTTGGGCAGTATCCATATATTAGTTATATCAAAAATTTATTCTTTTGAAACCCTCAGGACCTCTTCTATAGTCGTAATACCTTCTAAAGCCTTTAGGTATCCATCTTGTATCATTGTAATCATCCCTTCCTCAACGGCAGTATTTTTAATATCCGTATCTGTAACATTCTCCATTATCATCCTACTAATCTTATCACTAACATTGAGTACTTCAAAAATACCCGTTCTTGAACCATATCCAGTACCATTACACCTATCACAACCTTTCCCTTTGTAAAGATATATTACTGGAGTTCCTCTTGGACCAATCTCTACAGGTTTTATCACATTCTTTTCTTTTTGTTCACCACTATTCTTAGAAGCATAGACTCTATTAATATATGACACCAAATCGAAGTCTTTTATATCTTGCATAGTTTCATTAATATTCCTCAGTACTTCTGGAGTGATAGGATAGGCTTCTATACAGTAAGGACAGATTTTTCGTGGCAGTCTCTGTGCAGCAATTGCTCTAATTGTTGATGCAAGAAGATACGGTTCAATACCCATATCTAAGAGTCTGGGAATAGCCGCTGCAGAGCTGTTCGTGTGGAGAGTGGAGAGAACTAAGTGACCCGTAAGAGAAGCTTGCACAGCAAGCTGAGCAGTCTCCTCATCTCTAATCTCTCCAACCATAACAATATCAGGGTCTTGTCGCAGAACCGATCGTAATCCATAAGCAAAAGTAAGACCAACATTCGCATTGATCTGGACTTGCGTAACACCAGGAACCCTAATCTCAACAGGATCTTCCAACGAGATAATATTTACCTTCGGATCATTTACCTTCATCAGCGAACATGCAAGAGTTCTTGTTTTACCACTACCTGTCGGACCAGTAACAAGGACAATACCATTTGTTACTGAAAGTGAATCCAAAAATATCTTATATGCGTTCCCCCTTAGACCCGTCTGTTCAAGAGTGATATTTTCTGTCTCTGACTCCAACAACCTCATTACAACCTTCTCACCAAAAATCATAGGCATTATTGAGACTCTAATGTCAACCTTGTTCGAACCCATCTTTACTTGGAATCTTCCATCCTGGGGAATTCTCTTCTCGTCAATTCTCAGATTGGAGAGAATCTTTACCCTAGATGCTAAAGCTGCAGAAAGAGACTTTGGAAGAACAAGCCTTTCTGTCATGACACCATTAATCCTAAATCGTACTCTAAGCCCACTTTCCATCGGCTCTATATGAATATCAGAAGATTTTGATTTAACAGCATACTGAAGGATTGAGTTCACAATTCTTGCAACAGGTGCAGAGGCTAAATCCGAACCACTTAGAGAACTAAGAGCATCACCTGAGCCATCATCTGCTAATTCTGTAACTGGTACATTCACATCTTCCAAAGCCTCCGTCACTTGAGAACTCATCATGTCACCAACTCTCCTGTCCAAAATGGAACCAATACTTTCATGGGTTGTAATGAATATCTCCATCCTGGTCCTACTAGGGTATCTTCCCTGTAATGCCTGAGTAGCTTGAATATCAAAAGGATCCTCCATTGCAATCTTTACCAGCCCTTCCCCCCTCTCAAAGGGAACTGCTCTAAACTTTGAGAGATTATCAATTGGCACTTCCGCTAAAACACCCTCTGGGACAGAGATTGTTGAAAGATCAATAAAAGGAATACCAAAAATCTCAGACTTTGCCTTGGCGATATCAATCTCAGTAGCTAGACTTAACTCAAGGATTATCACTTCCTCTGTTTTACTAGAACGGCTACGTTCCAAAAGTACTTTTCTGGCACCTTCCTCGTTAATAATGCCCTTACTTTCTAAATGTTTTAATATGGATGTCTGATTGGCCATCTGGGCAGCATGTTATTTAATTCTTCATTTAGTTTATGATAAGCGATGGAATTAGTCAATCAATATATTACTATGTTAGAATATAGAAATGACATATGTCCTAGTTGAAAAAAAGAGAGACATTGAGAAGAAAAACCTATTAAAATTTCTCAGTGAGATTTTTGAAAAAGATATCTCAATTGAAGAGATTGAGAAGAACCCTGATATTCACAATCTTGAGGATTTGGAGAAGAATAGTATAGGGATAGATGAGGTGAAGGCTTTACAGAAAGAGATGATGTTTAAACCATTTCAAGAAGGGAAGCAGATTGCGATTATCAATGATTCGCAGAAACTTACGCATGAGGCACAGAATTCTTTATTGAAATCTTTAGAAGAGAGTAGTGATAACTCCATATATATCCTCTCTGTTGATAATGAAAAGAACCTTCTCCCCACTATTAGGTCGAGGTCGAGAATTGTATATACCCAACATGAAGCTAGTGAGGACAGTGATGCCCTGACAGACATTTTTGAGAAGGATTTAGTAACCCAATTTTCTCAAGTTGAGAAGTTCTCAGAAAACCGAGATTCTGCTCTAGAGTTCATAAATGAAGTGGAGAACAGTATAAAAGTGAAGTTTGAAACAGACATAAAAAATGGTAATATAGATGGTTCTAGAAAAAATCTAGAGGCTCTAGTAATAGTACAAAAGAGTAGAGAAAAAATAGCAGGAAACTGCAATAAAAGACTAACTTTAGAGTCTATGATAGTACAATTAGGGGCTTAACAAATTGACCCAAAACGTGTAAAATGGAGGGTCGATTTATACAGAAATTTACACTATTTAGAAGTAGAAGATTATGGCAAAAGTTGATAGTTATGGAGCATCAAATATCCAAGTACTTAAGGGCTTAGAGGCTGTTAGGAGGAGGCCTGCTATGTACATTGGTTCTACAGACATTCATGGTCTTCATCATATATTCACAGAGATATTAGATAACTCTGTGGATGAAGCAATTGCAGGCTATTGTAATCATATTTTCGTTACATTAAACAAAGATGCTTCCTTATCAGTGAAAGATAATGGAAGAGGTATTCCAGTTGAGATTCATGCTGAGACTAAGGTGTCCACCCTCGAGACTGTTATGACCAATCTCCATGCAGGAGGGAAATTTGAATCAGGTGCATACAAGGTGTCAGGTGGTTTGCACGGAGTTGGAATGAAGTGTACAAATGCTCTCTCCGAATGGATGGTTACAACAGTAAAGAGGGATGGAGGAATATTCGAACAGAGGTATGAAAGAGGTGTCCCAACTGCACCCGTCAAGAAGATTGGAGACTCTACAGAGACGGGCACAGAACATACCTTCATGCCGGATGACCAGATTTTTAGCACAACTCAGTTCGATTTCGAGACAATCGTAAAAAAATGTAGACAACACGCATATCTCACAGCAGGTCTTAGGATTTCTGTTAT
>CAZVQY010000007.1:19015-23256 GCA_964629715.1 uncultured Candidatus Saccharibacteria bacterium
GAAGATGTAAGGGAAGGATTAACAGCTGTAGTTTCAGTCAAGGTCCCCAATCCCCAATTTGAAGGGCAGACAAAAATTAAGTTAAATAATCCTGAGGTAAAGAGCATCGTTGGGAAGGTTGTGAGAGATGAACTTCTAACATTTTTTACGGAGCATCCACAGATTGCAAAAGAAATTATTGGTAGGGCAGTATTAGCAAACAAAGCAAAGGCAGCTGCAAAAGCTGCAAGAGATGCTGTTATCAGAAAAGGGGCTCTTGAGACTACAACTCTTCCTGGGAAATTAGCAGATTGTACAAGCAAAGATCCAGCAGAGAGTGAACTATTCATCGTTGAGGGAAACTCAGCAGGAGGTTCAGCAAAACAGGGTAGAGATAGACATACACAGGCAATTCTTCCACTAAGGGGGAAAATTATTAATACCCATAAGTACAGAGTAGATAGGGTTTTAGAAAACAGTGAGTTCAATGATATCACTACTGCACTAGGGGTAGGAATCGGAGATTCACTAGATATTTCAAAATTGCGATATCACAAAATAATAATTATGAGTGATGCAGATGTCGATGGCCTCCATATCACTACCCTAGTCTTGACACTCCTGTTTAGATTCTTTAGACCTTTAATAGAGAATGGGTATGTGTATGTAGCTCAACCACCTCTGCATAAGGTTGAAATTGGTAAGAAGAAATTCTATTTCCTCAATGATGAAGAGAAAGATGAATTTGTAGCTAAGGCGAAAGCAGCAGGGAAAGTTCCAGTCGCAAATAGATTTAAAGGTCTAGGAGAGATGAATCCAGAACAGCTGAGAGAAACTACAATGGATGCACAGAAGAGAGTTTTAAAGAGAGTACATATAGAGGATGCGGAGGAAGCAGAGAAAACATTTGAGATGTTAATGGGCAATGAGGTTCCTCCTAGGAGAAGATTCATTCAGACATATGCTAAGAAAGCTACTTTAGATATATAAATTTTTAATATTATTAATATGCAAGAAATTTTTGGAGGAGACAATACAGAAATCGAGAGAAAGGAAGAATTACTCTCTGGGATATTTGATGAGATAGCTTCACAGGATTTAGGTGGAGACTCTAAAGAAATCAAGGTGAGAACTGATCATTTCTCCTCTTCTCCTGAAGTAACAAAGACTATTTCTATACAGAGACTACTATCAGATGAGGGATTGCAACAAACTACTTTTAAGGCTCTTGGTATAGAAGAGAGACCTAGAGATGTCGAGGATAGACACCTTATTCTGGGACAAGAAGGCCATACCTTCAAAAGAATAACTCTCCATGTATATCCATCAGAAAATGGAATTATTTATGATAATTATAATTCACAACTAATCCAAGCTGAAGACGATAAGCTTCAAGAATTTAAAGAGACTGCACAGGAGACATACGACACATTATCTGAAATTGTAAAAAGATTAGAGAGGTAGATATTAATGGACGAAGATATTAAAACAACACAAGAGAATATCGAGGAATTAGAACAGGAACTTTCCTACCATCCTGGAGAAGTTGCCCCTAGGTCCATTGTAGATGAAATGAAAAACAACTACCTTGACTATTCAATGTCGGTAATTGTCTCAAGGGCACTACCAGAGGTAAGTGATGGTCTTAAGCCATCTCAAAGGAGGATTCTTGTTGCGATAAACGATCTTGGACTTACACCTTCCTCACATTACAGGAAATGTGCAAAGATTGCAGGAGATACATCAGGTAACTATCACCCACACGGTGAAGCTGTCGTATATCCTACATTAGTAAAAATGGCCCAAGACTTCTCAATGAGATATCCACTAGTTGATGGACAGGGGAACTTTGGTTCTATAGATGGTGATGAGGCGGCAGCAATGAGATACACAGAGGCTCGAATGGGAAAAATAACTCCTGAGCTCATGAAGGATCTCAACAAAGGAACAGTTACATTCGTACCAAACTATGATGGGACAAGACTTGAGCCAACAATACTTCCAGCAGGTTTCCCAAATGTATTAGCGAATGGAGGTGATGGAATCGCAGTCGGAATGGCAACAAAAATTCCTCCTTTCAATCTCACCGAGCTAATTGAGACCCTCCAAAAGATGATTACCATGGGAAATAAATGGGTAGGGAAGGCAGTATACAATGAGCTTAGGAAAGAGAAGGAGAAAGGAGAAAAAATACCACAAACTTTAAGCGACCAACCTAGTGATTATTTTGAAAACTATGTTAATTCAAAAGAACTTGACTATCTAGAACAGATAGAGAAGATAAAGGGAGATATTAAGACCAATGGAGAGGTATTGTATCCTGAATTCAAATCAGAGATAACTCCAGAGGAACTCATAAAGATACTTCCTGGACCAGATTTCCCGACAGGTGCCACTGTATACAATCAACAAGAGGTATTAAATGTATATGCAACCGGTAGGGGAAGAATCATTCAACGAGCCAAAGCATCAATCATAGAGGGCAAACAAGGAAGGTATCAAATAGTTATCACAGAAATACCATTCCAGGTTAACAAAGCACACATGATTGAAAAAATTGCCGACCTTGTTAAGGACAAGAAGGTCAAAGGAATTGCTGACATCATAGATGAGTCAAATATTGAAGGAATGAGAGTTGTAATCTATCTCAAGAGAGACGCTCAACCTAAGGCAGTACTAAACAAACTATTCAAATATACCGAGATGCAGAAGGTTTTCAATGCTAACATGATTGCACTGGTTAACCAAGAGCCTAAAACATTACCAATCAAGAGAATGTTAGAACTTTTCCTCTCCTTTAGACTCACTGTAACAATTCGAAGATTTGAATATGACCTAGCAGCATCAAGATTCCGAGCACATATTCTAGAGGGACTCCTTAAAGCAATCGATATGCTTGATGAGATAATTGCCACTATTAGAGGTTCAAAAACACAAGAGAGTGCAAAAACGAACTTGATAGACAAATTCAACTTCACTGAAGTTCAAGCTCAAGCGATTTTAGACATGCAACTTAGACGACTTGCAGCACTCGAGAGAATGAAATTACAGAATGAATATAAAGAATTAGAAGGAAAGATAAAGGAATACAATGCTCTTCTTGAAGACCCAACAAAGGTATTAGAAGTAATATCAGCAGATTTGCAATATATTAAAGAGAGATACGGAGATGCGAGAAGAACAAAAATTATTAAGGGCAATATCGATGAAATATCAGAAGAAGATATGGTCGCATCTGAGAATACACTTGTTACCATTACACACTCAGGCTATGTAAAGAGATTAAATCCAGATACATATAAAGCACAGAATAGGGGAGGGAAGGGTGTTTCCGGAGGAGATACAAAAGAAGGAGATTTCATTGAACATGCTTTCTTGTGTAATACACATGATGAATTAATGCTTTTCACAAACAAAGGAAAAGCATACACATTGAGAGTATTTGAAATCCCAGATCTAGGGAGAACAGCAAAGGGATTGCCATTAGTAAACCTCGTACAACTCGACCCTGACGAACTTGTTACTTCTGTCCTAACCAGAGACCCTAAGGGAAAAGTAAGGGAAGGTAAAAGCACTGAAGAAGCAAAGAAAGAAGAGAATGAGAAAGGATACAAATATCTTCTTATGTCTACTCAGATGGGCGTTGTCAAGAAAACAGATCTTTCTGAGTTTACTAAAATACGATCCAATGGTCTGACTGCCATCAAGCTTGATGAGGGAGATCAATTAATTGGGGTCAAGGCAACCACAGGAAATGATGAAGCCATTATCCTTACCAAAGAAGGAAAATCTGTAAGATTTAAAGAGACAGATGTTAGACCGATGGGAAGAAGTACAAGGGGTGTAACAGGTATTAAGTTTAGAACAAAAACAGACAGTGTTATTGGAATGGGAATAGTAGATAACGATGAGCAGAAACTTCTCACTCTCTCTGAACATGGATTTGGTAAAATGACACCACTTAAAGAGTATGCTACTCAAAAGAGAGGTGGTAGTGGGATATTTACTTTCAGAGTCACCAAGAAAACTGGAAATATTGCCTGTGCAAGAATTTTGAAGAACGAGGATAGTGAGGTTGTTGTTATTTCTGAGAAATCAAAAGTCATAAGAGCAGATTTAAAGGATGTTCCAACTCTTCAGAGGCAGACATCTGGAGTAAAGATGATGAATATTAATGATGGCGATGAGGTTGCAGCTGTAGCTATTCTTTAATACCTGCTAGTCGATTTGTTTTTCAATCACCTGTATCTTGTTGACTTAAA
>CAZVQY010000008.1:0-23242 GCA_964629715.1 uncultured Candidatus Saccharibacteria bacterium
TTAACAACTATGATATCATTCCAAATATGTTCAAAAAAATAATAAGACCGTTTCAAAATGTATTGCTAGAGAGAAAACTCTGTGTCGGTTGTACCTCCCCTTTAACCAAGGCAAAGAAAATTGGGGTTCTTTCTGAAACTAGAACTTTGGTTGAGTGTAAGTGTAAGAGAAGATATGTATATGAAAAGGAATTAGCTGGATTCAAGAGAGCTACCCTTGCTGAGGAACAACAGGTCATTAGTCAGATAGCAAAAGGGAGTTCTTGGTAATCTTCCAAAAAAGATAGAAATATAGTAGAATCTCTCTGATATGCCGCTATCGTCTAGTGGTCTAGGACAGCAGGTTTTCATCCTGTAAACCGGGGTTCGATTCCCCGTAGCGGTACCACAAAATGGAAGAGCTTCAGAAAAAATCAAAACTTAGGTCAATATTTATCACTTTATTATGCATTTTTGTCATTACATTAGCATCTGTTATCCTGATACATATCCACGTTGAAGATTGCACAACACAGAGAATATACTCGCAAGAAGAATTAGCTAAAAAAAAGGCTGAGGAGTACCAAGTTATACTGATACTCGGCAGTGGAGTAATTGGATCTTCACCAACTCCTATTCTAAAAGAAAGGTTAGACACAGGAATATCTCTATACAATGCTGGGATTGCTCCTAAGTTATTAATGAGTGGAGATAATGGAAGTATCCATTATGATGAGGTTACTGTTATGAGAAAATACGCACTTGAGCAGGGAGTTCCATCTGAAGATATTTTTATGGACTATGCAGGCTTTTCAACATATGAAAGTATGTACAGGGCAGAATATATTTTTGGAATATCAAAAATGGTTATTGTCACACAAAAGTATCACCTATATAGATCGATATACATTGCAGATTCAATGGGAATTGATGTTGTTGGCGTAGACTCAACAAAAAGGATTCTGGGAGGAGAAGGTACACGAACCCTAAGAGAGATATTGGCTCAAAGCAAGGATTACTTCTCAACGAAACTAAAGCCTCTGCCTAAGTTTCTAGGGGAGAAGATATCTTTGGAACAGAGTGCTGACGAGGTGTACAAGTAACTCATTGACAATGAATTACCATTTTAATAGACTTTTGTATAGGTTAACTCATATTATTTTATCCACCAATTTTATGTACGAACAAGAAGAAGAAGTTTTGACAACAAGTGAGAAGATATCATCTATTTTCGGTTCAATTGGAAAATTTATATTATCATTCCTTGAAACAATTGTAGTAGCACTAGTAATCTCAGTTGTTTTGTACCTCTTCATTATGACCCCGCATGAGGTAGTGGGTAATTCAATGCACCCCACCTACAAGAATGGTGAATACTTAATGGCGAACAAGATATTATACAAAATATCAGAACCTAAGAGAGGTGATGTTATTATTTTCAAATACTCGAGTACACAGGATTTCATCAAACGTGTTATTGGCCTTCCAGGAGATACTGTTATGCTAAAAGATGGGAAGATGTATATAAATGATACTCTCTTGGACGAATCAGATTATTTAAGTGAGAGTGTATATACTAATGGTGGAGAATTTCTTAAAGAAGGGGACATAATAGAAGTACCTGAGAGGAGATATTTTGTATGTGGAGATAATCGACCACACAGTTCTGATTCAAGAGCATTTGGTCCAATTGATGAAAAGGATATCAAGGGGAAGGCATGGATTGTATACTATCCTTTTAATGTATTTAGATTGGTAAAACACGAACAATATTCAATATAGCAAAGTTGTGTGAAACATGTTAAGCTAGAAATATGAAAATATTTGTTGTCGCAAATCAAAAAGGTGGTGTCGGAAAGACTACTACAGTAATGAATTTAGGTGCAGCACTTGCCCTAAAGGGTAAAAAAGTACTTCTCATTGATCTAGATCCACAAGCGAACCTATCCTCAGGACTTGGATTTACTCAACAATTTGACAGAGAAAGCTGGACATCCACGGATGAGACTCCATATAAGAGTATCTATGATGTTCTCATTAATAAGGAACTTATTTCATCCGTTTTTGTAGCTACATCTACGCCCAATCTTTTCCTTGTGCCTTCGCATCTTTCTCTTGCAGGAGCGGAGATTGAGATGGTAAATTTAATCTCAAGGGAGACACTTCTTAAGAAAGCCATCGAAAGCTGCAATGAGAAGTTTGATTACATAATTATTGATTGCCCTCCTTCTCTTGGGTTATTAACTATAAATGCCTTATGTGCGTCGGACAAACTGCTCATTCCAATTCAATGCGAATACTTCGCGTTAGAGGGCCTAGGACAACTAATAGAGACTACAAAGTTGGTAAAGGGTGTTAATTCTAGTCTAAAAATTGGTGGCGTAATCCTAACTATGTATGATAGCAGAACAAAACTCTCAGAGAGTGTTGTAAAAGATGTAAAGGATTTCTTTAAGGATGTTGCATTTAAGGTTATTGTACCTAGAAATGTCAGATTATCAGAATCTCCTTCATATGGTAAAACAATTTTCCAATATGATGATAAATCCACGGGAGCGATGGCATATAAGAAATTAGCATCTGAATTTATTAAAAGATTTAGTTAATATATTATTCTAAGAATATGAGTGAAAAAGCAAGACTAGGGAAGGGTTTAGCAGCATTAATTAGCTCTAATCAGATAGAGAATACTAATAGCTCTTTTATAGAGAAATTTGATATCAATCTGATAGCCCCAAATCCATATCAACCTAGGATGCATATGAACCCTGAGGAATTGATTGAGATTGCTGACTCAATCAGAGAACATGGAATCATTCAACCACTCATCATAACTAAAAAGAAGGATTCAAACTCATATTTTCTCATTGCAGGTGAGAGAAGGTTAAGGGCTGCCCAATTAGCAGGGTTTAAAAGTGTCCCAGTCGTAATTAAGGACAGTTCACCTCAACAGATGCTTGAGATAGCGATAGTAGAGAATATCCAAAGAAAAGATTTAAATCCCCTTGAGGAGGCATATGCATTTAAGCAGATGCAGGATGCCTTTGGTCTTTCTCATAGTGAGATAGCAAAAAAGGTTGGGCTTAATAGAGTAACAATCACAAACAAACTACGACTGTTAAATCTTCCAGATCTTGTCAAGGAGGATGTATTAAACGGAAAGGTTAGCGAAGGTCATGCAAGAGCCTTGATGGGTATAAAAGATAGCACATCACTTATTGCAGCTGCTGATATTGTGGTGAAAAGAGAACTTAGTGTTAGAGAAACAGAGGCTTTGGTTAGAAAGATTACATATGGAAGAGGAGCTACAACAAGACTATGGAAGTCAACAGATGCTCAGACAACAAAATATGCTGATCAATTAAGTAGAAAACTTGGATATACTGCACATATCCAGAAGATGACAAAAGGTGGGAAACTTGTAATTAGATATAATACGATAGATGAATTGGAAGATTTAATGGGGAAATTACTTTAATTACCAAATACTTCCTGCCTAAGCTTCTCATATACTAAAACAGCCGCAGTAGAGCTTACATTCAAAGAACCAATACCTTCTCTCATTGGAATAGAAAGAGAACCATCGACTCTCTCAAGAATACCTGTAGATATTCCGACATCTTCAGCTCCTAGCACAAACGCAATTGGTCCCTTTAGATTCTGCTCGTAATAATTTGTACCATCCATATGTATTGCATATGTCTTAATATCATTCTCCTTAAGAACCTTAAGGGCTTCAAAAAGCTTCACTTCCACTAAGGGCACTCTCTCTGCAGCACCCATAGATATTCGCAATGTTTCATCTGATATAATACTCTTCTTCTGAGGATTGACAATAATACCATTAACACCCACAGCAAAAGCAGTTCTCATAATAGCAGCAATATTCTGAGTATATTTCAAATCATCTAGAATAAGAAAAAAGGGTTGTTTTCTTTCCTTGTAAATTGCGTTAAGCAATTCATTAAGACTCCAATCATTCTCAGAATACATCAAGCCTATCACACTTTCAGAAGAAGATGATCTAAGTCTTCTTTGGATTGCCTTTCTAGAAACCTTAATAACTGGAACCCTCTCCCTTCCTGCCAGTTGAAATATCTCCCTACTCTTTTCATCTTTAAAAGCATTTCCAACAGCATAAATTCTTTCGAATTTCCTACCTTCTTTTAATAACTCAAGAAGAGCATTTTTGCTTTCTATCTGTATAAATTTGGATTTTGCCATAGTCGTATGACTATTCTATCACATCAATGAAGAATTGACTTCTCTTAAATCCGCTCATCCTCCTAAAACCTACTACCCCGTCAGTTTTTGCATGGATAGTATATGTCTTACTCATATATGTATTTTTTCCGGGATGATACACTGATCCCTTTTGCTTTACAATAATATTTCCAGCTCTAACTTTCTCACCTGCAAATTTCTTTACACCAAGTCTTTTACCAGCTACATTACCGTGGTTCGATGTTGTACTCCCAGCTGCGACGTGTGACATTTCATCATTATCTCAACTTATATACACATACTAAGATCTCTCTAGTATGTAAATGTTCCGGGTAATGATACTATTTTTTCGGCTCCACTTCAAGTCCCTACCTGAAGAATATTCATTATTTCTTACTATCCATCTTTTCCCAACTAATTCCCTTATACCAAATGTTATCCAACCCCTATCTGTTTTGTATGAAGGAATTATCATAACTACCTTGATTCCTCTTTTCTCAAGTTTTATATCGATAAGTTCAAATAGCTTCTTGTAAAGCTTCTTAACCTCCTCCAACAATTCATTTGCCCTAACCTCTGAAAGTATTTTTGTTTGAGGCGGCCCCATAAATGGTTCGCATACTATTGCGTCAATGATAGTATTTTTCAATTTCTTGACGACCTCTATATCAGGCTTGGTAACATCTAAACGAAATGTCTGATACAGCGTATCAGTAATATATCCTTCTTGATACAACCATTTAGTGTTCTTCTCAGTATCATTAACAGCTCTTATATCAATATCCGAAGCTAAAAAATTAAAGCCCAATACAGCTGCCTCCATAGGGATTGTTCCCGAACCGCAAAAAGGATCCCAAATAGTACCACTAGATAGAGCTGTAAGATTGACCATCATTCTTGCAAGCTTTGGAGGAAGTGTCCCCATCTCAAGGTTTGAACCAGGTCTTTCCATATCCCTGCTTACAAATCCTTCCAGATCCTGAATCTCTATTGTCTTAGCATATACCTCCTGATTTTTATTTCTAATAATAACAAACTCAAAGCCTTTTTCTAAGATACCATTCTTTATAACCTGGGCTGCATTAAGTGCATAATCATTTCTCATTGGAAGAACAAATCGAGAGGAGATATTAGATTCTTTTAACTGCTTTTTAATATTATTTCCTAATTTCTTCAAGAAAGATGAATCCTCCTTCTTGCTATCACCCAGTATACTGATACCAAATGTAAATTTCCCCTCTTTTTTTGACTCAGTATAGAAAGCATCAATATCATCTACCACTTCCCCTACTCTAATGGCCCCTCCTAATCTTCTGAAGATATTTGAAATGGCTAATTCAGTTAGTCTCTCATTCTTAACAAAGAAAATATTACTTCCATATCTTGTTACACTTTCCTTTTCAAATCCAAAGGATACTAAAACAGAAACTAGTTCCGTGTATGAAATATCAGGGAATGTACCAGCCTCAAAGAAATATTGCTTGGGCATTTTCTTAAATACTTTTAACTATTACTTTCGTAATACTTGATCTATATCCGTAATTCCTTCTATATCTAGCTTTAGCAGCATATTTGAAACCTTCTATTTTTTCGCCTCTTGTCTGAGAGGTAATTTCTAACATTACAACTTTTCCATCAACATATGGCTTTCCAATCATAGTTTCTTTACCGTCAGAGACCAAGAGCACTTCCTTCACTTCAATTTTGTCTCCCTTCTTACCCTCTAGTTTATTCACTTCGTATTCTTTTCCTTCCTGAACTTTAAGTTGTACTCCAGCAATCTGAATAATAGCAAAAATATCTGATGAAATTTTCTCTGTTACCTTCTTAGTGGGTTTTACTGTCTTAGCAACCTTTCCTACAGTTACCTTCTTTGGTTTTGTTTCTTTTGTATCTGTCATATCGAGTTGGATTTTATTATATATAGATTAATAAGTCAAATAAATATTACTTATTAATACTTTTATTGATATCAGAGAAGTCTTGAAGCTCCTCCCACTTTTTTAAGAACTCTTCCTTTGATTTGCTCTCGCTGATAAATTTATCATACTGGGAGTGTGTACTATCAATCTTCTTATAGTACTTGATTGGACACCAGTATCTCTCTGTACGCGCTCCTATTTCTGTAGCGAATCTAAAAAGATTGTTTACATAACTGCAATATATGCAATTCAACTTCTGAAACGGGGTTAATAAGTCTAGTAGTTGCCTATCGTAAGTGAAAAATTCTTTTGCCTCAACCCTTGGTATCCCATAAAGTCTAAAACATATTTGTTGATAGACTTGGCAAAAAAAATGAAGAAAAACCGAAGGGATAATCATTCCATATATAAAGGGTATACTTAAGAAATATTTCCAATTTAATTTTATTTTTGGAAAATGTACCCTTCTAATTATACCTCCCTCCTTTCTTATTTTCTCAATTCTCTCATCAAACAGACGAAGCATATTTTCTCTAAGTTCCTCAAGCATTTTTATCGTTTTACTATTATTTATAGCTTCAACTAGATTTTTTCCAACATCCTCAATCGAATTTCTACTTTCTTTCATAGATATAGAAATAAAAATTAATCCTCGTAAACCTCTACAATATTTGTCTCTTCAATTTTAATCTTTTGTGAATTTTTCAAAATAATGTTATGAATAAACCCTAGTTCAATAAGAGTCATAAGCGTTATCGTACCCCCAGCACTCATAAGAGGAAGAGGAATACCTGTTGCTGGAATACCGCCTGTATTAGTTCCGATATTTATAAATACCTCAAGTAGGATTTTCACACCGATACCAACACAGAGAAGAGACTGGAATCTGTCACCACTACTATTTATTGCCGTAATAAAGCAGATTGTAATAATTGCTGCATACAATGAGATTAGAAGTACAGAGCCCAAAAGTCCGAATTCTTCAGCATAGGATGCAAAGATAAAATCTGTCCTAAATTCAGGTAGAAAGCTCCTTTTGCTCTGTGTTCCATTTCCAAAACCTTTTCCGACAATCTGTCCTGAACCAATAGCAATTTTAGATTGATTAACATTAAAACCGATGTCGCTTGTTGTATCATCTGGATTTACAAAAGCTATTATTCTAGTCTTTTGATACGGCTTTAACACCCTATCCCAGGTTATACTGCTTAAACCACCAACAAATAATGCTAATACTACTGAGATAATAATGAATATTTTCCAGCTGTATTTAGTATAAAATCCGAATACTGCAATAATGGAGGCGGGTATCAGAAGAAAGAACCACAACCCATTACCTGTAATTGATGAGATTAGGAAAGCTCCTACTGTCAATCCAATAATTGATATCAGTACACTGTTCCTAAGAGGATTATTTAGCCCAAGAAATGCAATTATAAACCAGATACCTAAAGTAATAAATGCCATACTTCCACTTGGCTCCTTGTATATCAAAAAAAATATTGGAACCATAAGTACAAAGGAGAACAGAAAAAGAATCCATTCGTTATATTTCTTCTTCAAGGAAAAAACAAATGCTGTGAGTATAATTATCGCTAATTTGGCAATTTCAGAAGGTTGTATCTGAACTCCTCCTAGAACAAGCCATCGCTTTACCCCTTTTATTGTGGGGCCAAAAATGAGCACAGCTATTAAGAGTGCAACTGTTAATAGGTATATTATTAACTGTACCTGCCAAAATTTTAAATATGAAAGATCAATATAGCTAAGAACAAGAAAAAGTATTACTCCGACGACAATAAATGCTATCTGTTTTGTAAGAATGGAAGTATCTCCAAAACCTGATGTGGGAAGAATAAGAGTGGAATAGAGAGTAACAAGACCGATTGTAATTATTAAGACTAATGGAATTAAAAGAGATAAACTAAACCACTTCCTACCTTTTGATGAGGAGATAAAATTCATAATTCATTATAACAGAAGAGTTATTTCTTTCTCATAAATGCTGGAACATCTAGTGGGTCATCAGAATCGATATCTTCCGTATTTACAGAGTCAAATAAATCATCCTCATTAATATCTTCCGCCTCCGCTACATTCTTATCATCAAAAGATTCTAATGTGTCATCGACTGGCGTATCCGACACTTGAGGTGTTGTAGTATCAAAACCGAAATTCCTAATACTTGGAATTGTTTCCTTTCCTCTGAGTTGGTTGGTATAGACCTGTTTGTTCTCGTCAAATCCTGTTGCCACAATCGTAATTACTAATTCATCTTCGGCCTCCGGATCAATCTGTGCAGCAAATTTGATATTTGCCGATGCATCAACAGCTTCTTTGATTAAATCTGATACTTTACTTATTTCCTGAAGAGATAGGTTCGCACCAACAATATTGTATAGAACTCCTGTAGCTCCTTCGATTGACATATCTAGTAGAGGACTTGTTGTTGCAGCACGAGCAGCTTCTTCCGCTCTGTTTTCACCAGAAGCCCTCCCAATTCCCATAAGTGCTGTACCTGCATTCTGCATTACTGATTTTGCATCATTAAAGTCAGCGTTTATATAGCCCGTCTTACTAATCAAGTTTGAAATGCTGTTAACACCCTCAGCAAGGACAGAATCAACTTTTTTCATGGCATCAATAAAGGATATATTTTCATTATCACTTACAATTTCTAATAGTCTTTGGTTCGGAACAACAATTAGTGTATCAACTTTATCCTTCAAATCTGCAATTCCCTCTTCAGCAATCTCTCTTCTCTTGCTCCCTTCAAAATCAAATGGCTTCGTAACGACAGCGACAGTAAGAGCACCAAGATTCCTCGCAACACCAGCAATTATTGGTGCAGCTCCTGTACCCGTACCACCACCCATGCCAGCTGTAATGAATACCATATTTGCTCCCTCGAGGAGCTCTTGTATCTGGTCTAAACTTTCCTCTGCAGCTTGTGCACCCATCTGGGCATTACCACCAACACCAAGACCTTTCGTGAGCTCTTCTCCTAGTTGCAACGTCGTAGGTGCTTGAGACATTTTAAGTGCTTGAGCATCAGTATTGAATGCCATAAAATCAACTCCTGAAATGTCATAATCGGTGATCATGGTATTAATTGCATTGCATCCACCTCCACCTATTCCTACGACTTTAATTTTTGCTACTGGATCTACATTTGTTGTAACTAACATAAATTGCCTACTGTATACTTAATTTATTTATGGCAGTAATGATTTAAACCAATTTACAATTTTACCAAACACGCCCTTCACATCAACCTTACCTTTTTCTCCACCACCACTAACATCTACATCATCATCCATAGCATGTTTAATCAGTCCTTGAACACAAGCATATGCAGGATCAGAGATCTCATCTGTCATACCACTGAGTCCAGAAGGATACCCAATTCTAGCGGCAACACCTAATGTCGATTGAGTAAATTTTGTAAGATCTCTTAAAAGACTACTTCCTCCTGTAAGAACAATACCGGCTGGCATTGCTATCTCATATCCAGCTTTAGAAATATTTTCTTTAGCCATTACTAGTATCTCCTCACATCTTGCACTAACAATCTTTAATAGCATATCTTTAGAGATTGACTTATCTATCCCAATAACATTAAGGTCTATATCCTCACCTTTAGTTTTCTTCTGCTTCTCTGGTTCCTTCTTCCTTAAAATTGCAGGGATAGAATCAAGATCTTTTACCTTCTTTAATTCAATCTTCGAATCGAACAATTTTGACATCTCAACCTTTATTTTCTCTGCTTCCTCAAGAGATACTTGAAGACCTATTGCAATATCACATGTAACGCTACTACCTCCTAGTGGAATACAAGAGCTGTAAATAATTGAACCCTCTTGAAAAATTGTAATCCCCGTTGTACCTGAACCAATATCTAACATTGTAACACCTAATTCCTTCTCTGTATCTGTAAGTACTGCTAAGGATGACGCCCATGCAGTAAATATCACATCGTAAACATTTGCTCCAACCTGTTCAATGCATTTCTTAATATTCTGCCAATAGGAATTTGGTGCTGTAATAATATGTGTCTCAACTTCTAATCTCCCCCCACTCATTCCAATTGGATACTTAATCCCTCCCTGACTATCAACTACGAATTCTCTTGGGATTATGTGAATTGGGTTTAGATTATCTGGTAAAGATAATGTTCTGGCATTCTCAATTGCCCTGTATGTGTCATCAATAGTAATCTCACTTCCTGCTACAGCAACAACACCTTTATTATTCAAACTTGTTACTTGCTCTCCATTTATTGAAACATAAACATCTGATACCGTAATACCTGCCATCCTCTCAGCAGCTGTAACACTCTCTAGAATAGAACTAGTTGCATCATCAATATTTACCACTACCCCCTTCTTAATACCTTTACTAGGATGGGCACATACACCTATAACTGTTGGACTCATTCCGTCCTCAACAGAAGTAATTAATGTTGTTATCTTAGAACTCCCAACATCTATTGCAGTAATTATTTTTCGTGCCATATATAGTTTGAGACAGTTAATTTTACATAAATTATTATACAAAAAAGATGCAATTTAACAACACCTGTATATTAAATATATCAAATTTATATAGTTTAGCAAGTACTATAATTAATTCTTTACAACTGGCCTTTCAAATCTT
This sequence comes from uncultured Candidatus Saccharibacteria bacterium, assembly GCA_964629715.1. Taxonomy (GTDB): domain Bacteria; phylum Patescibacteriota; class Dojkabacteria; order SC72; family SC72; genus UBA5232. The sequence continues at coordinate 10,781 of CAZVQY010000008.1, forward strand.
ACATCAATGCTACTAAAATTCATACCCTCACTCTTAACTCTCCCCATTACAACAAAATACCTTGCTAACTGAGTATTTATATCCTCAGAAAGCGAGAAAATATGTTTCTTCTCATCCATATCCCTCAGGGTTATAACCTTGTTCTCAAGAACAACCTCCTTTACTCTAAAACCATAAGACTCAACGACCTCTACAACATCAGAGATTCCATTCATGACTAATAGCTGCTCCTTGCCACTTGGGAGTTTAGATGTATCAGCCTGATCCGATTTGAACAGATAATATTTTCCATCTGATGAATACCCTTTGCAACAAAGGAGCTTGTCTGGAGTATCAGTACATAACTCATCTAATACAATTCCAGAGCTTGATAGCAATTTACAATGGTCATCTCTGTCATGTACCAGAGATTTAGGTTCATATAAATTAATAAAAACTTCTAGCTTATTAGGGACATCTTTTACTACCCTTGCTGATTTTACATACGAAATATTCCTTGCTAAATCGTCCTCTAATTTTTTTGCATATATTGTAAAGAAATTTCTTCCTGTGACATTTTTTTCAAAGTATTCACTAACTAAACCATATACCTTTCCATCTATAGATTCTCCTTGGATATCACAAATTGAATAATTTTTGATATCCCAGAGCCCAAATATAAAGGAGATACAAACCAAGAGAATGAAAATTAATAATGGATAATTTCTCTTGAGTAAAACGACTGGTTTGAATCTCGATATTCTCTCCTTTATCCAACTATTTGATTTCCTGATTTTAACATTCATGCTTCAATATTAGCATTGTAGAAAGGAAAAGGGAATGATATTGGGAAATGATATTATTTAGTGATATTATAGTTAATTGTGGTAGAACAAGTAGTTAGTACAATAGCACAATGGATAAGCAGGTGGGGATATTTAGGTGTCTTTATTTCAGCAGTTGGCGTCCTTCCAGCCGAAATAGTTATGACAATTGTGGGTGCCGTTAGACCAGAGATTATTTCTTTAGTTAAGATAGCTCTCTCTGGAGCACTTGGAGAGGTTCTTGGGGCATGGCTAACATACCTTCTTGGTTACTATTTTAGAAATAAAGATATTATTGGTTACCTTAATGGCAAAGGGAAATGGTTAAATGTAGATGAGGCTTCATTTATGAAAAGCCATGAGAGTTTCAAACATAGGGGATTTCTTTATATCTTCCTTACTAGATTTACTCCAGGAGTAAGGGTTGTTGTGCTACTTGTAGCTGGATATTTAAAACATAGTATTATTTGGACATCTATTGCGGTATTTATAGGTACTTTTATCTATGCTTTTGGGTTTGCATATTTAGGTTCTAGAATCGGTTTCAATTTGGAAAAGATAGGGAATGCTATCAATTTTGTTAACAATGGACTAGTTATATTAACAATCCTAACTATTGGGGTAATTGGATATATGAACAGGGGGAAGATAAGAAATTTAGTTATAGGCAAGAAATAATCGTAAGAATGTAATAAAGGGGATTATTTACTGTGGTTTAGAATCTTGAATCTAGGATTTCCTGTTGCCTGACTGCTATTAACCGATTAATCTCTTCTTTGGAATATCCAACCCCTTGTAACTCTAAATAATATTCAACTATAGAATCATAACAGAGTCCTGAAAAATCATTCGCAGCAGAAAATGGTTCTTCCGGATTTCTTTTTATGAAAGCATCTTGAATAGCATAACGAAAGTTATTATTGTTCTCAATTCCAAGTTCACAAGAAGGACGCCAAACCCCAGATATGCAGTCAGTAAAATCAGTTGAGCTGTCTTCTATAATTCCTTCTTCCATCTATGATTATACAATATATCGTGAATATTTTCAAAGAAATAATTTTCTTGATAGGAGATGTATGAAAATGGAGCGAGAGACGGGGGTCGAACCCGCGACCTACACATTGGCAATGTGTCGTTCTAGCCAACTGAACTACTCTCGCATATGCCGAGACCCAGATTCGAACTGGGGACCCTCTGTTCTTCAGACAGATGCTCTACCAACTGAGCTATCTCGGCATATTAGTATGAAATGATATCAAATATTAATACCATTATCAATCAAGATCTCTTTAATTTTTTCCTTAAAACCTTCAGTATCATTTATCCTCTCGACACTCTTTGATACTTGAATATAGTCCCACTTTTTCGCTTCAAAAGTATTTAGGGCCTCCTTAAAGCTCTCAGCTGTCTGATTTTCAAAGAATATCCCAGAAATATTCTTCTTCGCTGTCTCCAATATCCCACCGTATGCATATGCTATGACAGGAGTACCACAACTCATAGCTTCTACAGGAAATATGCCAAACTCCTCAATTCCTGTCATTATGTACCCCTTAGATTGGGAAAAAATATCCCATTTCTCTTTCTCCTCAACCCATCCCAAGAAATGAATATTCTTGCACTTCCTGTACTTCCTCCTCAATTTTTTCTCACTTCCTCCACTTCCAATTATTTTCAACTCAAACCCTAACTTCTTTGCACATTCTAAGAGAAATTCCCCACCCTTGTTTGCTTCAAATGGTGCTCCAGAAACATAATAATCGGCTCTACTCGTATGAATCTCTCCCTCATACTTTTTTACAGGAGGAAATACAATATAGTTGGGCATTCTCTTCCAATATTTTTGGACTCTTTTAGAAACGAAATATGAATTGGTGAGAACAAGATCAGCTCTAGTACTCGCTGATGTATCCCAGATTCTAAGGAAGTTTGTGCTTATCCTATATACAAATTGGGGGAACTTGCCACTAAAATATGTATCATACATATCCCAAATATATCTCATTGGGGTGTGGATATATGCGAAATGCTTAGTTTCAAGAGAGGTTATTACCCCATGTGATACGGCCCAAGAGGATGAAACTACTAGGTCGTACTTAGAAAAATCGAATCTCTCAATATGTGTTGGCCATCTTGGGAGTGTATATCTGTACAAATTACCACTGTGTATGAACGGTATATTGTTTAGTTTGGATGTGTATATATTATGGGAAAGAATATCTTTTGAAAGGAGTTTTTCTCTTTTTTTAACAGGAGGAGCAAAAAGTGTATAGATATCCGCATTGGGGAAAATTTGTACAAAACACTCAAGTACCCTACTCCCTCCTGCCATTTTAAGCAAGGAATCGGTTACAATCGCTACTTTGAGCTTATCTCTTTTCATCGTCTCCAATAATCACAACTGTTCCCTTCCTTCTCCTGTACATTTCAGGTCTAGTGAAAATCATAAAGCCCCCAAAAAGAAGCATAACTACACCTGTGACAACAACATACCTCCAATCAAACTCAACTGCAGTATTAATAGTACCTGGATCTAACACTGCTCCACCACTACCCATGATATATTTACCACCAGATGGCTTGCTCATTAACATATTAATTGGAGGGCTTCCATCTCTCATAATGTATGTATCGAAAATTCCATTGTTTGTATCATATTCCCAATCTATTGTTGTAGTGCCTTCCTTAATAGCTTCAAAGGTTAGCCTTGCAATGACGTCGAACTCACCCTCTGTAATATATGCATCGCTCTCATCCGCACTCTGTGTAAATCCTGTAAGCATAACAACACCATTATCATTATCAATTGAGGTCTCATCCTCTGGCCACTGGTCAAAAAGCGAAGTATTCCTTTCCGCTTTTATCAATTTAAGATAGCGAGGATCAAATAACACTGTAAACCTTGCAGAAGAGGCTTTCTCTCCATCGGTATCTAATCTAATATCAACAGAGAATCCCTTCTTAGCATCAACGACAATCCCACTACTAGGATAGAGAGAAAAGGAAGGATTAGAGGCTAAAACGGGAGACGAAAAAATGAAAGTACTAATTAGAAAAACAAGAATTGTAGAAATATTTTTTGCTTTCATACTATATTAATATTATCATAATCTATTACATTAGCATAGAATAGCAATATGGAGAACCTCAAACTATTCTTAATTGGCATAGTACAAGGAATAACTGAGCTTCTTCCAGTATCAAGTACTGGACATATTATAATATTAGGTAGAAATCTAGGCATTGGAGAGACTTCATCTTCGCTGCTGGTTCTTTTTCATCTTGGAAGCACGATAGCAATACTAATATTTTTTGGGAAGATACTATTTAAGAATCTTTTTACACCACGGAAATGGATTTTCTTTCTTAAGGTAATTGTAGCAACCATACCTGCTGCCATTACTGGATTTTTCTTTGAAGAATTAGTTGAACAGAAACTTAGAGGAACATCCGTCATTGCCTTTTCCTTAATAATATGGGGCATAGTGATGATTGTTTTGGAAAAGAGAAAGAAAGGAAATGCAAATCCAATGGTAGAGAATATTGAAGATATTACATGGAAACAAGCTATCATTACAGGACTAGCTCAAGTTATCGCTCTAATTCCTGGGACTTCGAGATCTGGGATTACCACTATTGCAGGAATACTATCTGGGATTGATAAATACGCTGCTTTAGAATTCTCATTCATTCTAAGTGTACCAATCTTAATGGGCAGCTTCATATGGTTTTTGTTGCGAGATTCAATTAGCGAGACATTATTATCTACAGGAGTTTCATCTGTCCCCATAGGGTTTGCGATTATTTTCTTTTCTTCTTTAGTATTTGGACTAATCACTTTATTGGTTTTGAGAAGAGTCCAGAAAAAGAATTGGCTAACCTTTTTCGGGATATATAGAATATTCTTAGGAATAGTGCTGTTGATTTTTTCTTAGAGTACAGATCTCAAATCTACCCCTGTCATATTTGATGGGATATCAATACCTAATAGTCCAAGAACAGTAGGAGCGATATCAGCTAATAGCCCTGTTGCTCTAATATCTTCTCCTGTCCCAACTTTGAGCATTGGAACTCCAGCCTTCGGAGTAATTTCTTTCATATCACTTACCAGTATTAGTGGTACAGGATTATTTGTATGTGCTATGTCAATTTCCTTCGTAATTCTATTAATCATTGTCTCACAATTACCATGATCTGCTGTAATAAGAAGTGAGCCTCCCATTTCTAATGTTGCCTTGGCTATATCAGCACAACATTGATCGACTATCTCATTACCCCTCACTGTTGCTCTAAAATCTCCTGTATGACCTAACATATCTGGGTTCGCGAAGTTTAGAAGAATGAAATTTAACGGAGCTTTGTTGATGTTCTTAATTTTATTAATTGTCTCATCACGAATAATTAACGAACTCATCTCTGGGACATTGGCATAGTTATCTACCCTAGGAGAAGGGATGTTAAAAAATATTTCACCTTCGTGGGGTTGTTCAATACCACCGTTAAAGAAGTATGTTACATGCATGAATTTCTCAGTTTCAGAGATATGTAACTGTTTTTTCCCTGATTCTGATAGGGTTTCTGCAAGAGATTTTTTAATCTTCAGAGGTGGGAAAACAACGTTTGCAGGGAGATTCTCCTCATAACCAGTCATAGTTGCAAAATATATATTTGTGGGATATTTCCTTCTTACGAAATGATTGAAATCCTCTAAAACAAAAGATTTCGTTAATTGTCTTGCTCTGTCTTCTCTAAAATTCCAGAAAAGAATTGCATCCCCTGATTTTACCCCTCCCACAGGTTCTCCTTGCTCATCAACTGCTACCCTTGGAACAAAAAACTGATCATCTTCTCCTTTGTTATACCCTCTCTGCACTACCTCTATTGGATCAATAAATGTATCCTCTGAAAACCCTACCATTGCATCATAGGCAAGTTTTGTCCTCTCCCACCTACTATCCCTATCCATTCCATAAAATCTTCCCATTATTGAGGCAATCTTCCCTACTCCCAATTCGCTCATCTTTTGAATTAGTTTTTCTACATAAATATAACCTTCTTTAGGGGAAGTATCTCTTCCATCCAACATAACATGGATAAATGGGTTAATCTTGTTTACTGCACAGAGTTCCAATACAGAAAAAAGGTGTTTAATATGACCATGAACACCTGCTGGACTAAGTACTCCTGTAAGGTGAAGTTTACTATTATTCTTCCTGATATATGCAAACATCTCCTTGATTACTGGATTTGTATCCAATTCGTGTGCATTTATCGCATCATTAATCCTTGGTAAAGTCTGATATACGACTTGACCTGCACCAATATTTAAATGGCCAACCTCTGAGTTCCCAGGCTCTTCTCCTGGAAGCCCTACGTGTGTGCCTGCTGCATGTATAAGAGTGGATCTTCCCTGTGTCCATACAGTATCCAAAAATGGCGTTTTTGCTGCCCACACAGCATTCCCTTCTGCATCTGGATATACTCCGAAACCATCTAGAATTATTAAGGTTACGAAATTCCTAATATCTAACATACTGTTAATACCCACAACTCCACTTATATCTTCATCTGTTGTTTGACTACTTCTTCCTAACATAATCTTCAGAAAAATTGGATAATTTAAATCAACTCCAATATAATAATATACACAAATGAGCGATTTAAGTAAAAGAGATATTGAAGATTTAGAAAAAGACATTGTCCTAACAATCCATGCTCTTAATTTACCAAACAAAAAAAATCAGCTTGAGCTATTGGAGAAGGAGAGTCTCCAAAGCAATTTCTGGGAGAATCAGGAACATGCAAAAAACACAATGAGTAATATCTCATTTATCCAAGATGAGATTGCCACCGCTGAGCGATTAAAGAGAGATGTGGAATCTCTTGTCGAGCTATTCCTTTCAATTAAGGTTGAATCTGAACAGAACGAACTGATTGAGGAGTATGAGAGGTTAAAGAGTGAACTTGAGAAATTTTCCTTACGAAGATTTCTTTCTGGTGAATATGACCAATCTTCCACAATAATGACTATACATGCAGGTCAGGGGGGAACAGAAGCGAATGATTGGGCACAAATGCTTTTTAGGATGTATACAATGTATTTTGACAAACAAGGTTGGCAATATAGCGTTGTGGAGATGCTCAGGGGAAGTGAGGTTGGAATCGTTACCGTATCTATACAGATCAACCAACCATTCTCTTTCGGGATGCTTAAAAGAGAACATGGTGTACACAGGTTAGTTAGAATCTCCCCATACAATGCACAAGGTTTAAGACAAACTACATTTGCAGGCGTTGAGGTACTCCCCCTCCTTGAGAAAGAGCAAGTGAACATTGAAATTCCAGAAAAGGAGATAGAATTCAAAGCAGTAAAAGCGAGCGGTCCTGGTGGACAGAAAGTGAATAAAACATCCTCCGCTGTCCAGATTACACATATACCAACAGGGATAACCGTTAATTCCTCTACACAGAGGAGCCAAGCCCAAAACAGAGAGAATGCTATGAACCTTCTCAAAGCTAAACTGTGGAGGATTAAAGAAGATGAGAAGCTGAAGGAGATTTCTGATATTAAGGGTGATTACAAAATAGCTGGTTGGGGAAATCAGATTCGTAATTATGTACTTCATCCTTACAAAATGGTAAAAGATTTAAGGACAAATATCGAGTCTAGCAATCCGGAAAGTGTATTAGACGGCAATCTCGATGAGTTTATTGAAGCGCAGGTAAGAATGGGGTAAGATATGTGTTAGAATATTTTATATGGGTAATACTGCCATGCTACTTTTTGATAAGATTACAAAGAAGTATACAGACTCTATTATTGCTTTAGAGGACATTTCCTTTAGCATAAACAAAGGTGAGTTCACATTTCTGGTAGGTCCTTCAGGAGCAGGTAAAACCACAATACTTAGACTATTAACTAGGGAAGAACTTCCAACAACTGGCGAAATTATGTTTGAGGATATTGATGTTACAAAGTTGCCCACAAAACTTCTGCCAACTTACAGGCAAAAATTAGGGATTGTCTTCCAGGATATAAAGCTTTTAGAATCAAAAACTTTAGAGGAGAATATCAGGTTTGCGCTTGAGATTTTAGGAAAGGATGAGAAAGAAATTAAGGAGACAACAGACTATCTACTAGAACTAGTTAAACTGCAAGATAGGAAGGATCTTTTCCCTGTTCAGCTTTCTGGGGGTGAACAACAGAGAGGAGCAATTGCTAGAGCACTTGCAAACAACCCAGACTTGTTAGTTGCAGATGAGCCTACGGGGAATCTAGACCCAGATAGTTCTTTCCAAGTACTGGACATTCTTAACAGTATCAATAGGGGTGGGACAACAGTCATGGTAATAACACATGATAGAGAGCTTGTAAACAAAATGAAAACAAGAGTGATTAGAATAGAGAATGGAAGGATAGCATCCGATAACAAGGGTGACTATGACACACTAAAAAAACCTATCTCTAAACCAACCAAGGTAGAAAGAGAAAAGGAAAAGAAACTTGTGAAGGAAGAGGCAGGGATAAAGATAGATGAGGATTTGGAAGAAAGGACTAAAAAAGAGGATATTGAATATGACAGTATAATGGATAAACTTGATAAGGGGACGAGAAATAAATTATTTAGAGCTAATATTACCAGTATTGATTTAGTACTTAACCTCACAGAAGATGATTTGGATAATCTAAAAATTATAAAGAAAGAGAGAAGAGCTCTTGAAAATTTCCTTAAAGATTATTTAAGTAATAAAAATAATAAATAATATGAAATCAAGTAAGATAGTTGATGTGACAAAAAAGAATATTAAGAGAAACAAGTTCCTATCTGTCTCAACGGTTATTGTTACTGCAATAGTCCTTCTTATCTCCTCCTTTTTTATCTCTCTAGGGATTGTTGCTCAAAGGGGAGTTGATTATTATGAGAAGAAAGCTCAAGTTATTGTTTTCTTCAAAAGAGATACAAAAGAAAGTGATATTCTCCTTCTTAAGGATAAATTGTTTGATAAGTCCTTGGTAGAAAATATTACATTTATATCTCAAGAGGAGGCATTGAATATATACAAAGAAGACTTCGCAGATAACCCAGATTTGTTAGCGACTGTAACTACTGACTCTCTTCCACCTAGTTTGGAGATTAGGGCTAAAAGTGTTGATTCATTGATGATTATGATTGACAGGATTAATAAAGAGCAAGAAACGAATGCCTCTATTGATGAGATAATATATTTCAAGGAAGTTGTCGATAATCTGAGAACTATTTCTAACATTATTAAGATTACATCGATACTTCTTATCTCTGCTTTGGTTATAATAGCTTTCTCATTAATTAAGATTACTATTGGTTTTAACATTAACTCACATAAGGAAGAGATAAAAGTGATGAATTTGGTTGGTAGTCCTAGGGATTACATCACTAAACCATATATTCTCGAAGGTAGTATTTATGGAGCTTTGGGTGGTTTAATTGCAGCATCCCTGATTATCATTCCATTCTATATATCTCTCTCTTCACTTATGAAAGATGCTAATTTCTCATATACGTTGAATCAGACATTGAGAGATTTTGGCCTCCTATTCATTAAACCAGTAGATATATTGTTCCTGTTTGTGTATTATCTAGTACATATGGGTACAGGAGCATTTATTGGTGTTATTAGTAGTTTAAGTGCAGTTAAGAAATATTTAGATTAGGTAAATGATATTGAAAAAAACTGTCTTTACAATATTGGGATTGTTTGTTGTTGGAATATTTTCCTTTCTTGCCTTAATGTCGCTTGATGTAGGACCTGTTATTGCTCAGGCGGAGTGCCCTTCGTACATGAAACCAAGCTCTGTTGAATGTCTAGATTATCTTAGAGAACAATTAGCATTAATTCAAAAACAGCAGGGGAATATCCAAAATCAACTTAAAGGTGTTGAGTACCAAAAGCTTTCACTAGAAGAAAAAATCAAATATACAAACAATTTAATACAGGAAACTGAAAATGCAGTAAAAGAACTTCAAATAGAGATTGCTGCTGCAGATATAGAAATCAGCATGTTCGAGATGGAGATAAAAACCAAAGCGGATGATATTGCGATACTTAAGCAAGAGATTGGAGTCTTAAGTACAACTGTGAATGAGAGAATTTCAGAAACATATAAATATTCATTCATAAATCAACTTGAGCTTCTATTAGATTTTAAAAATATTGGTAGTATTCTTAGAAAGATTAAGTATCTAGAGATGACTAGAGCCCAAGACAAAGAAGTACTTGGGGAACATACGGAGAAGACAACGAATCTTGTACTAGAAGAAAATAAATTGAGTGCAATAATGGCTGATCTTGAGGCTAAAAGAGAGGAAGTCGAAAGAGAGAGAGTTGAACTTGGAGAAAAGAAGCTCTCCCTTGATGCTCAAAAGAGGGAGAGAGAGGCTTTACTAGCACAAGCAAAAATTAAGGAAGCAGAGCTCCTTGCAACTTATCAGCAAAATTTAAGGAAATCACAAGAATTAGACCAGGCTATAATTGCATATATTGGGAAATATGGAGCTCAAGCTGCCAATAAAGGTTACGTTAGTGCAGGGACATGGATAGGAAGAATGGGCAATACGGGTTGGTCAAGTGGTGCCCACCTTCACTTCTCTATGAGGGGAAGCCATGATGGTAATCCCTGTTATGGAACAATTTCTGTGCTTAATGGTTACCTCACTCAAGGAGGCCCATCGTGGATCACAGGATGGGATGGATGGAGATGGCCATATGTATATGCTGGTTCTTGGAGACTACCAATCGCAGGGCCATCAGTTATAATGTCCCAAAATTATCATGAGGGGAAGGCCATAGATTTAATTTCGTACAAAGCTGACAGAAGTGTTAACTTCGGTGCTCCAATCTATGCAGTAATGGAAGGCACCCTATTTAAAGCAACGGATGGAAATGGCGGTGAGTATGCATATATAAGACATCCCAACGGTTGGACTAGTTGCTATCTTCACCTACAAAAATAACCCCCTTCCTTCTTTCTCAATATTTTGTTAAACTACATGATTAAATAATTTATCTAAATAATCATAATGGCTAGAACAAAGAAAATCGCCCCAAAAACAAAAACTACCCCAAATGTGGAGAAAAAGACTACTCCCAAGAAAAAAACAGTCACAACAAAAAAGGTAGTTACCTCTAAAATAACTAAGGGGGACATACTTAAAAAGATTAATTCCAATCCAGTAGTAGGTATGATATTAAAAATAGTTGCAATAGTAGTTGCAATTTTCTTAGTCGTTATACTCGCAGACTATGCAGTACAGTACGTAAGAAATGAAAAAAGTGTCGCTGTCATAAATGGTAAGAGAATCAGTAACGCAGAGTGGCATAAAGTATTGGAGACAGCTAGTGGACGAGTTGTTGCTCAGTCTCTGATCAATGATAGTATAGTCATGATGGAGGCTAAGAAGGCTAATGTCGAAGTTACTAAGGAAGAGATAGATAAAAGAGTTGAAAAGATTAAAGAGGATATTGGAGGACAAGAAGCATTTGATGCAGCTATGAAATCATCCAACTACAATTTGGATTACCTCAAGGATCAGATTAGACTCGACCTCTACTATACAAAACTCATTGGTCCTTCAATTGAGTATACAGACGATGATGTAAAAACATTCTTTGATCAGTATAGCAATGTATATTTCTCTAAACAGACCGCTGAATTGAAAGAGGGAGAGAAGTTAGATTACGAGACCTACAGGAAGGAAATGACTGAGTACTATATTGCACAAAGGGTTGCTCAAGAGAAAGATAGTTGGATAATAGAGAAAGAAGCTAATTATACAATCCAAAACAACACTACTGAGAAACCGGAATACAAGTTCTTTGGTACGATTAATCAGATTGTTAACAACCTATCCAAATAATAGGAAAGGTTGTTAATTTAGCATGATTTTAAGATGGCTCTACAATTCCGTATGAGCCATCTTTTCTTCTATAGACAGCAGACATTTTGTCTGTTTTCTTGTTTCTAAAAAGGAAGAAGTCATACCCTAACATCTCCATTCTTTCAATAGCTTCCCCCTCTTCAAGTGGAGAGGCATCTGTTATCTTTTTTCTTCTGACAATCTTAGGAACATAATCAGAGTAGTCATCAATTTCAAATTCTTCTGATGAGGCTATCCCCTCCTCTACCTCCCAATCCTTCTCTCCACTCCAACTAGCCTTTCTATCTACATATCTCTGAAGCCTTCGTGTGAGAGTATCTGCTGCAAGATCAATATTCGCATACATATCCTTCCCCCTCTCTTCCACTCTTACAGGGGTTTCTGGTAGGTCTATTGAAATATCTATTCTAAAATCGCTATCTACGCCCCTTTTCGCCTTCCCCTGTTTAAATGCTATCTCTATGAATGTTGCATGTTCTAAAAGGTCCTCTCTCTTACTTATCTTCTCCCAAGCATAATCTTTAAGGGCTTCACTGGAATCCATCCCTAGAAAGGTATATCTAATATCTTCTTTCTTCATCTTGCCTTCCACTAAAGTTATATATATCTATATAATATATTATACATTTTTATCTGTATACCCTTAATTGATATTGAATATTTTCACAGAGATGGATATAATGGGCATAGTTATTCCGCGATAGCTCAATGGTAGAGCGAACGGCTGTTAACCGTTTGGTTCC
>CAZVQY010000009.1:0-3240 GCA_964629715.1 uncultured Candidatus Saccharibacteria bacterium
CGGAATGGACGGGGGTCGAACCCGCAACCTTCGCAGTGACAGTGCGATGCTCTAACCAATTGAGCTACCACTCCAAATAGATAGAAAAGAGTATATCAAAATAGCAGATAAATCACAAATTTAACCACCAATAGTTAATTGAAGAGGTCACTGTATTCTCACCTTCATATGAAGTCATAGCTGTTCCCTCTGGAACTAAAATACCCCACCAAATATTTATTGAAGTAGGTGTTGATGTAGTTTGTTTCGGAAGGTTCGTTGGGGTACTGGCTGGAGTCGAATATATTGGAGTTGCTTCTTCATAATCAGTCCCAGAGGAAAGTGCATATCTTTGCTGGGAAACAGGTATCGTATTCCCCAAACAATCAGGAAAGTCATCGCACATATTTGCTCCAGAAATCAGATGGTTCAAAGGAATATTACCTGCAGAAGTTATAGTCGTTGTAGGGCTAAGTGAAGTAGCTTGACCTATAAGAGCAACTCCATAGCTAAGAGTTTGAGTTATGGTAAAGGCAAGCAGGCAGTTTACGTCTGGCCCAGAAGTCATACTGTATGTACTGCTTAAAGGGTTTGTACCACCAGAACCAAGTCCATTATCTGTAGCTTTAGCACTTGCTACCCAGCTTTGAGAAGGTTGAGGAGAGTTGTCATCTGTTGGATCTGCATAATGGACTAAACCAGCCTTACAAGTGTAAAATGCCTTATTGCTATTGCAGCTACTAGTTACGTAGGTACATGATATCTCAGGGTAGCAATTGTTTGGATCACTATGAGCTGATCCATTACAAGAGGAGTATCCAACACCAGATCTGTACAGGGATGCTACAACATCCGAGATCTCATTATTCGCACAACCATTATTATCCTGCACAGTTATATCTATGTAAACCCATTTTGTGTCACTTTCGACTAAAGTTATATCATCCCCATTATTTATTTTAATACTTGTGGGAACAGGAGCTACATTATTCACTCCGAAGCTATGAGCAGCTCCTTGCGGTGAGCTAGTTGAGCCTAATCCATCGTCATCAAATATATAGGGATATGCATAATATGACCCATCGGCATATGGACTTGGTACACTCCAAGAGCATGACGGATCTGATCCAGAATAGCTACTCTCACAAAATGTATCACTCGAACCGCCATCACAGTGGGTTCCTGTAATTCCAGTTGTTTTGCATACTACCAGTTTAACAGCATCTCTATCATCGTCACCTGCATCGGCATTGAAAGTAATAGAACTACCTGGGTTTGATGGCCCTGTATTACTAATACTAGTAAAGGTAGGACGTGTAGTGAAAAGTGTTGTCCCAGATATATTTGCAGGGAGTCCATATTTCTCTGTTGAGTTATTACTTACTGTGAAGTTCGAAATTAGAAAATCTAATTCACTTCCAGGACTAATTGTAGAATCTCTAAATTCAAATCTTACATAAACACAGCATTTTTTGGTTGATGTTACTGAACAGTCATTTGCTGTTGGAGATGTAAAAGTTAAGGGAAAGGTTAAACCATTGCTATTTGCAAGTTCTCCATAGAGAGTGTAACTATCTGAATCTGCGGGGCAAGCAACTCCTACCGCTACATTTCTATAGTATAGTGATGCTAAAACTATTGACCCATTTCCAGCTATCCAAGACCTAGTCAACGTAATTGTGTTTATATTACTCCTTCCTTCATACATACCTACGAATTCTTTAGTGAATGAGTATGCGCCGCCCATTTTAGTAAGGTTCGTTGATTCATCAATAAGTAAGGAAGGTAGTTGTGATCTTCCACCTGCAACAGTATATGTAGTTACCGAAGCCGCCATGGAAAAACTGTTTATTTCAGACCATTCTCCATCTCCCCCTCTGTTGTCCCAGAATTTAATCCTCCAGTAGTATGTTTGTCCCTGTATTAAGGTTGATCCTGCATATGTTTTATCTGGAATCCTAGTGCCAGGACTAACTGCTGTCATACTGGTTTTACCTGTGTCCCACACCATAGTGCCAGTAAAATTGGATAAACGATTAACTTGAATTTGATAGTATACGGCAGTCTTTCCACTCATGTCTTGATATATTGCACTAAACTCAGGGGTATAGTCGGTTATACCAACAGGGTTTGTGAGTCCCTCTGTAAGCAACCCAGTTGGTGGAGTAGGTCTTGTATTCATCGTAAACTGGGCTTCTGCGGATATAGGACTTATTAATCCTAAATCGTCCCAGAAATATATTTTCCACTTGTATGTTGATCCGTCATGGTCTAAAGGTGCACTTCCAGAGTATGAGATATTTGGACTCCTAGAACCAGGGGCAGTAGAAGTCATTGCTGTTTTCCCACTGTCCCAGAAGGCAGTTCCATCAGATTCCGTCATAATTATTTGATAGTAAACACCTCTTCGACTTGAATTTGTGTGATTAAATATTGCACTGAAGTATGGACTAGGGACAACATTTGTCGGATTAGTCGCACCATTTGTAAGCAATGAAGTAGGTACAGAAGGTGCAGGCGCTGTAGTGAACTGAGCATTAGCAGACCATGGACTTGTTGTTCCAATATTATCCCAGAATCTTATTCTCCAGTAGTATGTTACTTGATTGATATCTAATGTGTCACCATCATATGTAATATTAGGACTTCTAGCTCCAGGAGATGTTGCACTCATACTGGTTTTGCCTGTATCCCACATCATAGTGCCAGTATAGGAGGAGTTGGTATTAACTTGAATTTGATAGTGTACACCTGTGTTACCACTGTCTGCATCGTTAAAAATAGCACTAAAGTATGGGTTGGATGGAATATCTGTTGGATTAGTCGCACCATTTGTAAGCAATGAAGTAGGTGCAGTAGGTGCTGTATTCATAGTAAACTGGGCTGTAGAAGACCAAGGTCCATCAGCTCCTTTATTATCCCAGAACTTTATCCTCCAATAGTATGTTGTTCCATTAAAGCTTAAAGTGGTTCCCGCATATGTAATATTGGGACTTCTTGCACCAATAGCTGTTGCACTCATACTGGTTTTGCCTGTATCCCACATAATAGTGCCAGTATAGGAGGAGTTGGTATTAACTTGAATTTGGTAGTGTACACCTGTGTTTCCTGTATCAGGGTCATTAAATATAGCACTAAAATATGGGGTGAGAGTAATCACCCCTGTCGGATTAGTCGCACCATTTGTAAAGGGAGAGGTAGGTGCGGTAGGTGCTGTATTCATAGTAAACTGGGCTGTAGAAGACCAAGGTCCATCAGCTC
>CAZVQY010000009.1:3340-18714 GCA_964629715.1 uncultured Candidatus Saccharibacteria bacterium
TTTGGTAGTGTACACCTGTGTTTCCTGTATCAGGGTCATTAAATATAGCACTAAAGTATGGGGTGAGCGTATTTACCCCTGTCGGATTAGTTGCACCATTTGTAAGGGGAGAGGTAGGTGCAGTAGGGGGATTGTTTGTGTTGTCTACAATAAATGAAGCAGTAACAGTAAGATTATCTGTAGAAAGATCAGTTCTGCTTGCAGTCATAACATTATCACTCCATTTCTGGAAAAGGTATCCGCCATTAGGGACTGCAGTAACTTGTGTTCCATACGAATTAAAACAGACCGATTGTGTTGTCGTTCCAGTAATAGTCCCGCCAGTACCTGCAGAATATGATAATGTATACTTCTTAGGGTAACATTGGGCAGTATTGGTACCACATTGACTGTAACAGTCGTATATAGCACAGCTAACAGAATCCGCTCTACAACCATTATTTGAACTTTGATGGTTTCCCACGCAAGGGTCACAAGTATCGGTACAGGGTCCTCTCCCACAACATAGTCCTGGTATGCTAGGACATTGGTATTCACTTGAATAACATGGATTCCTGTAAACACAACCACCATAAGCAGGTGTTTCACAGAAATTATTAGAGCTACAGGTAATATTTAAATCTGCCCCCTTAACATCAGGCTCATCAATACAACTTGGAACATTAGGAGACTCAAGCTCTTTTATTCTCCTAGTTTCTTCCCCTGCAAATACCATTAGGCCAAAAAACAACAAGAAAGTGGCGACACTTAACAGGAATCTTTTTCTATTAACCTTTTCTTCCATACCTCCTTGCAATTATATCTTCAATAATTTAATGAGATACTATAATATATCTATTTTCTAAGGTCTTATCAACTTCTACCCTGCTATTTTTAATAGCATTTATAACTAATAATTCATTATGTATTATTTATAATTCCTAATCCATACACTTCTCTTCTTCTGAGAAAACAATACAGAGATTACCTTCGACATTCTTTTTCAGTGTATACAAACCTTATATTTCCATCGACCTCAATTTGATGCTCTTCCATAGCTTTCCAGAAGCCTGTTTCTATCATTTCATCCTCTATCACCTCCTGTGCAAGGATAGGAGAAAAGTTTGGGCTGTGTGTAAAATCAAAATCTTCTCCCATTTGAACATATAAAAAAACTAGATATGTTTCTGTATAGCTTCTTTGTAAGTGGCTTTCGCCTGAGCTCCAATAATCTCATCAACGAGCTCTCCATTCTTAAAGATATATACAGCAGGAATACTCATAATCTGATATTTTTGTGCCAATTCACTCTCTTCGTCAACATTGATTTTGCATATCTTTACACCCTCATTAAAATCATTTGATAGTTCTTCAATAAAGGGTCCAACCATTTGGCATGGTCCACACCAAGGAGCCCAAAAGTCAACTAGGGCAACTCCTTCAAATTGTAAAACCTCTTTATCAAAAGTTTCGTCTGTTAAGTGGAGTAAATTCATAGGTGTAAGTATAATATAATTTAATTATTTCTCTTCTTCATTAGATCCTCTTAAGATACAGTTGATATGGATTAATAAGTAAACTCAAATTATTGAACATAAATATAATTATCTAAGAATATGGATATATAGCCATATCCTTTGTATAATACATATTATACCATGAACAAAATTAATGTAGAAAAAAACAAGGAGGAAGCAAGAACTCAGGCCATAAAGGTATTAAAGAGCGGTGGGTTAATCGTATACCCAACAGAAACCTGTTACGGACTAGGAGGTGATGCAACAAACCCAGAAGCACTGAAAAAGATTATGCAGTATAAGAAATTAAGGGGCTCTAAACCCATCTCAATTGCTGTTGCAGATATAGAAATGGCTAAGAGGTATGTAGAGATTAATGAAATCGCAGAGAATCTTTATGATAATTATCTCCCTGGCCCAATTACCGTAATCTCTTTAAGCAAAGGTGGTCTAGTTCCCCCAGTTGTTTCAATTCAGGGCGGAGTAGGAGTAAGATGTCCCAAATATGATTTTACTCTTGAGTTAATTAAACAATTTGGGAAACCCATTACTGCGACTTCTGCTAATATGTCATACAGATCAGCACCATATAGTATTGATCAGTTAATTAAGAATCTCCCCCAAAAAAGTCTTAACCTAATTGATCTTTTTTTGGATGCAGGAGAGTTACCCAAGAATCAGCCCTCCACAGTATTAGACACGACATTGAATGAACTTTCGGTATTAAGGCAGGGGAAGATTGAATTCGAGAATGCATTGGTAAAAACTAAGAAAATTTTAGAGGTAGAAACTGAGAGTGAGGAGGGAACAATCAAGTTCGCAAAGGATTTTTCAGAAAAGTATATTTCTTCTGGGACTCCTTCGGTTGTCGCTCTTAGTGGTGAGCTTGGGGCTGGGAAAACGCAGTTTGCTAAGGGTGTTGCTAAATCATTGGGTGTAGATGAGGTTGTTAATTCTCCTACATATACGATAATTAATGAGTACAACTATTCTAACAATGGTAAGAAAGAGGTATTAGCGCATATGGATACATGGAGGTTGGAGGAGGGCGAACTTGAGAAATCGGGATTGATAGAACATCTTGAGAATGGAGATATTGTACTAATTGAGTGGGCAGATAAGTTTTTTCAGGAGATTGAAGCACTTTGTGATAATATGGATATTCCAATGTTTAAGGTTATGATTAAGTATATTTCAATCAATGAAAGGAGTATTGAGGTTTATGAGTAAAGAGCCATTAATAATTGCATTTGATACTAGTTGTGATGATACATCGGTTGCCATTCTCAGGGGCCGTAGAGTGCTTAGCTCGGTTGTTTCTTCTCAAGTTATGATTCATGCACAGTGGGGTGGTGTGGTGCCGGACATTGCACGTAGGGAGCATGAGAGAAATATTGGAATTGTGTATGAGGAGGCTCTGAGGAAGGCAAAAGTTTGTATTGAAGAGGTTGAGTATGTTGCGTGTACCTATGGTCCTGGTTTGGCTATAGATCTAGAGGTTGGGTTGAAATTTGCAAAGGATTTGGCAATAAAATATGGGAAGCCATTTGTTCCTGTTAATCATATGGAAGGGCATCTTCTTTCTGGATTGCTTCTGAACTCAAAAGGAAATGGGTTGATAATGGAGGGTGTTGAATCTTTATTCCCGGCTTTGGGATTGTTAATTTCAGGGAAACATACAGAATTAATCTATGTTGAGAATATTGGGAAATACAAGAAGTTGGGAGAGACACTGGATGATGCTGTAGGGGAGGCTTTTGATAAGGTTGGGAGAATGTTGAATTTTGGATATCCCGGAGGTCCTACCCTTACTGAATTTGCAAAGAAAGGAAAGAGTGGAGAGATTACGTTTACAGTACCTATGAAGAATTCTAATGATTTAAACTTTAGTTATTCTGGAATAAAAACAGCGGCGCTTTACAAGACAAAGGAGTTGAGAGGGAGGTATAAGAAAGATTCCGTATGGGTCTATGATTTTTGTAGAGGTTTTCTTGATTCGATTGTTGAGTCTTTGGTTATTAAGCTTCAGAAGGCTATTAATGAGTATCCCCAGGTTGAGAGTTTGTTTGTTGGTGGGGGTGTTTTTAATAGTGAAGAGATTTTAAGGAAAATGGGGACTGTTGCTAAAACGAACTGTATAAAATACATTTATCCTGATATTGAATTTAGGGGGGATAATGCTGGAATGGTTGGGATAGCTGCATACAATTCAATTCAAAACAAAAAAGTCTTGGAAACTCCATCTCATATTAATAATGTAGACAGAGAACCAAGACTTTCTTTTTAATTCAATTACAAAGCAATATTTTTAACTGCCGTAACAGTATTCAAGCCACTATATGTTCCGGGAATTGTTCCTAGAGGAATTGCAACACCCCAGTATGTTAGTTTTGACGTTGGAGTTGAGGTGGTGACCTTATCGATATTGATATTTACTGCTGCAGCGCTTGCACAGGCTGGAAGGTCGGTACCACTTCCATAACTAATACCTGAACTTGTATGGAATTCTTGCTGAGTAGAAGCAATAGGAGTTTTGCCAGTCGCGGAACAGGTCGGATAGTCTGTACACATGCTGGTTCCACAATGAGTCAAGTCAAGTGGGACATTACCCGTTGCTCTATTTTGTACAGTTCTATTCAAAGTTCCGGAATTCGACCCAGCAGATATATTGCCATAATTAATACCAGCTTCTACACAATCAACAGTAATAAGAGAATTTACTTCAACCCCTCCCGATGTAGCATAATGGCTCGCTGCATCATCATCTGTTGCTTTAACCGAAGCCAGCCAGTTTTGAGCAGAGAAAGAGGTTGCAATGTTATTAGAATCTGTAGGGTCTGCATAGTACTCCATATTGATAGTGCATGTATAGTTTGCAGCCGGATCTCCTATGCCTGTGCAAGAGTCAGCAACTATTGAACATGAGATTCCTGAGTAGCAGTTATTAGCATTTGTTGGTCCTGCTAAGCAAGTCGCGTAAGTTATTCCAGATCTGTATACATATGCATTTATACCGTTCGTCAATTCAGGATTATTACAGCTGTTTTTGTCTGTTACTGTTGCAGTAACAGTAATAGATTTGGTTGCTGCTTCCTGCAATGTAATAGCACTACCACTGTTAATAGTTACTGCGGATACCACTGGGGCTACGTTGTTCACAGTATATGCTTTATTTTTTGTTTGAGGATTAGTACCTTCCGCGGGGACATTAAATTGGTCTATAACATATACATATGCATTGACTGTACCATCAGGTGTAGGATCAGGGATACTGTAGCTACATGTAGGGTCTGTTGGTACAGCAGTACTTGTACACCAAGCGCCACCTGTGCACGAACCTTCAGACATAGCCTGAGTCTTACATACAAGTAGCTGGATATTATTACCATCTTGAGTGTCATTGGCAACTGTTGTCCAAGTTACGGATGATCCAGGGTCTGCTTCCAAAGTTCCATCCGTTGAAGTGAATATTGGGGGATGATTTACATAAAATGCCGAACCACTATTTCCTGAACCTTGCTGAGACGTTGAACAAGTAGATCCAGCTGTATTATTATCACACACAAATGCATACCAGATATTTTCCCATGGGTTTGATGAAGATGTTGTATATGTGCATGATGCTTGGGTGTTTTGTGTAGTGGAGCTACTCACACAATAAGTATTTGGTACTGATGCACAAGTTGGTGCTGCTCCAGATGCGCCTGCATTAACTGCATCGGTTTTACAAACAATTAAGTAGTAGCCATCATAGTTGTCATCAGTCGCAGTAATCTTGAATGTAATTCCAGTTCCTGGTGAAGTAGGGTCAGCAGCATAAGATGGTGTACTTTCTGCTGGTGCAATAGTAATTTCGGGAGCACTATTTCCTACCGTTACTGATGTTGTGAAAGTATCAGATGTTCCAGCATCAGTATCAAACCTTTTAAGAAATAGGAGTGAAAAAATGGATAGAAGAATGATAGTGGGAATAACAAAAAACAAGAATTTTGTTCGTTTCATGAAAATTTTTGTGTTTAATTAAATATAGTTATATCACTTATAATATTAATATAGTATCTTTTTAGAATTGACCTGTCAAGAGTAATTACCATCCATTATACTTCGCCGTCTAACCAGCATTTCCCAAACTTCATCCCTCTACTATTGCTTTATAGGGGCATTTAATTAATATACATTATATCTAGAAAATGAAATGTAAAAATACAATTTCATTTCAACCTTATAGCTTCTCCCAAATTATCTAGGCTAAATGAAGAATGTACAAAATTAATCCTATCTAGGTAAGAATTTGAAAAGAACCAATAGTCCTAAGACTACTGGTTCTTTGTTGTCTCAAATTTGACAATAGATCTAGAAACCCAACCCATCTTTCCAGTTGGTAGTTTTACTTGATACCAATTACCTGACTGTCTTACAACTTCTAGCTGTTCATCCTCTTTTGCTTCATATATCACTTCAGATTCCTCGTCAGCACTCTCATGGACAGGATATGGTATATTATTTGGTTTTACAACACTCTCTACAACGTTTAACATTGGTGGTTTAGGGACAACCTTTGTATCACTTGTACCCTGTACCTCTTCTCCTGGATCCTTCACAATAGGTACATTAACTTTAGCACCAGAGGAAATATTTGAAAGTATTGCGAATGTAGTTAGAAGACCAACTGCTATGGATAATGTTACTCTTGTAGATCTCTTACTTCCGCCTGCAATGGATGCTATATCATCCGTTTTCTTCCCACTTCTCTCCTTACTTGTCCAAAATACGCTAATAAGAACTAGAACCAATAGGCCTACTAATGCAGCAGCTGCAATTATCCATAAGTAATCTTTGTTATCCTCAATAAAAGAAGTTATCTTTGCAGTACCCTTATCTTTTGTGCTGTCTGCTTGAGCCACTGGTTTCTTTGCAGTAATTGTAAGTACCATCCTCTCTTTCCTAAGTGATTCTTCCCCTAGGAATGCCTCAACATCAACATAATACTCCCCAATCTCTAATTCTGTAGTAAATTGACCGGTAACTTCTTTTGTTACACCTGATTCTATTGTTTGTAGATTTGCTAGATCATGTTGTTCCAGCATCTCCTCATTCAGATCCATTAGTGTAAGCTTGAGGGTAGGGGTACTATTTACATTACCTTTATTCTCTCCTGTTACCTTCACAATTACAGGATTGCCAATCTCAATATCATCAATTTTAATATTTAATATTGCTAGGTTGATTATTTCCAGCTTTGTTACCTCAATATCGCTATCTAACTGTAACCCTTGTGCAATTGTAACACCCTTAACTTCAGCATCTGCTGGAATAGCTCTAAGAGTGAAAGTCCCAGGATACTGTTTGTATTCTGCTGTTTCTGGAACATTAATAGTAACTTTGAATTCCATCGTTTTCACACCCCTCTTGAAGGTGAATATCTTCCCAGGTGAGAAAGTAAGCCAGTTATTTGCTACACCCATATCTGGTTCTACAACGATATTTGTATCACCTATATCTCCAGATCTAGATAGTACATATGATCTTGTATAAGTACTTCCAGGTTGAAGGAAATCAACATTGAAATCTGCTGGAGATATTCCAAAACCTGCATGTGCAACTACACTGCTGAGGAGTAGGAGGGTAACAGCAAAGAATGCTGATCTTATTGTGTTCTTAATGTTCTTCATTTTATTTGTATAAGTATAATTAAATAATAAAATTAAAATAATTACCAGTTTGCGGTTTCGCCCGATATAGCTACTATAGTATTCAAGCCGTTATATACTCCAGCAAGCGTTCCTGACGGAATAGTAATTCCCCACCAAGTACTTTTTGTAGTAACAGTTCCATTTCTAACCTTAGGAACATTTAATTCTACTTCAACAGCTGAGGTTGTGAGTGCAACATTTTCAACAGCAGCATATGCGGTTGATGTAGTATTATACTTCTGCTTTGAGACTAGAATTGGAGTTCCTATTGTTGAAGCACAGGTAGGGTTTGTAGTACCATTATAATCTGTACACATATCGGTTCCCTGATGAGATTGATCTAATCCTACATTACCTGTAGGGGTGGTTACCAATTCTTTGTTTAATGAAGCACTAGTGCCGTTTGGAGAGAAATTTCCATAGTTTATCGAATCTGTTACAGTAAATGCAATTAGTGAATTCATCTCAACCCCAGTAGATACAGATGCCGTAACATTTGCAGCATCGTCATCATCTGCCCTAACAGATGAATACCATGTTTCTGAAGGAAATTCTGTTCCTGCATCAGTTGGATCTGCATAGTATTCTATACTTGCTGAGCAGGAATAGTCGGCAGATCCAGTACCAGAATTACAAGAATCTGCTACTTGAGTGCAGCTAATGCTATTATAGCAATAATCCTTGTTGGGAGAGGCACCAGCAGCGATACAATTAGCCAAAGAAGTTGCTGGAACAGTTCCTCCTCTGTATGCATAAGCCTTTACTGTTGTAATTTCTGATGTTGTGCAACCATTTCTGTCAGTTACAGTGGCTGTAATTGGGACTGTTTTTGTACTGCTCTCTGTAAGTGTAATTGCAGCACCACCATTTATTGTAACATTTGTGATTGTGGGTGCTACATTGTTGATAGAGAAGTTACTGGATGTTCCTTGAGCACCTCCTGAAGCAGGAGTATTGAAATTGTTTACTATATACACATATGCATTGTTTAATCCATCTTCAGCTATTGAAGGGACACTGTACTTACACGAAGGGTTTACTGTTGCAGGATCACTTGTACACCATGTGTCATTCGCTCCACCATCACACGCCCCTCCACTAATTCCCTCGGTTTTACAAACTAAAAGTTTAATCCTAAGTCCATTATCGTTAATGAAGTCAGGATTAGAAGCTACGGAAGTCCATGTTATATCCTGACCAGGATCAGGATTTCCTGAATGACTAATAGATGTAAAAACGGGAGCATGGTTCACGAACAGAGGTGAGCCACTATCTCCAGTCCCTTGCGCTCCAAGAGAACATCCAGCATTTATTGGGTCATTATCACAGACGAAAGCATACCAAGGATTAGAAAAAACATCTGAGCTACTTGTCGTGTATGTACAGCTTGTCCCAGTACCACTTGCAGTGGCAGAGGTACTGCTACAGTATGTAGTGGCTCCAGCTGCACAAGTACCTGCACCAGTTGTTTGGTCAGTAATACTGTTCGTAGAACATATTGTTAAATAGTATGGTTGTCCGTTGTCATCAGTTGCGGTAGCACTAAATGTAACAACACTACTAGAAGCAATTGGTGAAGTAGTAGAGGTTGCTGGACTCTCAGCTGGGCCAGCAGTGAATACAGGTACTGCATTTCCAATCGTAACCTCGGTAGCAACACCCTCAGGAGAATCTGCGAGACTTCTAAATGTTCTTACCGTGAGAAAGGATAATGTTATTACAAAGAAAGCTAAAGAAACCTTGAGTAATGTACCAGAGGGCCTCTTAGGAATTAGTCGTTTAATATTTGGCATATATATATTATTTAGAATTAATTAATAATATTCTTTTACTATGTTATATTGTTTTGCGATTCTCTGTCAAGTCTTTTTACATGTAGCTGAAAATCCCTATCCCTATTATATTTAGGCCGGCATTCTAAAGGGATTGTGGACAACTCTTTCCTTTTATCGATTATTCTTAATTATCGATTCAATCTCCAAGAGCCTGTTATACTTTACTATCCTCTCCCCTCTACTTGGTCCACCGAATTTTGCATACCTTGCTGGAGTTGCAACCGCAAGATCGGCAATAAAACTGTCAGTAGTTTCTCCACTTCTATGTGAGATTATGGAGTTTAGATTGTTATTACTCCCAAGTTTTATCGCCTGCAATGTCTCAGTAACACTCCCTATCTGATTTGGCTTAATCAATACGGCATTTGCAGATTTTTTCTCAATTCCTTTCTGAATCCTCACGACATTAGTAGTTAAAAGATCATCTCCTACTACAAACCTATTTCCAAATTCGGCTGTGAACTTGCTCCACATATCCCAATCATCCTGCTCAAAAGGGTCTTCAATTGAAATAATGGGATATTCTTTATACCATTCCTTTTGTAATTGAAACCATTCGTCAGCATTAAGTTCTCTGTTTTCTCTCTTAAGTGCATACTTCTTATTTTGTTCATTGAAGAA
Source organism: uncultured Candidatus Saccharibacteria bacterium (assembly GCA_964629715.1). Lineage (GTDB taxonomy): Bacteria > Patescibacteriota > Dojkabacteria > SC72 > SC72 > UBA5232. The sequence continues at coordinate 12,986 of CAZVQY010000009.1, forward strand.
CTCTGAAGATGCCACATCTATTGCTAAGTTAAAATCCTCTCCAGGTGTATACCCAGCTAACTTTATCCCTTCAACTATGATTTCAAAGCCCTCCTTGTTAGATTGTATCTCTTTGGGAGCAAATGCTCCTTCAAAACCAACACCTGTTGAATATCCTTTCTGATTGAGTATTTTCTCAATTGATTTGTATACACAAACTCCTGCCATTAAAGCATCTTTGAAATGCATGAACTTTTCCATATTTGGGATAATCATATATTCCTGAATGTCAGTTGCCCAGTTCCCATGTTTCCCCCCTTCTAACACTAGAAGAAGAGGTGTAGGAACAGCTAGTTTCCTACTGCTAGATGTATTATATTCATCTCCACAATATACCATTGAAATATAGTCAAAAAGTTCAATTCCTAAACTTTTTGCTACAACTTTGCAAAACGCAATTGAACAGGAAAGAATTGAATTCCCTCCCAATCTAGTTTTTAGAGGTGTTCCATCGGCTTGAATTAGAAGTTTGTCAAATTCCTCTTGACTCTTGAATTCTTTATCTTCTACCAATCTTGCAATCTCATTATTGACTATTCCAACTGCTTTCTCTACACCCTTACCATTGTATCTGTTAGGATCACCATCTCTAAGTTCAAGTACTTCATTTTTCCCTGTTGATGCACCTGAAGGTACGGAGGCAGTTGCTACAGTGCCATCTAAGAGCTCAATTGTTGTCTCTAATGTTGGGTTACCATTAGAATCTAATATCTCAATTGCATTTATCTTTTCTATTTTCATTATGTTAATTTTTCTTAGAATTTATTATACGTGGCATATTGTCTAATAATATCATTATTTATGCAACGTTCCTATTCTGTGGGAATAATGGTTCATTGAGTTTATGCTCTTTCTTTGTTAAAATATCCATGATATTTAGCTGGGGTGGTGGAACTGGCAGACACGCTACCTTGAGGTGGTAGTGGGAGTTATATCCCTTGCAGGTTCGATTCCTGTCCTCAGCATATATATCGGACGACTAGCTCAGCTGGTCTAGAGCATCTCGTTTACACCGAGAGGGTCACAGGTTCGAATCCTGTGTCGTCCATTTCCTCAAACTCTTGATTCTTTCTTAGCTGTTGTTTATTATATTGTTATGAGTATAAAGAATATGACATTTGTTGCTCTTGGAGCAGTGCTTGGAGGGATAGTTGGGGGGATTTTGATGAGAAGTATTTTTGGTGGTATCTCCTTCACAGCATTACTTATCCTCTTCTTTGTAATGTGGAGATATTTTAAGAATGAGGTCGGTGATGAGGTTAAAGGTAAAGAAAAAAGCAAAGAGATGAGTACTCCACCTGTTAGTACAAATAGTGTCCCTTCTGAACAATCTAAAGAGCCTTTATATCCACAAAATACCCAAAAAGGTATATAATCAATATATTTGGGACGATTAGCTCAGCTGGCTAGAGCACTACATTCACATTGTAGGGGTCGATGGTTCGAATCCATTATCGTCCACCAATTCCAAATATTTTTGATATATAACTATTAATTTTAGGATATGAAGGAAAAGCCACAGTATAACGAATCAGATTTAAGAGATCACTTTGGAGTGTAGTTATGGATTCAAAACGAGAATGGTGAAATTCTGAAGAATTAGGTATAGATATCAATGAATACGAGATAGTACACCAGCAGGAGAATAGCTATTTTATAGATGAAGTGGTGTGAATGTTAGAGCTTCTTTAATCAAAGTAATTACTATTGATGGTACCCCACCGAGAATGGAACCTGAGAAACATACAGATTTTGGATTGAAATTAAGAGAATTTGTAAGTAGGTTAGAAAACTCTCCAGATGCTGTAAAAGCATTACAAAAATACATATAGAGAAAGTACATATTTAGGTTTCATGCCATAAAGTATAGCCCACTATACCCTTTCTTTATTTCTTCAATTCGCTTGTACAGAATGGACATCTTGAAGCATCCTTATCTATTTCAGACATACAATATTGGCATTTCTTAGTTTTCTCTTCTTCGGCAGTTTCTTCTTTCTTGTTAAGTTTTCCAATCCAAACAACAAGGGAAAAAAGTACGAGAGATGTTATAAGGAAGGCAATAACGGCATTAATAAAGTTGCCATATGTGAAGACGACTGCTCCAGATGCCTGCGCAGCTTCCAAAGAATCAAATTGCTCTTTTCCCAATACAAGGTATCTCTGACTAAAATCTATACCTGAAAGCAATTTCGCAATTGGAGGATTAATAATATCTTTAATAATAGAGTTAACCACAGATGTAACTGTTGCACCAACCATCATACCGATTGCAATATCAATAGCTGATCCTTTAAATGCAAAGTTCTTAAAATTATTACTTGTAACCTTAAATTTTTCTTTCAACGTTTCCTTCTTCGTTTTCATACTTAATTTCTCTATTAATTTTAAATAAAAGAAACATTGTTGTAGATACAGTTAGAAGAGTGTATAGAATGATTTGATTTTCTACAACTACCTCGATTGAGAAGTTTCTTGTCGCAAAAAGAATTATCTGTAGCATAGTTGCACAGATAAGAATAAAGATATATGAGTATATAGATTTAGAGATGAAATAGTTAGCTATCATATATACGATAGAGTATCCAGTCATGCAGAGTCCGAAGACTCCTAAGTATTTTGAAATTGGTAAGTACTGTTCTCCAACAGATAGCTTAATTATCTCGCCTCCGAAGAAGAAGAATGCCAAGGAGAGTGTTATCCCTATTACTAGTGATAAAATGAGTGCTGTAATAAGGTTTTTTCTCTGACTCTTTTGGTCCTTCTCATTTGCTAATCTAGCAAACAGTACTGATGAAGTAAGGACACAGGCAAAGTATACGATTTTTCCTAGAAGAGATAATGAAGAGTATCCAGCTCTAAAATCCTTGTTGACTAATACAAGATCTAAGGTAAATGGCATTGTTAGGAGAATGAATGAAATTGCAATTAATATGAACTCTTTCAAATTCTCTTTTATTTTAACAACTTCTCCCTTCCTGTACTTAAGCAAAGGGATGATAATGATTGAACTAAGCATCGCAGGTGCAGAGTTCGCAAGTATAAGTAAGGGTATATTACCTCCCATATTTAAAGATATTATCCCAATTGCGAATTTCAATATTGTTTCTGCAAGAAGTACTAGGTTCACAGTGATGATTTTCTCCTCTCCTAGTAGTAGACCTTTTGCTACAGGTGAAGCAAATGCGAAGATTACTGCAACTGCAAGATAGAGCATATATTCAACAGGGAGGGAGGATAATTCTGAAATTGGATGTCTAAGAAGAAAGAAAATAATTGCACATATTACACCAATTGTTGAGTATGTTAATATTGCACTCCATTTATATGTATTAAGATTTTTCCCTTTGTTCTGAGCTACTGTCTTAGTAATTAAGGATTGGATAGCAACTCCACTAATTTGGGATATGTAAATAATGCCAAGTGCTGCACTAAATGTTCCGAATATTTCTTGGGATGCATATTTTGCGATTAGGATGTTAAATGCGTAGTTTAATATGCCGATTACACCACCAAGTATTGTTGTAGAAAAGAGATTGTAGAGATAAGTTCTTTCTTTCTTTTTTAATGTAAACATTTTAAGTTACTGGTATAATGTATATCATTGATAACTTTAGCCATTTTACCACCATGTCAGATGTAATGCTAGTAATAATTGCCTTGCTAGGAGGACTTCTCTTAGGCGTAGGGCTCACTTTCTTTTTGAAGATAGGTTCTAGGAAGGATAAAGAAAATATGCAGGAGGCATTGAGTAACAAATTGAATGAATTGCTACCTGATGTCCTTAGTAAAGCTAATGAGAATTTGGTGAGGATGGCGAATGAGAAACTAAGTTCGGAAACTAAGCAGGGACGAATTGACTTGGAAAACAAGAGGGAGGAGATTGCTAGGGTTGTGAAAGACTTAGAAGAGTATATGAAGGGTGCGGAGAAGGAGAGAATTGACACATATTCTTCTCTTCAAACTTCATTGGAAGAGAGTAGAAAGGTTGCGGAGAAGCTTTCAGTAAGTACTGAGGGTTTGAAGAAGGTTCTCTCTGACAATCAGGTTAGGGGCCAGTTTGGAGAGCAAGTAGCAGAGGATCTATTGAAAATGGCAGGTTTTGTTAAGGGCGTGGATTATGAATTTAACAAGAAGCAGGAGGGTTCCCAAACGAGACCAGATTTTGCAGTCTTTCTTCCTGATGGTACTAGGATTAATATTGATTCTAAATTCCCATATGCTAATCTTCAGAAGATGACCGAAGCAGAGGAGAAGGTGACGAAGCTTAAGTATATGAAAGATTTTGAGAAGGATGTGAAGGAGAAGATTAAGCAAGTTACTACTCGTGATTACATTAATCCTTCAGACAAGACAGTTGATTTTGTTATTCTTTTTATTCCTAACGAGATGATTTTCTCATATATCTACGAGAAGATGCCTGATGTTGTTGAGGTTGCTATGCAAAATAGAGTTGTTCTTGCAGGGCCTTTTAGTTTCACAGCTATTTTGAGAATGATTAGGCAATCCTATGAAAATTTTAGAGTCCAGGGGAATATTCATAACATCATTGCTCATGTTAAGGCTTTTGAGAAGGAGTTCGGAGTCTTTTCAGAATCATTCCTTAAAATTGGTGAGAAGATTGATGCTTTGGAGAAACAGTATGATACTGTTAGTACAACTAGGTTTAGACAATTAGAGAGAAGAATCGACAAGGTTGCACAGGAAGGGTTGGGTGACGATGGTATTCAGGAGAGGCTTTTCTTAGATGTAGGAGATAAAAAAGAAGAGTAGCCATAATGCTACTCTTCGATATCCCGTACAAAAAATATGTATTACATTGTGCTTGACGCTACTGGAGTCTCACTTGGAGGTGTAGCAGGAGTATCTGTTGGAGCTACTAATGGAGTAGAATTTTCTTTCTTTCCCCATGCAAGCATTCCCCACAGAATTAATGATCCTACTGGGACGAGAAGGAGTAACCCAAGCATCTTGTCATAACCTCTCTTCTCACAAATATCCATTGTTGCAATAATTCCAAATACAAGAAGTATAATAGGACCAAAAATTGGAATAAGTCCAAAAAGAATGTAAAGCGGATTCTGACCTCCCATCTTGAATAATAGAATCGTATTTAATATCGGAAGCCATGCAAACCAGGTATTCTCCATATTAAGTTTCTCTGCTGTTTTCTGTAATGTTATTGCAGAATATATGTATGTTGCCAGCCCAGTAACGAGAATAAATAATAATATTCCTCTTGTAAATATTACGATTAAATTCTCAAATTCCCCGTAAGGTAGTTCGCTATCAAAATCAACTTCCATAATGTCATCAAATTTTGTGTCAAAATCTAAATCATCATATGAGACTGTTGAATCATATATTTGCATTTGGGAGTCAAAAGAAGTTTCAGTATCCTGAGCAGCAATTGGTCTTGAAAAGAAAAACATTGGGAGAGAAATTACAGCCAATGTAATTAGGAATTTTTTAATACATTCCATTTTTAATAATATAGAAATTAGTTATTTTATTTTTGCATATTTGAAATAGTATGGCAATATATGATAAGTTATACAGAATGAATACTTCTCACTTTGAAATAATTAAGGGAAAGAAGCCAATACTTCTTTCTGCACCTCATGCATATCTTCATAAAAGGCCAAATCTTTGTATGGGATATAGGCAGGGGGAGGAATTAACAGATAGGA
>CAZVQY010000010.1:0-11956 GCA_964629715.1 uncultured Candidatus Saccharibacteria bacterium
AGATATGCCGCTATCGTCTAACGGTTAGGACATAGGATTCTCAATCCTACAATCGGGGTTCGATTCCCCGTAGCGGTACCATGTAATAGTATTCATAACAATGATAAGATTTGACATAATAACAATATTCCCTAATACCATAGAGGAATATATAAATACGGGCATAGTAAGGATTGCAAAAGAAAAAGGCCTCGTTCATATTGATACTCATGATCTTAGAAAATGGACTGATGATAATCATAAGACTGTTGACGATACACCTTATGGAGGTGGTCCAGGTATGATAATGAAAGTAGAGCCAATATACAGAGCAATTAAGGAGCTAAAAAAGAAGAACACCATCGTAGCAATCACTACACCAAAAGGTAAGAGGTTGGTTCAATCAGAATTAGTTGACTTCTCAAAGAAAGATAATCTTCATATGATAATACTATGCGGAAGGTATGAAGGTTTTGATCAAAGGATACATGATTATTTGGTAGATTATGAATTCTCAGTAGGGGAGTATGTTCTTTCTGGTGGGGAACTACCAGCTTTGATTCTTGTTGATGGAATTACCAGACTCATTCCAGGGGTATTAGGTAATGAGTTTTCGTTGGATGAAGAGTCTTTTAATAATAATTCTTTAGAATATCCACAATATACAAAACCTGATAAGTTTAATGGTTGGAAAGTACCAGAGGTTCTTCTGACTGGGAATCACAAGGAAATTGACAATTTCCGTAAAACTCATACGAAAATGGTATAATATATCTATACACATTTTAGTTATCTCCACTATTTTAATTAAGTTCTTAAAACAATGAAAAACGATAAACCTATTATTTCTACAGATATGTTTGCTGAGCTGAAGAGGAGACTCAAGGGGCTATTAAAGAGTAAAAAAGAATTAAACAAAAGCCTTGAGCAAGCGAGACAAAGTGATGTGAGTGAGGATACGGATTCAATTGCAGCAGTCACCAATGAGTTGAGTAAGATAAATATGAGGGTTGAAGATATTGAGCAAACCCTTGAGAACGCAACGGTTATGGAAAAAAAGAAAGGATGTGCAACAAAGATAGGTATTGGTTCTGTTGTGAAGGTGAAGGTAGGAGGGAAAACAAAGGAGTTTACAGTAGTATCAGATATTGAAGCAAATCCATTAGAGGGGAAGATTTCAAACAAGTCACCCCTTGGTAGAGGATTGGTGAAAGCTAAGAAGGGGGGAAAGGTTGTTGTTAAAACAGAGGATGGTGATATCGAATATGAGGTGATAGAGGTTTGTTAAGAAAGAATCTCATTTAAATCCTCTATTTTCACTCGCTGCTGTTCCATCGTATCCCTGTCTCGGACAGTTACACTACCATTTTCTAATGTTTCATAATCAATTGTAATACAGTATGGGGTTCCAATTTCATCCTGATATCTATACCTCTTTCCAATATTTCCTCTTCCATCCCAAACGACTTTGTGTGAATCAGAGAGAATATCAAAGACTTCTCTTGCTTTCTCAACAATATCCTTTTTGTTCCCAACTAATGGGAAAATAGCAGCTTTGTATGCAGCGATATCTTTGTGGATTTTCAAAACTGTCCTTATATTCCCATTCCCCATATCCTCCTCCTCGTATGCATCAAGAAGAAGATAGAGGAATGTTCTCGTAAGACCACCAGAAGTTTCGACAATATTTGGAATGTACTTCTCATTTGAAATAGGGTCAGTGTATGAAAGGTCTACCCCAGAGTATTTCATATGTTGTGTTAGATCATAGTCACCTCTCCAATGTATACCTTCATTCTCTGCCCATCCCCAAGGTGCGAGATACTCAATGTCGTATGCATCTTTAGCATAAAATGCTAATTTGTCTTTTGGATGTCGATAGAACCTTAGATTCTCATGTTTACGATACAATCCTTTGTAGAAATTCATCCTCTCTTCTTTCCAATACTCAAACCATTTATTCATATCATTTGGCTGGACAAAGAATTGCATATCCCACTGTTCAAACTCTCTAACTCTGAAGATGAATTTCCCTGGAGTTACCTCATTCCTGAAAGCTTTGCCAATCTGAGCAATCCCGAATGGTATCTGTTGCCTTGTACTATCTACAACATTCTTAAAATCTAAATATATATTCTGACATGCTTCCCCCCTAAGATACGTTATTGTCTTAGCTCCTTCAATTACTCCGACCTCTGTCTTAAAAAGAAGGTTGTATGATCTTGGATCTGTAAACTCAGAATTCCCACAATTAGGGCACTTCTCGTTGATATCTTCAGGCCTAAATCTCTGATGACACTTTTTACATTCAACAACTTCATCTCCAAAATTTTCGACATGGCCTGATGCTTCCCAAACTTTCGGATGAGTTATGATACTCCCATCTATCCCTACAACATTCTCCCTCTTATCAACCATATTTTTCCACCAATATCTTTTTAGGTTGTTTAGCATCTCCACGCCTACAGGACCGTAGTCATAGAAGCCTCCAATACCACCGTATATCTCTGAGTTCGGATACACTATTCCTCTTCGTTTACACAGGGCAACAATATTTTCTAGGGTGTTTTTGTTTTCCATATCTTTGATTATATATTAATGCTTGACAGAAAAGTATATCAGAAATAGGGAAACTATACCCCATTGATTCTTCCTCCATATTCCAATATATTTATATATGCATGAGAAGAAAAAAAATGAGGATTTAATCTCGATACCATTTGTAGCAGTCATTGGTATTGTAGCAAGTATTCTTTTAGTTCCAATCTCCTTCTATCTTTTTAACAAAGGAGGGAATGAATATCTTAAACAGATAAATGAGTCGGAAGTGAAAGGTATACAATCAGAAGCTTCAGATCAATTGGAGAATGTAGAAGAGGAAGTAAGGTATTTTGTAAGGATTGAATTTAATGGTGTGTACAGAACAATCTCAAGTAATGATTTCACCTCGCTTCTAACAGATTCGAAAATCAATAAATCAAAGTTCGATGAATATGTTGAAAAGAAAGTGATTTCATATTTTGAAGCGGTGTTTGGAGGTAAGGAAATGGTGAAGAGTAGCAAGGGAGAATTTTTGACAAGGACGAGCGATAAAATTCCAGAATACTCCTCTCTGTATGAGAAGATTAATGAATCATTCAGCAGTGGAGTATCTGATATTCGAGTAGAGATTGATGGCAAGGAGGGTCCAGGAACGGATGGGAAATATGCAGATAAATATTTGGAGGTAGATAATTCTCAGCAGAAACTATATGTTTGGAAGAATGGGAAGGTTGAGAAGATAATAGGTCTTTCAGGTCCAGTAGATGGTTGGGAAGTATATGGTGTTTTCCCAATTGTAGATAAAGGGAGGGAACCAGTAACTTCTGATGGAAAATATATGCCCTATTGGATGGCATTCTACCACAGTCAGAAACAAAATTCTTGGTATGGTCTTCATGGTCTAATCTGGAAGTATGAGAAAGATGGGGGCAAATGGTTTGAGCCAGAGAGCAATATATATACTAGGCAGAGTGCTGGATGCATAAGGATGCTAGTTGAGGATGCAAAATATCTCTATGAGAATTTTCAAAAAGGAGACATATTGTTAATTCACGAATAAGTCTTTTCCTTGTGGTATAATCTACAAATTCATTTCAATAATTAATACTATGGAGGATGTAAAAAGTGATTTAATAGGACAGAGAGATGTAAGAATTGAAAAAATTAAGAAACTTAGAGAATTGGGTATCAATCCATATCCAGGAAAGTCGTTTAGGAAGGATAATATTGGAGATGTAGTATCAAGTTTTGAAAAGTATGATGGGAAAGAGACCTGTCTTGTTGGAAGAATTATGGCTTGGAGAGAGCATGGGAAGTTGGTTTTTGGAGATATTAAAGATCAATCTGGGAGTATTCAGATTATGATTAAGAAGGGTGATATAAGTGAAGATTCCAAGGAAGGGTATTTAGGTTGGAATAATCTCTCACTTCTTGATCTTTCTGATTTTGTTGAAGTGTATGGGAAGATAATGAAATCTAAGACAGGACAGATTACAATAGTTGCGAAGAACATTAGGTTGCTTTCAAAAGCGATTAGACCAATTCCAAGAGAACTTAAGAATAAGGAGCAAAAGTTCAGGAGAAGATATTTGGATCTTGTCATCCATCCGGAGAGAATTAAACTTTTTGAACGAAAAGTAAAATTTTGGGAAGTACAAAGAGAACTTCTCAAAAAGAAAGGTTTTCTTGAAGTTGAAGTACCCATAATGGAACCAATCCCTGGTGGTGCAGATGCTAAACCATTTACCACTCATCATAATGCTTTAGATCAGGACTTCTATCTTAGAATTTCTACAGAACTATATCAGAAAAGATTGATAGGCGGTGGTTTTGAAAAGATATACACTTTTGGGCCTCATTTTAGAAATGAAGGTATAGATGATGAGCATCTCCAGGAGTTCTATGATATCGAATGGTATTGGGCTTATGCTGATTACAGAGATAATATGGAACTGGTTAAGGAGTTGTTTTTAGAGATTGCAAATAAGGTGTATGGTAAAACAGAGTTCACTACAAGGGGTCATACTTTCAACATTGCTGGTAAATGGGAAGAGATAGACTATACTGGGATAATTAAGGAAAGGTATGGTGTCGATATTTTTGAAGATAGTGATGAGAAAATATTGCAAGTCATTAAAGAGAATAATATTGAGCTTAATGGAGAAGAGAATAGGAACAGGATGATCGATTCACTGTGGAAGAGTATTAGAACAACGATTTCTGGACCTGCATTTTTAGTTAATCATCCGAAATTCATGTCTCCTCTAGCGAAGTCTCAAGATGGTGATGATAGGTTGACGCAGAGGTTCCAAGTCATTATTGCTGGGAGCGAATTAGGTAATGGCTACTCTGAGATAAATGACTCACAGGATCAACTAGATCGGTTCCTGGAGCAGCAGGAGCTGAGAGAAGGTGGAGATGAAGAAGCACAAATGTTAGATATAGATTTTGTTGAGATGTTGGAGTACGGTATGCCACCTGTAAGTGGTTATGGGCAGAGTGAAAGAGTTTTCTGGTTTATGGAGGATGTGACAGCAAGAGAGGGGACTTTCTTCCCCCAGATGAGAACTGAAGTTGAGAATTCCACAAAGGAGATATATCGAGGGAAGGTGAAGTTTGATAGTAAGAAAAAGAAGTAACCGGGCTTTTCTCCACTTATAACAGCGCTTCCAATTCTAAAAGTTAACTAAGTAATTTAATTCTATCGATAGCTTCCTATGCGTAGTATTGTGTGAGCGTCTCCTTGTTTAAAAAGTTCTCTAGAAATTCATCATCTTTTCCTACTAAAGGTGAGCATCTATGGTTTATTTTCGCAGTAGCAATATTTAAGAAAAAATGTTTGAATGTTTTCTTCCTCTCCTCATCTCCAATCTTAGGATTTACAATTTCCTGCTCTATCTCATCTACTCCGACTTGTGTATTCATTCTATTGATTGTACATGAAAGTCTTGTTTCAAGAAAGGGAAGTGAATGGTATACTCCATATATATGGAATCATTAAAAGATATTCTTTCTCAATTAAAAAAACAAACACCTCCAAAAAAGGGAGACGAATCTCAAAAAGAACTCTTTGATTTAAATTCCCTACAAACAAATCCTAAGAGGATATTTGGAGATAAAGGAAAGTATGTTTCAACTGAGCATCAAAGCTACGGTCTTAGATTGGCAGGGAAGCTTGATGACAAGAAGAGATTAACAATGTATATCAAATGGGCAAAAACAAAACCTAGAGCGGTCTTAGAAACTGCACTTAGTTTTGTTTCTGACTATCCAAATGCACAGAGTAAGTCAAAACTATTTATGTGGAAAGTTAAACAGCTAGAAGATGAAATTAGAGGGAAAAAAGATCAAGAATAAAAGAATATTAAGTAGAGAGATTCAGATGTACTTTTCTAGGGTGCTCCAGTATCGGGGGCAGATGGTTGCATGGATTATCGCAGATGTTATAAAAATTGTTGGGCTAAGTTATATCTGGCTTACTTCAGCTCAGGTCAATGGGAATATTGAACAAGGGTATGTTGTAACATATTACATATTAATAATGCTTGTTAGCAAATTAACGTCAGATTACACAATGGAGCATGGGGTCAGGAATATTCTTGATGGGAAATTCTCGAACTTCTTGCTTAAACCATACAGCTACCTTTTAGAGTATCTAGGTATTAATATAGGGGGGAATTTATTAATGGTAATCCTTTTTCTTCCCACCTTTATTATTGGTCTTTTATTCTCCCTTAAGAATGACCTTTGGGTAATGAATTTTAATATGTTCTCCATTTGTTTGGGGCTTGTTGCTATTCTCATTGGTTTTTCTATTAGTTTTTTGATAGGAAATATTATTTCATTGATTGCGATGAAAATTAAGGAGATGGATAGTATTAGAATATTCTTTAACAATATTGGTTCTCTGCTCTCGGGAGAGTTTATTCCACTAGCATTTCTTCCTGCTTTCGCAAGTAAGATATTTAAAATCCTTCCATTTAGATATACTCTTTCCTTCCCTGTAGAAGTATTTATTGGGGGAATGAAAACAAATGAAATACTCTTGGGTTTCTCATTTGGGATTTTGTGGATAACGATATTATATTTCGTTTACAAATTAATTTTCAAAAAAGCAATAACTCATTATGAGGCAGAGGGAATATAGCAGGGGAGTAAAATATTATTTCCATGTGTGGAGGCAGGTCTTCAGAGGAGGCTTAAAACGAAGCTATCTATATAAAACTGATATCATTGTAAGGATACTTAGAACTCTTCTTGTTGTTGGGATTCAAATAGCACTTCTTAATGTCTTGTTTGGTGGTAGTGAGTTATATGCTGGTTGGAGCAAGTCAGAAACATATCTTGTGATAGGTATTTGGAATATCCTTAACTATGTAGGTTGGTCAGTATTCTCTACAAACCTTTTGTATCTGGAATCAAAAGTTCTTGAAGGGAAGTTTGATTATATTCTTCTTAAACCTCTCTCCTCATCTTGGTATGCATCATTCTCCGATTTTTTTATTACAAATTTCATTACATCTATTTCTGGTGTGATATTGATCATGTATTACATTGTTGTAGAGTGGGGGGAGCTAGAATTCTTTAATGTTGTAGTTGGAGTACTAGGAATATTTGTCGCACTAATTATTTGGTATGCTATATATCTTTTTTTTGCAAGCTTTGCTATCTCTAAACCAAGGAATGGTTATCTTTCAATTGCCAAAGAGCTTCTTGGATTGACGAAATATCCTATTGATGTGTTTGGGAACTCGTTAGGTGTTGTGTTTTATACTGTAATCCCAATTGCATTTCTGACTACAGTTCCTGCCAATATCATAAGGGGAGAATTTGGTTATGGTTTTGTGTTTGTGGGACTGGGTATTGGAATATTGTTAGTATTTCTTTCAAATTTGTTCTGGAAGTGGAATGTGAAGAGATACTCTAGTGCAAGTAGTTAATTAAAGATAGGTATAGGTATTTTTTGTAATATACTACATTTCCTCAGAATTTTTCTCCTCCTCTAGGTATCTCCTAGCGACACTCAATATCTTCTCCAATACCTCGTTCAATGAATTAGCTTTCATCTGTACACCAGCAGAATATGTGTGGCCACCTCCACCCAATTCTTCAGCAATTACCTTTACATTTTGATATCCCTTTGTACTTCTAAAAGACACGAACCAACTATCATCAAAATTCATATCAGGTTTGATAATGAATCCCCAATGAACCCCCTGTATAAATCTAAGATATTTATCCCTCAAAAAACTTTGTGCAGTACTTGCCCCCTGTCTCAATTCCTGATTGTTTTCCAGTACTTCCCTATCAACAAACATATATGCCATATCTTTCTCGATTGTTAGTGACCCAAGGTATTTGATAATAGCAGGAGTTGCTTCTCTAGGGAATTTTGAATTCCTATATGAAAATTCCTCTAAATCAACGGAGGTAATCTCTTGTGCATCTGCAAAAACTCTATGAGAATTCGGTGTTGTGACATCATATAGAAATCTTCCGGTATCAGCAACAATCCCATACTGTATTAATTCTGCTGATTCTTCATTCAATCTAAATTTCTTTCCCCATATACCCTGAAGAAGTACATATACCTGCTCTGTTGCAGAGCTCATGTTGTTATTAATTAGAAGTTCACCATTCTGGTAGCTAAAGAAAGTATCATGATGATCTATATATATCGTTGGTATCTTGATATCAATATTGTCATCTTCGTTTACGCACAAACTCATATCTCCTGCATCTGTTACAATAATTAGATCAAAATCTTTTGAATCAAGTTTAGATAAAATCTGAACATCCTGCATCCCTGGAAGTTTCATAGTTGGATTCTGTCTTGACTGGATAACAAAAACTTTTTTAGGATAAATTTGTTCTAATCCCTGCTTGAGAAGCAATGAGCTACAAAAAGCATCGACGTCAGGACTCTTATGAGTGAGGATTAATATCCTCCTTGCTCTCTCAATATATTTTTTTAATTGTATTTCAACGTTGTTCATATTCATGATAATAGCAGATACAGATATTCAATTGAAGGTCTTGCCTCCATTCATCTCTTTTTCACAACCTTTTTTGGAATTTTCCCCTTCGTCATATTTTTAACAGAGTAGTGGTATGTCAATGCTAGATCTTCTGAGTTGGTCGTTGATATAACAGAGTTGTGGTAATATAATAAAGATGTCTTTCTAAATTAATAAAAAGAAACATGTTAGATATCAAAAGAATTGTTGAGAATAAGGACGAAGTTGAAAAAGGTTTGTTAAAAAGGATGAATAAAGAGGAGTTTGATTTAACAGAGCTAATCTTCTTTTACGAATTAAAGAAGAAGTTGCAAACCGAATATGATACAAAAAGGGCTGAACAAAAGGGCTTCAACGAAAAGATGGCAAAAGAAGATAAGAAGGGTGATGCTTTCAAGGATTTGGTAAAGGAGTTGAAGGAGAAGTCTGAGGAGGTGAAAGAGGTTGAGGCAAAATTGAAAGAAACAGACGAGAAGTTAAAAGCGAGATTAGAGGTTCTCCCGAACATTCCGGATGAAGATGTGGTATCAGGAGGGAAGGAGAACAATGAAGTTGTCAAAGAGGTTGGTAGGAAGGCAGAATTCTCCTTTGCGATTAAAGATCATGTAGAGTTGGGGACGGATTTGGGTATTTTTGATTTCCAAACAGCAACAAAGGTATCTGGGAATAATTTTTCAATGTATAGGGGATTAGGAGCTCAATTAGAATGGGCATTGATTAACTATTTTATCTCATATCATTTGAAGAATGGTTACGAAATGATTATCCCCCCAAATCTTGTAACTCGGGAATCCGCATATACTACGGGTCAGCTTCCGAAGTTTGAAGATGATGTATATTGGGTTCAAGATGGATTATGCTTAATCCCAACTGCAGAAACAGTCCTTACCAATATTTACAGGGGAGATGTTCTAGAGGAGAAGGATTTACCCAAGAAATTCTTTGCATACACTCCTTGTTATAGGAGGGAGGCGGGCAGCTATAGAGCTAATGAAAAAGGATTAATTCGTATGCATCAGTTTAATAAGGTTGAGATGTACCAGTTCACATCTCCGCAGAAATCCAAAGGAGCTTTTGAGGAAATACTGAATAATGCGGAGGAATTAGTTGAGGGATTAGGTATGCATTACAGAGTTGTAAAGCTAGCCGCAGGTGATTGTTCTGCAGGTATGGCGAGGACATATGATGTTGAGGTATATATCCCTTCGATGGAAAAGTATTATGAGGTTAGTTCTGTATCCAACGCCAAGGATTATCAAGCAAGAAGGGGGAATATGAGGTATAAAAAGGCTGATGGGAAGATTGAATATATGCATACCCTAAATGGTTCAGGACTTGCTACAAGCAGATTAATGGTTGCTTTAGTTGAAACATATCAAAATGGAGATGGAAGTATTTCTATACCAGAGGTATTAAGACCTTACATGAATAATATAACTAAAATAAAGTAGAAGTTAGATGAGCCTTTTTTTAGGTTTTTTGCCAAGTGATCAAAGTAAAAAAAGTATAATCGAGGTTCGAGATGGAGTAAAAGGTGTGTTTGAGGGGTTTGGAATTAAGGTTAGATGGAGTGATCCCAAAACATATCATATTACTTTACTCTATCTTGGGGAGAAAATGTCTTTCCCTAGGGTATTTCTCTATAAACAGAAGCTAAAGAAATTGGCATTTAGGAAATTTAAAGTGAGGCTGAATTCTGTTAAATTAGGGATATCAAGAAAATATAGGGAGCTAATCTATCTGGATGCCTTGGAGGGCGGGGATGAGATTAGACAATTATACTTAGAACTTAAAAAGATTACAGGAGCAAAAGAGGATATTAATTTTATTCCTCACCTTACTCTAGGAAGGATAAATAAAGATCTCTCTACACAGGAATATATGAATGTTGTAAAAGATCTCTCTGTAGTAACAAAGCAATTAAGAATTGAAGAAATTCAATTTGAGGTGGCGACTATAGCTTTAATAAAATCAGAGGATGGGGTATATACTCTCCAAATGAGTATCGAGGGAGTTTAGTATCTCCTTGTAGTCTTTCACATAAATTATCTCTTTGTTCTTCCTAAACCAAGTTCTCTGTCTTTTAGCATATTGATTTGTATGTGTGATAATTTCTTCCTTAACCTCATCGATACTTTTATTTCCTTCAAAATACCCATTAAACTCTTTATATCCAATCGTGTTTATCGCAGAGTATCCGATTAATCCTTTAGATCTAATCATTTCATTCTCTTCAATCAATCCCTCCCTTAGCATTTCTTCAACTCTGAATCTAATGTTTTTTCTTAGCATGTCTCTGTCTATATCCAAAAAGTAGTACTTATGAATTAAGGGTTTCCCTTTCTTAATACTTGGAAGGCCATGGCTAATTACATGCATTAATCTTCTTGGGTTCTGTCTATCACTCTCATTAAGTTTTTCAAATTCCTCCTTATCAACCAGTTCTTGTAGTTTACTAATTGCTAGCGAATCTAAATTCATATCTAATTTTTTCTCCCTATTTATCTTGAGCTTATAATTGTACACAACTGAATCTATATACAATCCTGTCCCCCCAACCAATATCGGAGTTGTCTCTTTTGGGAGAATATCTAACAGTGAGAAAACATCCTTCTGATATTTGTAGAGGTTATACTCCTCTTTCACAGAAACATACGAGAAGAGATAGTGCTTGATATTATCGATTATCAATACCTTGCCCTCAACCTTCTCTGGAACAGGTTTCGCAGTTCCGATGGAAATTTCCTTATAAACCTGTCTTGAATCTGCATTGATAATTACACCATTAATATCCTTGGCAATCTTTAATGCAGCAGCAGACTTCCCAGATGCCGTACATCCAGTTATTACAATGATGGCGCGATTAGTCATTTTTGAAAAGAAGAGTAACTAGTAGGAAGTTAATCCAGATAGTCCCAATCGAGAGAATTGTTGTAATGAGAATAAATATAAGAGGTATGCCTGTTATAGAAAGAATAAGTGCAACAATAAGTAGGACAATAAATAGTGTAATTTGAAGTGAATCTTTGAATGCCTCTTTTGTAAGGAGAGCTGATTTCATATCTTTCTGCATATTCTCGAAGCTGAAGAAACCAAGGATCATGCCAATACTAATAACTTCAATGAACAGAAGAATTACAGGGGTAAGAAGAAAGATATATCTAATGGTGACTTCAAATACTTCCTTGAGAAGTATAAAGGAGAGTATTGTAATTATGCCTGCCAGGAGTAGTGAAATAGAAGAGAATAGTACAAACTTTTTATTCTTCCCACTTAAATACCAAGATGCAAAAATGAAGAATAGAAAAACAAAAACAAACATACCCAGCAGAGAGAATATCTGATGTATACTCCAATTGTTTAATACTGCATTAAATATTTCCATATTTATATCTGTGTAACATTATCTATATACCAAT
>CAZVQY010000010.1:12056-16774 GCA_964629715.1 uncultured Candidatus Saccharibacteria bacterium
ATATTTATATCTGTGTAACATTATCTATATACCAATCTGTTACTATTAATGACAGTTTTGATAGAGCAATCAAGCCGATCATTGCAATCGCAAAGGAAGACATCAACCCAGTTCCAAGGATACTAATTGTGATTAGTATCGCTACAGCTCCAATTATTATGTATAACTCAGAGTCCCTATTATTAACGAGTGCCCTTATTAAAATCATTGTTAGTATTGCACAAATAGTGAGAAGGAATGTATCTACAGGAATATGTGTTAATTTAATATATGACAGATATGTTGCTAATGTTATAACAGTAGCAAAGAGTGATCTAATCAGATTGCTTTTAGTGTCATATTTAAGAATAAAGAGGAATAGGTAAGATGCAATTAATGAAATGATCAAGCCTATGGAAACTTTAATATAGTCAATACTAATGTTTTGAGGTGTTAATTCATTCTGAGCTTCAATAGTATATGTAGCAGGTATATGGCCAGAGTTGTAGAGAATACTAGTTACCTTTGCCTCCACTTCACTCTCTGCATTAACTCCAATTATTATAGATTCTTGTCGGTTGCTGCCCTCTTGAAAGATAGGAACTTGATATGGTGAGACAAACTTATCAACTTCAATCCCGATTGTTTCCCCCTGCTTTTTCTTTAGGAATTCATTAATCTCCCTGTTTTTCTTCGGCCATAGTTTGAAAATAGCAAAATATCGATAATCTCCTCCACTTGTTCTTAATTTCTCTTTCGGGATATATACTGATCTGAAATCAGAATAGTCCCATTCTGTAGGGTCATAATTCTCTGCCATCATTGCTGTAAGAGGATTACTCTCATCTGCAAAATCGACATCACTCTTTCTTGTGACAACTCTGAAATCAAATCTGTTAGCAATTAACTGTGCTACATTTGTTTGATCCTTGGTCGAATTAACAACAATTCTTAACCTTGTGGATGAATCATCACTATCTTCAATGAATATTGTAGAATTCTCAACTCCAAAATTCCTAAGTCTTTTGTAAAAAACTTCCCTTGCTCTTTTTATCTCTTTCTCCTCTTTTGTCTCAATCCTAACAATGAATTCTTTTGACCAGTATTCTGAGTCCTTCGTATTGAGATTAAAGGAGAATCGATCAGAAACTTTCTCTGTAAGGGGGAGCGCGATTAGAATTGATGAGATTAGTAACGCAGTGACTATTACAAGTACTACATATCTAAATGTTTTTCTCCAGTTAATATTGAAATTAAATTTGATTCTCATAGTTAAAGTAAGTCTGATATTTGTCCAAAGAGTACAATTTTATCGTTTTCTAGGATATTCATCAAGAAGGGTTCTCTCTTTTTTCTTGCAAAATCGAAGTCCTCTTTCGTAATAGCACTAAATCTAATCTCTTGTTCTGTCTCTTTCTCTAGTTGTGCAATAGTATTTGTTAAATCTCTAACTTTCATATTCCCAATGAAGAGGAAGTCGACATCGGTAGGATTATCATGTTTCTTCTTAATGAAGCTACTAGTTAATACTACAACCTCAACACCTTCAACACCTTTTGCAATATTCATTATTCTTTTCCCTGCTTCTGACTCTTTGTAGAATATAGATCTTAACTCATAGATAACAGGGCACTCCTTATTTATTCTGTATACGACTCTGTTGCCTTCCTTCTTAGATTTAAGAATCCCTGCCTTCTCTAAATTCATCAATTCTCTCCTTACAGCATTAATCTCTTCATCAAGTATTCTCACAAGACCACGCACATGGTGTGAGGCCTCAAGATTGGACATGTACGTTTCTAGGACGCTGATTCTAACTTTAGAAATGAAAAGATTTTTTAGCATTACTTCCCCAACTGTCTAATATTATTGTTCGATTATATCAAATTTTCCATCTGTTTGGGGCATAGCAGATATCCATATTCTACCACGATTGAATTTTATTGCACTACCACTGCTGTCATAGTATTTTGTTCTACCTGTTCTCGTCTCTTTTTTCCATTTCCCATTAATGATTTTTCCATCTTGAAGTATTATCGCATCGCCCTCTCCAATTGTTGGAATGATGACCCTTGCGGTACCATCAGATGCACCATACATCTTTACTTTCTGTATGACAACATTTTTTGCAGTAACCTGCGTGTTTGTTTCTTGGTCGATATCGTTTCTTCCTCCGACTTTTCTTAAGTATGTGTTTGTGTCTTGGTCATATGTCCAAATCACATCATATGCACCGCTATTGTTTATTCTCATGTGAAAGACTATTTTTACTACTGTTTTCTTCCCTCTATCAGACATATCTGCATCATTTTTGAACTCTAAACTTTGTATTGTGCTAGGGTAACTATCCCAGTTCATTTTTTTTGCATATTCCCAAGCATTTTTTACAGAGCTATATTCATTATGTGGGGCATATCTTCGCCCATCATTCCATCTCCATGCTCCTATTGTAGAAATGTCTTTTATCCCATATGTATAGACATTACCACATGCATTAGCCTTGGGGTTGGTACTCTCTGCACAACCATCGTGGATGAGGATAGGGTCGAATTCACTTAGCCATTCAAGGTAGTATTGCCTTAGACTTCTAATGGGGCCAACTTTGTCTGGTGCACTGCTCCAATATATTGCAAGATTTCTTGTAATACCACTCTCCGCATTTGTTTCGAATACAATATCTGCACTATTATATCCAGATGCGGGCCTTGCACTTGAATGATTGTTTGTCATCACAGCTACGGGTCTCCTCTTCTTCATCTCATCCATTTCCTTTTTTGTGAAGAGTAGGCCATTTAGTGGGCTCTCTTCTGTTCTAGGTTCCCGAGGCTCTGAGAGGGCAGGGAGATTTTTAGTGAAAGGATTGCTACTCGATTTCGAAGAGATATATCTCTTATTGAATAGTACAACTTCAGATGGAGGTGTTGGCCTAAGTTTGTACACTGCGAAGTAGTAGAAGGCTGCTATGCTAATAACAGAAAGTACTGCCACTATTGGGAATATTAGTGTCTTTGAATCAAACGTTTTTTTCTCAACTGGCTTTACCTCTACAGTTGGATTCTCTACAACATTTTCTATCTCTATTATTTTTGCCATACTAAATCCTACCACAACTGTAATGTATTTCAATATCTTCTACCATATGTTAGGATTGGGTATTAAAATATTAATTAAGAGGTATATGAAAAAATCAACGATATATTTTCTTCTAATACTCTTAGTATTAGGAGGACTGACGGCATACATAATTTCAAAGAACAAGGGGAAAGAAGATAAAGGAAAAACACCGGAAGCAATAGAGAAGCAAGAAGATGATGCTGAAAGGGGGGATGATAAGGAAGTTACGGTAGAGGACAAAAAAGATAAGACAAATGGTGAACCTGCTAAGGGAGATTTCTCAGGTTTTTCCTCAAATACTCAGGAGGTAGGATCTTTGGTGGAGGATGACAAATTCACCCTTGAGAGTATTTCTGATACCCCAAGAGATGGGTATCATGAATTCGTTTTTGAACTAAAAGGTATAAGTGAACCGCAGGCAGTTGCAAGATATGATGCTAATGCTAATGTCATAAAGATTAGCATAAGTAATGTTCAGAAAGATAGTGCTGGAATTCCTTTCCAAGGTGAAAGAATAGTTAACAAGGAGGGGATTTTAAGGTTGTACCATAATGTCTCTGGTTCTGAAGAAAAAAGCTTCTATGATATTGGCCTCTCTCAAAGTACGGTGTTTAAATTAGATCTGGTGTCCAAGAGTAGTAGTCAGAATACGTGGAGTGTGGTATTAAATGTAAAGTATCCAGGAGCAAAAGAGATTTCTGGGAACCTTGGGAGCAGCGAATTTTCATTGAGTGACCAATCAATATCTGGAGTAGGTTCTGATAAAGACTCCTCAATCAATTCATATGCATATAGTGCTTCTGGTGGAATTCTGAAATTTGCTTTTGTTGTCTCAGCAAGTGGAGAGAATCCAATCCCTATGGCTAGTGCAAAATATAATGAGGATGGAGATTTGGTATTAACATTTGAGAGTCTAAAAATTGATCGAGCTGTAAAGTCATTAAACGGAGCTTCCCTCCCTTTGGGAATGACTCTTAGTACTATAAGAGAGGGTGAAAAGTCAGTATATACATTTAGTGGTATGGAAGAGAGGGAAGAGTTTAAACTCTCTGCAATACTTAGTCCTAACCAGGTTGTTATTGAGATTAAATAATGGTTGTATTGGTGGATTTTTCTAATGTTCTCTTTAATCCTCAAAAAGGAGAGTTGGAGAGTGATGTTGTTTCTTTGTTGTTAGAATTGAGAAAGAATAATCTTCGAATATTTCTTTTCACCAATCTTCAAAGCAAGATATTAGAAAGTTATGATAACGAATTACATTTTATACAGTATTTTGACGGAGTAATAGATGGTGATAAATTTTTGAAGCCTAGTCCTAAAGCTTTTGGGAAGCTAGAAGAGATTACGGATAGCCTCTTTGGGAATATGATTCTTATCGATGATAGTTTGGAGAATATTAAAGCAGCCCAAAGTTTTGGAATTGAAGGGATTGTGTATGAGGGAATAGACAAATTAAAGGAGAGGCTAAAAGATTTCATAAATTTGATATAATTAACCCACGGGGTGTAGTTCAGATGGCTAGAACGCTTGCATGGGGTGCAAGAGGTCGCTCGTTCAAGTCGAGTCACCCCGAGGGAGTGATTGGGTGGAGTCCGAAGGAGTCCACCCAATCACCTACGAATGAC
>CAZVQY010000011.1:0-13916 GCA_964629715.1 uncultured Candidatus Saccharibacteria bacterium
TCAATCTATTGTCTACCCTCGTAGCTTGCCCTCGAACGAGATCCGTTTTGACCTCTTCTATTTTTTGCAAAGCATCTAATCCTATCCCCTGGAATATCCCAGTACTATTCTTGTAAGCCTTTTCTGCTGCGGTCAGGCGATTTTCTTGTTTTGAAAGCTGTTCGTTTAAAGCAGTACTCTTTTGTGCAAGTCCTTGAATCGTATCCCTATTAGCCTCAGCTGTTGTCGCAAGATTAGAATAATATTGATCGACAGTTTGAGACTGCGGTTGGGAAGTAATAGGTGTTGTTTCTTCGGGGATTTCGGAATCATTGGATGGTGAGAAATTTTCTGTGGGCATAATTATTAGTATTTAATTAAATCTTGTTAAGTTTTACATTAAATTATGAGATGTGTCAATTAAGAAGAATGCTCTAGAAGGTAGCAGAATCATTGAGCTCGTATAATTACGGTGGGTTTCCTCAACTCAACTCCACGGAGCTGAGCTATTTTTTCTATTTGGAATCCCTAGCTCATGTATCGGAGCTATGAATCCGCCAATGTCTCCTAGAGCACTATATTATCTCATGGCAAGAAGGGGATTACCAATAGGTTGGGGCTTATAGCCTGATATTTATAGAAAACCTAGTATCAGAAGGATTTTGGAACTCAAACGACCAATTATTAGGGATGCGATGGAACCAGAAGGGAAAATTGGCAAGACGAGGATGACTATGAAGACCATGTAGTACTTCTCAAGACTCTCCCAGTAATATGACAGTTTGTTAGGCAGGATTGAGCCAACAATTTTGTGTCCGTCAAGTGGAGGGATTGGTATTAGGTTGAAGATTGCAAGAACAAGATTAATCATTGCGAAAGTAAGGAGGAAGGTGGAAAAAGGGGAATTTGGGAGAGGTTTGAAAATATTGTTAACAAAAGCAGTAACAAAAAGCATTAGGATATTTGAAAGAGGGCCTGCTAAAGAGGTTAAGGCGGTCCCAAGTCGCTCATTATCAAAATTCCTTGTGTTAATTGGAACAGGTTTGCTCCACCCAAATCTAAATAGAACCATACACAGTGCTCCGAGAGGGTCAATATGAGCAAGAGGGTTCAGGGTGAGTCTTCCGTAAGCCTTGGGCGTGGGGTCTCCAAGATTCACAGCAGTGATGGCATGTGCATATTCATGAATAGTTGATGCGATCAAAATTGATGGAATGGCAAATAGAATCCAATAGATTGTATCTGATGTAAAAAAATTCATAACCCCATTATACATCATGTGCCATATCTTTTACTTTGAATTAATAATCATAAGCCTTGAGCATACCCCTAGGGGTATGCACCCTGATTTCCTCAATTTGACGAGAAGGTGATCTCTTCCCATTACTCTGTCAGAGTTGTATAATATCCCATAATGATGAATGATTCTATTGCAGAATTTCTCACCGCTTTTTCTTCTGATACAAAAACGGCTTCATTAAACTCTATATATGAGTACACCCATTCTGTAGGAGCTTGGAATATTAATTTTGATACTCTTGAGGCCAGTATGGATCCAATACTACTGAGGGATATGGGTGCTATGATAGATGTTGGTGCTGAGATTCATCTTCAGGCAGATTCGGATGGAGAAGCAGTTGATAATCTTTTCGCCAAAATGCTTCCAGAAATATCAAGCGATATCTTTGAAGATAATATATTGATTACTGTAACTTTGATAAGTTTGATAAGAAAAGATCTTCCATTTAGCGACAATAAGAATATTAATGAAAAGTTATTAAAAGAGCTATTCCAGAACAATAGTCTTGATCATCTTCTACATATTCGATACTCTCTCTATGTAAAAAGATTAAAATATCTTGAGGAATTAGAAAAGGGAGAGAGGTCTTGCACCAATTAAATCTTTAATATATAATCCACCCTATGGCAAAATCATGTGAACTATGTGAAAAATCTAGAGCCTCTGGTAACAGAATACAACATAAACACTCTGTAGGGTGGAGATATAAAGCACCTAAGACAAAAAGAGTATTCAAACCAAATCTAAGAAAAGTAGATGTTGATATTGATGGTGTACCTTCTAAGATCAATGTATGTATGAAATGCTACAAACTGCTTAGAAAAGATCAGGAGTAATTCCTCTGTTCAATCCTTTTTTTGATTGGAAAGTATATACCTTTCTTTAAAAAATAATGTTAGAATCATCTAACTAATTAGTAATAAAAATGTGTTCATGAAACCACTCAATTCTTTTTGGGACTTGATAACCTATGACTTAGGGATAGATTTAGGTACAGCAAATACTATGGTATATATGAGAAACCACGGTGTTGTAGTATCAGAGCCATCTGTAGTAGCGATAGATAAGAGAACAAAGGTTGTGTTGGCCGTTGGGAAGGAGGCAAGGCAGATGATAGGGAGGACTCCAAGCAATATTGTTGCTGTAAGGCCACTTAGAGATGGTGTGATATCTGACTTCGATACTACCCAAGCAATGATCCACCATTTCATTACAAAAGCACATAAATACTATAACAAAGGTCTTAAAATACAGAGACCAAGAGTAATTGTAGGTGTTCCCTCATCAGTTACTGAAGTCGAAAGACAAGCCGTAATTGATGCGGTGAAAACAGCTCAAGCAAGACAAGTGTATGTAGTTGAGGAATCTATGGCTGCGGGTATAGGGGCAGGTCTTCCAATTGAAGAAGCTTCTGGAAGCATGATAATTGATTTGGGAGGTGGAACTACTGACATTGCAGTATTTTCTTTAGGTGATATTGTTGTTGGGAAGACAATGAAAATCGCTGGAGATGAAATGGACCAAGATATAGTCAACTATGTTAAGGCAAAATATAACCTGCTTATTGGAGAGAGGACGGCAGAGGATATGAAGATTATGATGGGTTCCGCAATGCCTCTTAAGAAGGAGAAAAAATATCCTGTACAGGGAAGAGATTTGCTTGCTGGTCTTCCTAAAACAGTTGAACTAAGTAGCATTGAGATCAGAGAGGCGATTATGAACACAATCTCATTGATAACGGATGCAGTAAAAGATACTATTGAGGAAACCCCCCCTGAGCTGCTAAAAGACTTAGTATCTTCTGGAGTATATATTGCTGGTGGAGGAGCCCTGATTCGAGGATTAGATGCATATTGGACGGAGGAACTTGAGTTGCCGGTTAAGATTGTGGAAGACCCGCTCTCTGCTGCTGCTAGAGGAACTTCTTTGATGCTTGATCATATAGATCTTCTTGAGAGAGTCCAGAAGTCTTGGGAAGAGTTAGTTTAGGTTGGATATATGCTTGACAGAAAGAAATCGAAGAAAAACTTAATTGGTGAGAATGCTGTACTTCTATTGGGAATACTTGTTGCAAGCATCTTCCTTGTTTTGGATTCTTCGTCAATTCTAAAACCCCTTCGTAATGGTATCTCATATATCTTTTCTCCTGTGTATGCAGAAGCTAAGGAGGCTGGGAGTTCTCTGAGAGAATATGTTGGGACAGTAGGGAAGATCTCAAAATTTAGGAAGGAATATAACGAGCTAAAAATTTCTACATATGAAAAAGATATAAATAATGCCCACTATCATTCTTTGAAAGAGGAGAATGACTCACTGAGGAAGCAGATTCTTCTAGGCAATATTGAGAAAAAATATCTTTTGGCAAAAGTCCTAAGTGTGGATAATATTAGTGATATGCAGGTAGATAAAGGGAGCAGGGAGAATGTGAAGGAAGGTGCGGTTGTATCTCTAGGCAATATGTTTGTTGGAATTGTTCAGAGAGTAGATAGTGAAGGTGCGTTGGTACTATTACCATACTCCAAGAGCAGTACTTTTGAAGTATTTGTAACTAATATTGGTGTGGAGGAGGGAAAAATTGTTCAAGCTCCAACGATTTTGAGCAAGGCAGTTGTTATTGGGGCAGGAGACTATATTAATATCGAAAATATCTCTATGAATTCAAATGTGAAAGATGGGGATATTGTGATAGCAATGGACAAAAGGATAGGGGAGTATCTTGTTGTTGGTAGAATTGCAAACTTAATTACCAATCCAGCAGCAACATCTATGAGTGGTAGGGTTACGCCTTTAGTTGATTATGATGACTTAATGACAATATTTATTGAGATAGAATAATATGGAAACACTTCTGAAAATACTATACTTAGTTGTCGGAGTATTCCTTCTTCTTTTCTTAGAATCTTTTTTTGGGAGCTTAATGGGATTTAAAATCATTTTCCTTCTTTTGCTTTTCACATTTAAAAAGATTGATTGGAAACAGCTTTTCGTCCTAACCTTAGCAATTTCTCTTGTTTTAGACATCACAACTCACTACAAGATGGGAACCAATCTTCTCCTCTTTACAATTCCCCTTGGGATGTTTGCCCTTTTCTCCCTTTTCTCATCTGTGGAAGATGGGGTTGGATCATATGTTGTAAGGTTTTTTTCAATTTTTCTCTACTATATTCTCAATCTTGTTCTTCCAGAACTTCTGATTTCTGGAAAGTTTGGGTATATTGATGGTAGGGCAATATTATTTTCCTTGATTAAAGCACTACTTAGTATTCTCTTGATGTTTTCAATTAATTACGTAATTGGTGGCGTGAGGAAGAGAGGAAATGCTTCCCAAATTAGATTAAAATAGGGAGTATGAATTTAAAGATTTCAAAAAAAGTTGCTGCTGATTGTAGGAAAAAGCCTCTTAAGCTGGATTTTTCGGTTAAGTCAGTTATTCAAGATGTAAAAGGGGTATTAAATGATGGAAGTCAGGATAAATTTAATCCAGCATGGAACTATGTTTTGCTCTTTGTTGTTTTTGTAGCAATGTTTGGGTTCCTCTTTTATCAGCTTTCTACTCTCCAAGTGACTCAAGGAAAGGAGATGCTAGGGAAGTCGAAGAACAATCAGATTAGAATTAGAAAAGATACAGCATTTAGGGGTGTAATCATGGATAGAAATGGGAAGATTCTTGCACAGAATGCCCCATCTATGAATCTTTATCTCTCAGTAGAGAAATATCTTGACAAGAGAGGATATGTAGACACTGAATCATTGGAAAGGGCCACTAATACCCTAGGGGGTATTATCGGAGACCTTTGGCAGGACAAACTAGTTGATCAGGATGAACAATTTTCTTCAATTTCTGAGAAAATTTATTCTACTTATGATAAAGATCCATACTTCACAGAGATACTTATTGCAAGGAATATTGACAATGAGATGGCAATCAAGATTAAGGCTTCCTCTAATGAACTTCCAGGGGTATATGTAGATAGTGGTAGCAAGAGAGAATATATTGGAGGAGAAGCATTCACCCATATATTGGGCTATACAGGTAGTGTAACTGCTGAGGATCTTAAGAATTTAGATTATGTTGATTCTACAGATATTGTAGGGAGAACAGGCTTAGAAAAGACCTATGATGCGAGATTGATTGGGGAGGATGGGCAGATTGCTTGGGAGGTTGATGCTATGGGGAGGATGGTTGAGGATGAAGGATACACCCTTAAGGAGCCTGTTGCTGGCGAGAATCTATACTTGACGATTGATGCAGATTTACAGAGCAAAGCTTACAAAGTGTTGGAGAAAAGTGTCTCCGATTATGGTGCAGTTGGTGGCGCGGTTGTCATCGAGGATGTTAATACTGGAGGATTGCTCGCTTTGACATCATATCCTTCATATGACAATAATCTCTTTGTTGGAGGGATATCACAGAAAGATTTTAACAAGATTTTGGATAATCCAGGGAATCCCTTGTTAGATAGAGCGATTGCAGCACAAATGCCCCCAGGGTCAGCGTTTAAGCCTGTGGTTGCTGCTTCTGCACTAGATGCAGGTGCGATTACAAAAAATACAACATATGTTAGTAGGCGAGGGTACACATTTACAGGAGGTTCTCCCTTTCAGGAGTATCAGAATAATGCATATGGGAGGCTAAATCTGATTGATGCAATCTCGGTTTCTTCGAATATATATTTTTGTGAGCTGATACGGAATTGGGATATGAATGAGCTAGTGCCGTATTTGGAGAAGTTTGGGATTGGGAAGGTGACGGAGATTGATATTCCTGGGGAGGCTAGTGGTCGATTACCCTCTCCGGCGAACAAGAAAGAGTTGTCTAAGTATAGTCCTTGGTTAGAGCCTGTTTGGTATCCGGAGGGGGATTCTTGTAACTCTGTGATTGGGCAGGGGATTACTCTGGTGACTCCCATACAGATGGCAAACTGGACAGCAGCTATTGCTAATGGGGGTAGGTTGAATACTCCTCATTTAGCAGGTGTTTTCGAGAATGAGAAGAAGGAGAGAAATTCACCGGAATTTGAACCATTGGGTGAGAGTATCCTTTCAAGTGATGCCTTGAAAGTGGTGCGGGAGGGAATGTGGAGTGCAGTGAATGGGCCAAGAGCCACAATTGGCGGTATGGCTGGGATTCCTGGGGTTTCTGTCGGTGCGAAGACAGGTACTGCAGAATTTGGGAAATTGAACAAAAAAGGTGAATATGAGCACACTCATGCATGGGTAACGACATTCTTTCCAACGGAGAGCCCAAAATATGTGCTCACAATTTTCCTTGAGGATGGAGGGCAAAGCTACAATGCTGTAAAGAGTGCTAGGGAGATAATCCTTTGGATGAAAGCAAGCAAGAAGCTCTAAACGAACTAAGCCAATCCCAGGTCCGTCCCTTCTTTCCTTGTTCAGGGCTTTTTCATTTCCATGCGGTATGCTTGTCGGTATGCCACGAACCAACCGTGATTACAGACCCCAGAAGTACTATCATATATACAACCGAGGGAACAACAAAGAACTTGTCTTGAGAAATGCTGAGGACAAGAGACTCTTCATTTCTTTGTTGTATAAAAATATCCGTAGAACAGATTTGCTGTTGGACTGCTATTGTATTATGGATAACCATTTCCATTTAATTATTAAAATTGGTAATAATCCACAGATGCTATCAAAATGTATGCAAAGGTTGACTGTGAGCTTCGCAATGCAGATAAATAGGAAGTACAAAAGAGTGGGGCATGTGTTTCAAGGGCGTTATGAAGCGAAAATTCTCTGGTACAAAAAAGACCTAAAACAAGCTCGGGAGTACATCAAGAGAAACCCTGTTGCAGAGGGCTTGGTGAGGCGGGCAAGGGACTATCCTTGGGAGAGAATATGGGGACAGACCTGGGACAGACCCAAATAGTTTTGGTGATTTAACCTCCAGTTCATATTTGTTCTGTATCTTTAAGGTTGTGGAAGTTGTAACACCTAAAGGTCTTTTATTGCACATCCCGGATTGTCCGAGGAGACTTTTTGCATATGGGGATGTGAGTTTGCTTGCGAAGGAGAGCATTACAATCGTTGGTACTAGGAGCATCACACAGTATGGAAGAAGCGTTATCTCGCATTTCCTTGGTTCCTTCCTTCGAAAGCTTGATATCGCGGTTGTAAGTGGTCTTGCAAGAGGCGTTGATGGGTATGTCCATAAGCTTTGTTTGCAAAGGGGGATTAAGACAATAGGGGTTGTCCCTGGGGGAATAGATAGTGCTATTCCAAGTGAGAATAGGGAGGTATGCCAGAGGATGGTAAGGGAGAATCTTGTGCTGGCTGAATATCCAGAAGGAATAAAGATGAATAAGTATATGTTTGTACAGAGGAACAGGATTTTGGCAGGGATGTCAAAGAGCACTATCGTAATCGAGGCAGGAGAAAATAGTGGCTCTCTCACAACCGCAAAGCTTGCGTTAGACTATAATAGGGAAGTGTATGTAGTGCCAGGAAATATATTCTCTCCTCTATCTCTTGGCTGTAATATCTTGGCTAGAGAGGGAGCAAACATCCTTACAAGTATGTCAGACTTTCAAGAGGTTGTTGGTATCTTCAACGACCAAAGAAGGATATTTTTTTGACAAACATAGTATAATTAATGTATTTTAGAAAAGATATGGCAAAAACAAAAGCTAAAAAAACAACCAAAAAGGAGACAAAGGGATATAGGAATCTCTTGATTGTTGAATCCCCATCTAAGGCGAAGACCATAAATAAGTACCTTGGCCCAGATTTTAAGGTTATGGCGACAGTAGGGCACATCATTGATCTTCCAAAGAGTAAGTTGGGTGTGGATGTTGAGAATGGATATGAACCACTTTGGGAGCAAATATATGGAAAGGGGAAAGTGGTGAAGGATTTAAAGAAGGCAATTCCAAAGGGAGGAAATGTATATCTTGCAACGGACCCAGATCGAGAAGGTGAGGCGATTGCATGGCATACCATGAATTCTTTGGGCTTGAAAGATGCAATGAGGGTTACTTTCCACGAAATAACCGATTCTGTAATCAAGGATGCGATTGCTCATCCAAGCAAGATTGATATGAATCTAGTTGATGCACAGAAAGCGAGAAGAGTATTGGATAGGTTAGTTGGATATAAGCTTTCGGAGTTGCTCTGGAAAAAGATTTGGTATGGTCTCTCTGCGGGCAGGGTACAGTCTGTTGCACTAAGACTAATTGTTGAGAAGGAAGAGGAGAGAGAAGCATTTAATTCAGAAGAATATTGGGATGTAAAAGTCGTTTTGAAAGATGGTGAAGGCCATATTCTTGAGGCAAAACTTCAAAAGAAAGATGGGAAAAAGTATATTCCTAAGACAGAGCAGGAGGTTAAGGAATTTCAAGAGGAGATCGGAGATAGTTGGTTTGTAGTCAAGGATATTATAAAAAAACAGGTAAGCAAGCATGCATATCCCCCATATACAACTTCAACACTCCAGCAGTCAGCATATAATACTCTTGGATTCACTTCAAAAAGGACGATGAGTGTCGCACAGATTTTGTATCAAGCGGGATATATCACATATATGCGAACAGACTCTACCACATTGAGTAAGAAAGCAATTGATGGTATTAGGAAGCTTGTTCAGGAAAGGTACGGAAAGGAATATATCCCCGAAAAGCCAAACTTCTACAAAACAAAATCTAAGAATGCGCAGGAGGCACATGAGGCAATTAGACCGTCGGACTTCTATACTGATTCCGAGAAGGTTGGAAAAGAGCTTGGTGATATTGCAAAGAAATTATACGAACTGATATGGAGGAGAGCAGTTTCTAGCCAGATGGCTAGCAAGCAGGTTGAGGTGTTGACTGTTTCCGTCGTCCCGAAGAATTTAAGGAACCCAGAATATCTTTTTGTGATGGGTGGAGAGAGAGTTTTGTTCGATGGTTTCAGGAAAGTTCTTCAGATTAAATCTGCACAGGATGATATGCAAGAAATCTATGCTATGGAGAAAGGAGAGGAGCTGGAGAAAGAGAGATTTGTGAATGAGCAGAAATTCACTCAGCCCCCAGCAAGATATACAGAAGCATCTCTCATAAAGAAGCTTGAGCTGTTAGGTGTTGGTAGACCTTCTACATATGCCTCGATAATCTCAACGATCCTTGCGAGAGGGTATGTTCTTAAGGAGGTAAAAGCACTTCTTCCATCGGATGTTGGGAGATTAGTGACAAATTTCCTTAGGGGCAACTTTGCAAGGCTTGTTGATTATACATATACAGCGAATGTGGAGGATTCTTTAGATGATATTTCGTTAGGGAAGAAGGAGTACAAGCCGGTGATAGAGAAGGAATATAAAATGCTTGTGGAGGGGATAGGGAAGGCAGAGAAAGATGTGAAGAAGGAGGATGTTGTAATTCTTGGGAAATCAGATGAGAAGTGTCCAGAGTGTGGAGCTACGATGGTAATCAGGGTCGGTAGATATGGGAAATTTTTGAGTTGTTCTAGATTCCCAGAGTGTAAGGGTATGAAGGATTTATCCGGGAATGAGGATTCATTAGATTTTGAAAAGTATGCAAAGCCAGAGGAATGTCCAAAATGTGGAAGTAAGTTGATTTTGAAGAATGGGAAATATGGGCAGTTTTGGGCCTGTGAGAAGTATCCTGAATGTAAGGGTCTTGTACCTTTGCTTCTTAGGGAAAAATGTCCAGAGTGTGATCATCATTTGGTTGAAAGAAGGAGCAAATGGGGGAGGAAATTTGTAGGTTGTAGTAATTATCCGAACTGTAAATATATTAAGAACGCAAACAAAGGGAGGAAGAAGAAAACAGGTAAGAAAAAGTAGGCAGAAAATCATCTTGAGTTCATCAATAGTTCATATGCATCATCTAAAATGTTGCTATGCTTCCGAGGGAAAAGTATTTACAAAAAGGCATAGATGCACTTTCCGATATGGAGCTTCTGGCTATCATTGTAGGTAGAGGAATAAAAGGCAAGGATTTCCTCTCGGTGTCTAGAAGTGTGCTAGGGAAGATGAGAAAATGTCTCGAAAAAGAAAATGCTATTACCCTAGGGAGTATATGTGAAGTAGATGGAATAGGGGAAGCTACAGGTATGAGAATACTTAGTGGTATTGAGCTTGGTCGAAGGTTGTATGATTTAGGTAGTCGGGAAAAAGCTATTGTGAGGAACTCAAATGATGCGTATGGGGTATTGAAATATATCGGAAAAAGAAAGCAAGAGCATGTGGTAGGACTCTTTCTAAACTCCAGATTTGAGATAATTGCGAAAAAAGTCATATGTATAGGGAGTTTAGATGGTGTTAATGTGCTCCCGAGGGATATCATAATCCCAGCTCTTGAGTACAATGCAAGTAGTGTAGTAATCGCACATAACCATCCTTCGGGAGATAGTACACCAAGTCAGCAAGATATTGATTTAACAAGGAGAATAGATAGTTCCTTCGAACTTATAGGACTTACACTTCTTGATCATATTATAATCGCAAAAGATGAATGGAGAAGAATAGAGATTTAGTATTTGCCATGACTCTCAATTTCATATATAATCCTATCCGTTAAATAATATCTCATATATTTCTGACCAATCCTGGGTAGAGATACCCTTCAGAAATATCAAATAAAAGGAAAGGAATACATATATGGCAGAAGCCACAAAAGAAGTCTCAATAAAGACAGAGACTAAAAACCCAAGTCTTCAAATGCCCGAACTTCTAGATCTTCTTAAAGCAGGTGCTCACTTTGGTCACAAAAAGAGTGCGTGGGATCCTCGCATGAAGAAGTATATCTATGAAGAGAGAAATGGTATCCATATTATTGATTTAGTAAAGACAATGGAGAATCTAAAGATTGCTTTAGACAAACTCCAAAATTATGCGAATCATGGAAATGTTCTCATTGTTGGAACAAAAGGACAAGCTGCAACGATTGTCGAAGAGGTTGCTAAGAAAAATGGTATGTTCTACATCAACAGAAGGTGGCCAGGTGGTCTTTTTACAAATTTCGATGGTATTAAGAGGAGTGTAAATGCTTTAATAAAGATGGAAGAGCAGATTGCCAGAGGTGCGGAAGGTTTGGTAAAGAAGGAAGTTCTTCTCCTCCAAAGAGATGCAGAAAGATTGAACAAGATGTACGAAGGTATCAAATTTATGGACAAGCTTCCTGTAGCAATCATTGTAATTGATACTGAGGTAGAGAAGAATGCAATCAAAGAAGCGATAAATGTAAATATCCCAATAATTGGTCTTATTGATACAAACTGTGATCCAGGATTAGTAGACTTTCCAATCCCAGCAAATGACGATTCATTAAAGAGTCTTAAGCTCTTTGTTGAACTTTTTGGGAAGGCAGTAAAAGGAACCAAAGCTGCTCAGGCATTAGTTACCCTAAGAACAGATAATAGTGCAATGATTGCAAGGCTCACAGCAGCAACTGCTGAGGAAAAAGAGAGACAGGCAAAGATGGAAGCAGAGGATAGGGAGAGAATGAAAGCTCTTAGAGAAGGTAGAGTGAGTGCACAGAGTAGTTCTGTCGTAAGAGTTGTGAAGAAGGAGAGAGATATCGATGAAGAGATTAAGCAGGCCGAGGAAGTGAAGAAAGTAAAGGACAAGAAAAGTATGGAGGATTTAGGTCTTCCTGCGAGGATTGTAAAAGCCCTGGAAGAGAATGGGATTAAGTCAGTAGTTGCATTGAAGAAAATGACCAAAGAGCAACTATTAGCACTAAAAGGTATTGGGGAAAAAGCTGTGGGAGATATCCAGAAGGCAGTGAAGTAGATAATTTTTTAGAATATTGATATGGCGAATATTACAATTGATGATATTAAAGCACTGAGAGAGAAAACTTCTGCAGGAATGGCTCTTTGTAAGGAGGCATTGGTAAAATCAGATGGTGATGTGAAGAAAGCAATCGGGTATATTAATGAAAGAAGCGATGTTATTGGTAGGTTAAGGGATCTTACCGGTGCAAAGATTGGGTTGTGTAAGATTGCATATAAGGAATCGGAGAAGGATTTTGAGAAAGCAGTTGAAATCATTAAGGAGAGAGGGTGGGATCAGCCAATTGAAGGAGACCCTGATGAGAAGTATGAGGGTATTATTGATGCATATGTTCATGGCAGAGATAAAAGACTTGTGGCACTTGCAGAGGTGGCATGTAAAACAGACTTTGTTGCTAAGAATGATGATTTTAGAAATTTTGTACACGAAGTTGTTTTGCAGGTTGCGGCGATGAAACCTGAGTTTGTTTCTAGAGATGATATTGAAGAAAAGGAGATAAAGAATCTTAAGGATACTTTTACAAAGGAAGTCGAAGCAGAGAAGAAGCCTAAGGAGATGGTTGAGAAAATAGTTGAGGGAAAGCTTAACAAGTATCTTGCAGAGAAATGTCTTTTGGAACAGAAGTGGTTTAAAGATGAGTCTAGGACATTGAAAGATTTATTGGACGAAGCGACTCAGAAGATGGGCGAACCGTTAACAATAAAGAGGATTCTTGTTTGGGAGCTAGGGAAGAAGTAGTCTAATTCTTAAATAGAGAGATTGACTTCTATTTCATTAACATGTAATATTTTGTTAATAAATTATTAATCCTCTGCACTATATGGGCGTTCCCACAGTCCTAAATAAAAAGGTAAGCAAAAAAGTATTTCTTGTACTTTTTTTAATTACTCTATTATCTGGGGGTTTCTTAATTTGGAGAGTTTCTCGAGGTTCTTCTCTCTCAGCTGTTGACAGCGAGGCAGGTTCTGTTTGTACTAAGCGTTGTGTAGATGCTTGCTTTTATATAATGGGAACAAAAGGGACTTGTGAATCAATGGGATATATGGATTGTCCAGGTCGCAAAGGAGGTGGGTGTTGTAAGTTCGAGACAGTATGTCCTAAGGGCCAATACACAATGACATACTTTGCACTTGTAGGAGGAAAAATTCAGGGTAAGAGTACACAAAAGGTTGAGATAGGGAAATACAGTGAATCAGTAACAGCGGTACCTGACGCAGACTACTTTTTTTCACATTGGAGTGATAGCAATCTAAAAGCAACTAGGAACGATTTGTTGGATTCAGGAAACAAGTCAGTTCAAGCTGTCTTTAAGAAGAAAGTAGATACTAGTGTGACATATAAGGTATCTGGAGATGGGAAAATAGAGGGTCAAATGAATCAAACAATTCCTTACGGGAAATGGGGGACTAATGTAAAAGCAATAGCAAACAAAGGAAGTGAGTTTAGAGGGTGGAGTAGAGGTACAGAATCTCCAGTTCGTAAAGATAAAGGCACGGCGTACGACACTATTGTTACGGCTGTCTTTCAAAAGATTGGAGAGGAAAAAGACAGACATGAGTATTTGGTGCTAAATAATCAATATGGCTCTCTTGTAAGCCCGACAAGAGGAGGAACTTCAGGGTCTATTGGGAATACGGCTGGTCTCTCTCCGATACAATATCTAGCAAAAGGGCAGAAAGGAGAAGCCGTTGAAGCAAAAGCATACGATTACGCAGAGTTTGTAGGGTGGAGTGATGGTATGAAAGACGCAATAAGAACTGACACTGGGAATGGGACTCCATTAATGGTTTATGCAGTTTTTCAAAAGAAGGGAGAGAACAAAGCTCAAATATTATACAGATTCAGCTGCCCAAACTGTGGAGCATATATGCGACAATATTGGGATGA